>CAZFCJ010000326.1:0-1508 GCA_964517315.1 uncultured Anaerolineaceae bacterium | reverse complement strand
GAGTGCCTTGAGCGGTGCCGGGGGTGGTAGCGCCGATCTGTACCACGACAACTGGGACACCCACGACTCTTTTTCGGGATGCTGTAGGCCCTGGATGTCCGGGCTTTCAAATTCATGATCGCCCCAGGTGCTGCTCAAGCCGTTCCTTCAGATCAGTCGCTCTTCGCTGGATCAGCTCAGCACGCAACGTCAGCCGGACATGGATGGCCGCCATGATGGAAAGCGAGTCGTAAAGCTGCGGCCGCTGCTTCGCCTCTGCCAGAATTGCTTCCGCTTCAGACAGACTCACGCCCAGGCGCTCGGAACCAAGCGTTTCCAGTTCATCCTCCCAGCTTTGCATCTCTCCCCTGAAAGTTGCCGTGGAGAGGCCGATCCGCTTCTCGATCTCCCGGGACAGCAGCCCCTGATAGGCTCGCTTGTAGACGATTTGCTGCTCGCGAAGCAGATCATTCCATTGCCCGCTATCGTCTGCAAAATCGTAATAATCGAGAATCTCGCGTTTGATCGCCCTGTCGCGCAGAAGTGTCAGGCCACCGACACTGATGAGTTCATCGATGGCGTTGCGGGAAAATACGGGAAACCGTGTATAGCCCGCGCGCGCGACCGAGAACGCAAGATAGTCCGGATCCTCGATCCTGAAATCCGGTACCGTCAGCGCCTTATCCAGATAGTCGCCATGCGCATAGAACTGGTTGACCTGATGCAAAACCAGATCCGTCATCACGAGATCGTCCTCGAGGTCCAGGATGATCTGAGCGATATATTCACGCTCCCGCGCCTTGTCGGCTTGCGATTCGTTCAAGTTGCCGAGCTGAATACCGAGGAAGACACCGAGCACGACGATAAGTGTCTCGATCACGACGGTCAGCCAGTCCTGCTTGCGTAACGCCTCGACCAATCGGCGGAGGATCATGGTACCTGCCTCGAATGCTTGATATTGAGCACGCCATCGAGAACCGAATGCAAATCACGAAGGCTGGCGCTGACCCTCGTATTGTCATGTGTGTGATGCCCTAAATGGACTTGGGCCAAATCCAGGTTCTGGAGAAACGCGGAATTCCCGCGCATGCCTTCGAGATCGCACTCACGAAGGAACGGGGATACCCGGAAATTTTCTCCAGAGCTGATGTAGGCAAAAGTGTCAGGCTTCGTAGGCATCTTGCTATAGCTACCCGGGTCCCGCATAAACGTATTCGTGTGGCGGTGGCTCCGCTCCAAAGCCGAGCAGCAGGCCGCCACGCAAACGGAATCAATCCCCCACCGAAAGACGAATGACGTCTTCGATGGCGCTCTCGCACACGCCGCAGAAAAAGTCGGTCCGAGTGAACATCATGCAGTTCATGGCCGGGCGGTAGTAACCATTGGCCTGGTAGTTGGCGCCTTCGAAAGCGCCGATGACGTCGTTGTGGGGCGCGTTGGAGAACAGGTTGTCCACGAATTGCTGTTCCCGGGTGAAGAGGGCGCTCATTTCCGATTCGGGGCGGCCGTCGGCTCGCAATTGCTTGCGT
>CAZFCJ010000325.1:0-1529 GCA_964517315.1 uncultured Anaerolineaceae bacterium | reverse complement strand
CGAGCCCCGACGACCTCCGGACGCTCGAGGAGGAGGACCCGGACGTCTGCTTCTACCTGGTCCCGCCGCTCCGGAGGGACGACGACGGGGGCGGCGGCGAGGTCGTCCCCGACGACGTTCCGGCCGACCCCCGGGGCCGCGGCCGGCCCGACCCGAGGGAGGGAGGCGGTGCCGAGCTGGAGGCGGTGAGTGCGGAGTTCTCCAACCCCAAGGGCTGGGAACTGACGGTCAATTTCTACGCCATGATGTATGGCATGCCGCTGGTCATGGCCAATCGGATAGGTGTCGAGGGCGGGGCACGATTCTGGGGAGGATCGCGCATCCTCGACCCCTTCGGCACGACCATCGCTCAGGCCGAGACCGACTCGGAATGCCTGGTGCAGGCGCAACTGGACTATAACGATGTCCGCCACGCCCGCGTCCAGTTGCCTACGGTGCGGGATTCCAATCTGAATCTGGTACAACGTGAGATTGAACGCCTGGCCTCGCAGGTCGGGGTTCCCGATTTTATGAGGGGCGCCTGATGCAAGATTTTATCTTGAACGATGAGGACCGGGCATTTCGAGCCGAGGTCAAAGATTTCCTGAATCGCGAACTGCTGCCGGTCGCCTCCGCTATCGAGGATCGTCAGGACTGGGAGGCAGTCAAAAAGGTGGTCAGGGCCCTGGGTGAGGCCGGTTATCTGAGATTGATGTTTGCCGATCTCTATCAGGGCAGCCTTAGTCGGCCGGGACTGACTCATACCACCATCCTTTCCGAAGAGGCCGCGGCCATCAATTACGCCTTCGAGACTACCATCGGTACGGCACAGAGCTGCGCCTATCCACTGCACCGCTACGCGACGCCTGCCATTCGCGAGCGCTATCTGCAGGGGATTATCGATGGCAGTGAGATCGGCGCCATCTGCGTGACCGAACCCAACGTGGGCTCCGACAGCGCCGGTATGGAGACCAGGATCACTCTTGATAAGGAACGCAACGAGTACGTGATCAACGGCTTTAAACGCTATATCTCCAATGCCTCCAAGGCCGATACCTATATCGTCTACGGTATCAGCGACCCGCAGGTACCGGCCCAAAAGGGGATGAGCGCCGTGGTAGTGCCCGACCGAACGCCGGGGATGAGTTTTCCGCGCACCTATACCTTTATGGGGCGGCGAGGCTGTGTGGTCGGCGAGGTGGAGTTCAGGGACTGCCGGGTTCCCGCCGATCACCTGCTGGGCAATCTCAATGAGGGCTTTCGGATCATGCTCAGCATGTTCAACTTCGAGCGCATTATTCTGGGCGGATCGGGCCTGGGGGTGGCCAGATCGGCCTTTGCCATCGCCCAGCGGCATGCTCAGAAACGGGAGAGCTTTGGCCAGAAGCTAGGCTGTAAGCAGCTGATCTGGAACATGATCGCCGAGATGAGCTGTCGCATCGATGCCGCCGAACTCATCACCTACCGGGCGGCCAGGCTCTATGATGCCGGTGAGCTGAAGCCCAAGGAGCTGATGAAGCCGGCCTCCATGGCCAAGCTGGTGTCTACCG
>CAZFCJ010000324.1:0-1531 GCA_964517315.1 uncultured Anaerolineaceae bacterium | reverse complement strand
ATGCGAGTTGCCTTCCCCGGCTTCATGTCACGGATCCGCTTTTCGGTGAGAGCCATGCGCGCCTCCGGTTGTGGGCTAACCCGTGTCATCAGAGTGTCAGCACACGACCGGAATATGCCGGAAACGGCAGCAAGCTGCAAGGCGTCCAACCTGTTTGCTACCAATGCTTTTTTCCGAACTGAGGAACTCGGAGGAATTGGCGGGAAAACCAGACCAGCAGATTGTGGATCTGGGGGTCCCCCGTTCGAGCCGGGGAGGCGGTACCATGAAATCAACGACTGATACCAACGCTCACTGATCAGAACCCGTGCGCCCAATCGCGAAGGCCGAGGGAAATGATGCGCCAGGGCTGGTCGGTGAGCTTGTTCCAGGCATCGCAGCAGTGGGCGACGATGTCGTCGTAGTTGTGGAAGACGCGGTTCGAGAGCCAGTTGTCGCGCAGGAACTGCCAGACGTTCTCGACCGGGTTGAGCTCGGGCGCCCTTGGCGGTAGCGGGACGAGGGTGACGTTGCCGGGCACTGCGAGTTTCTTCGAGATGTGCCATCCGGCCTGATCGAGGATCACGACGGCGTGGGCGCCGGGGTCGACCATGGCGCTGATCTCGGCAAGGTGCATGGCCATCGCGTGCGTGTCGCACCAAGGCATGACCAGCCCCGCGCCCTTGCCCTTCTTCGGGCAGATGGCGCCGAAGATGTAGGCCCACTTGGTGCGCTGGTCGTGCGGGGCTCTTGGTCGGGTGCCGCGCTGGGCCCAGCGGCGGGTGATCTTGTTCTTCTGGCCGATCCGCGCCTCGTCCTGGAACCAGATCTCTATGGTTTTGCCCCGCGCCTGCTCGGCGCGGATCTCCGCCACGATGCCGGGGAGGTTTTTTTAAACGCCTCAATGGCTTCGGGCTCCTGCGCATGGTGCTGCGGGCGCGCCGAGAGCTTGGTAAAACCCATCGCCCGCAGCTCCCGCCCGAGCGTCTGACGGCTCGCCGAGACGCCAAACTCGTCCCAGAGCCACTGGGCCAGATCGATCAGCCGCCAACGCACCACGCCGTCGAGATAGGGCCTTGGCCCGGCCTCCACGGCTGCGGCCAGCGCCCGACGCTGCGCCGCCGTCAGCAGCGGCGCCTTCCCCGGTGCCTGGCGGTCGATCAGACCTTCCGGCCCCTCGGCATTGAACCGGAGAACCCAGTCCCGAACGGTCTGCAGGCCCACCCCGCCGATCCGCGCGGCCGTGCTCCGTGAGGCACCATCGTAGATCGCCGCCAAAGCCAGAAGCCGCCGCGTCTGCTTCGCATCCCGGCTCGCCTTCGCCACGCGCCTCAGGTCATCCGCCCCGTAATCGCCCCGAACCCCCACTGCTGCCGCCATGAAGAACCTCCTTCCGTTCTCCATGGTGAATCACTTTCAAGCCCCCTTGGGAATCCCTCGCGTGAGTCCGCCTCACAGAGCGCGGGTATTATAGCATTCTCAAGTCTTGGTGCCCGCTGATTGATGCGATTTCAGACACGCTGAATCTCTTCTCAGGGAAGCGGCTAACTGC
>CAZFCJ010000323.1:0-1544 GCA_964517315.1 uncultured Anaerolineaceae bacterium | reverse complement strand
CAGGCGTCTCGCAAGGCATTGAGATCACGCAAAACATTCCGAGCCAGACTCTAAGCAAAATGTACAACAGCCATGTAAACCGTGTTGATGCTTTATATTGTTGTTTTGTAATACCTAATCTGCATGCGAAAAGTGTCGTTTATAAGGTTAATGGCGTCGACTGAGAATGGCGGAGCGAAACTGACCCCGTGAGGCGGTCGGAGAGGCCGGCTCTTGCAGAAGGCTGGGGATGTATTCAGTGGAGCTGTATGCCCGGGTTCGGCGTGCGTGCCATGTCGAGGGGTGAGCATCCGGGCGGCGGCTCGGCTACCGGCGCGGCGGCGCCAAAATGTACCGCCCGACAGTTTGAGGCTTGTCCACGTAGTCCGCCGGCCTTCCTCCAGCCGGTCACGCCGGTACGGGATGCTATCCCGCTCGGTGATCGCCTCGATATCTCGGTCCCCGAACCGGGCGACCAGCGCGCGCAAGCAGTACGGCTCGGTTTCGAGGCCCCCGGTCAGAGTGCAGCCGCCGCTGCTCGAAGATCACCCGGGCCTCCTGCAGTGCATAGAAGATTTCCAGGTTCAGCAGCTCGTCCCTGAGCCTGGAGTTGAAGCTCTCGCGGTAGCCGTTCTCCCAGGGGCTGCCGGGCTCGATGAACAGCGTCCCGACGCCCAGGCGGCCGAGCCGGGCCCGCAGCGCCTCGGCGCAGAACCCTGGGCCGTTGTCCGAGCGGACGTGCCCGGGCGTGCCGCGGGCCACGAACAGCTCGGCCAGAAGCTCGGGGACGCTCCCGCGGTGATGCGCCGGGCCACCAGGATAGTCAGGTACCGCCGGCTGAACTCGTCGACCACCGTGAGAATGCGCAGCACCCGGCCGCCATGGGTCCGGGCCCGGACGAAGCCGTAGGCCCAGACGTGATAGCGCCAGCCCGGGCGCAGCCGGATGCACGAGCCGTCGTTCAACCACAGCCGTCCGCGCCTGGGGTTGCTTCTGCGGCACTTTGAGCCCCTCCCGCCGCCAGATCCGCGCGACCCGCTCGGCGTTCACAGTGAAGCCCGAAGCTCCTCCGGCCCAAGATCGATCCTTCCGACATGCGGTAAGTTGACCGACTGCCGGCAAAGGAGCAGGTTCAAGCACGAGGTCACCTGGGGAATGTCGGCGGAGACGTAACAAATGGCGAATTTCCCCGAGAGCGCGAACGTCGTGATCATCGGCCAGGGCGGAATCGTCGGAGCCTCGGTGGCTCATCACCTCATCGAGAGGGGGTGGGACAACATCGTCGGCATCGACAAGTCGGCCATACCCACCGATATCGGCTCGACGGCGCATGCCTCCGATTTCTGCTTCATGACGTCGCACGATCACATGACGGTCTACACCACCATGTACAGTGTGGACTTCTACGAGAAGCTCGGACGGTACTCCCGGATCGGGGGCTTCGAGGTCGCGCGCTGGGACGACGACGAGCGGATGGAGGAGCTCAAGCGCAAGGTGGGCTCCGGCAAGGCGTTCGGCACCAACGTCTCGCTGGTCACCCCGAAGGTGGTGAAGGAGAAGTTCCC
>CAZFCJ010000322.1:0-1552 GCA_964517315.1 uncultured Anaerolineaceae bacterium | reverse complement strand
TAGGAGCGGTAGGAGACCGGCTGAAACGGCTGGGCTTGTCGCAAGATATCATCGAGTCGACAGCCACTTCCCGCGCCGACATCCCTCGAAAGGATGCGCCGCTCCTGCTCTTGGATGAAGATGCGTACTTCGAGACGTACCAGGGACGGAACGCCGTGGTTTCCGATGAGTCGAAAAAGCGCGCTATAGCTCAGAGAAGATATGAAATCCAGAAGGCGGCTGAGAGGGTGCACATGGGATACCTTCCTGAGCTCTGGCGACTGACCCGAGTTCTTGGAGAGTACGAGCCGGATGCTCCCGTCGTCCTGGATCCCCGGGAGGTGTGGGAATGGCATAGAGACTCCGACTGGTTCGACTCGAAGAACCCGATCCAACATGAGCTCGATACGAAGGTACCGCTGGACTTGGAGTACATCGAGTCAGCCAGGACACATCTGACGACCCACCAGTTCCATCTGGCTTACATCGAGCTCGCTGTCGCGCTTGAGATGAGCATCAAGACCTTCGTAAAGGGTCGGTGCGAGGAGATGGATATCGAGGTCAATGTAGAGAAGATCTTCAAGGATCTGTCACTCCCCCAGGCGCTCAAGTTCGCAGCTTTCGTGTTGGGAGATTTCGATTTAAACGATGAGCAAATCTCAGCAGCTCTCCGTGCGTACAACAAGCGGAACAACGTTGTCCACCGGCGGGCACGCCGGTTTAGCATTGCGGACACTGCGGAAGCCATCAAAGCAGTCGACGAGGTTGTGTCCGCGTTCCACAGGGCCTCAGAAGAGAGCAAAGCGCAGGAACCCTCGCGCCAAGACTAAGGTCCTGGCGACAGAGCTGAACCTCACCACCCTGCGCTCGGCCGCCACAGCCTGAGAGGTCATAGCCCGAAGCTTGACCCTACGATTCTTAGGCCATCACACCCCGCAACCCAAGGATGCGCACCCGCACCGTCCGCATCTACGAGCGCGACATCGACAGGATCCGCGACCTCTCCGGCTTGGGCCCGGCGGGCAGCTTTGCCACCGCCGCCCAGCTCGTCGTCGATCAAGCCAGCCGCCTGGCGCCAGCCGCACCCGACCAAGTCCGCGAGATCGTCCGCGAGGAGCTGGACCGGAGGCGGGCATGACGCTCCCGCTCTCCGACCGCATCGCGCTCTTCGTCTCCCGCGGAGCCCGCACCGCCCGCACGCTCTCGGTCGAGCTCGGCGCCGACGTAGCCACCGTCCACAAGACCCTGGGCGGGCTCGAGGAGGCAGGTGTGGTCCGCCGACTGCCGCGGACCTCGCCGATCCTCTGGGCGACCCACGACGACGTCGAGGTCGAGTACCGGCCGGGCCGCGTCCACATCCACGCGCCGCCGCGCGACGAGCCCAGTGACGGCGACCAGGACGCCGGCAGCCCGGACAAGCGCTGCACCGCAATCACCAGCCGCGGCTCCCGCTGCAAGCTCACGGCCCGGACCGACGGCCTGTGCGGCCACCACGCCTCCTGACATGCCCGAGACACCCGAGCGGTGCGGGCAACCGACCAAGGGCGGCGGCCTCTGCCGGAACTACCCCATG
>CAZFCJ010000321.1:0-1573 GCA_964517315.1 uncultured Anaerolineaceae bacterium | reverse complement strand
CGCGGTTGACCCGGATCGGCGCGCGTGGCCGGGTTTGACGTCGTCGAACAACCGCAGGACATCCGCCATCGGATCGGTTTCATCTTCGGCGGCGAGCGCGGGCTGTACTGGCGGCTCAGCGGCCACGACAACCTGCGCTACTTCTCCAGCCTGTATCACGTGGACCCGTCCAGGGCGGACAAGCGCATCCCGTACTTGTTGGAAATGGTCGGCCTGCAGGACCGGGCCGACGAGAAGGTCGAAGGGTACTCGAGGGGCATGAAGCAGCGCCTGCACGTGGCCCGCACCCTGTTGCACGACCCGCAAATCCTGTTTCTCGACGAGCCGACGATCGGCCTGGATCCCGTCGGAGCGCGAAGGCTGCGGGGCGTGATCCGCAACATGCAGGCGGAGAACAAGACGATCCTTCTGACGACGCACTACATGTTTGAGGCCGATGCGCTGTGCGACCGGATCGGCGTGATCGACCACGGCAAAATCGTGGCGCTGGACACCCCCGAAGGGCTGAAGAAGCACGTGCGGGACCTGTCCGTGGTTGAGGTGGAGGTGTTCGGCGTCGCGGAGGAGACGATCGAACAGTTGCGCGGTGAGCCCTTCGTGGACACCGTGGCCGTGGAGGATCGGGACCACAGGCAGTACCTCAAGGTGCACACGCCCCGAGGGTCGGAGGCGGTTTCCGACATCATCGATCTACTGCGCGGTGCGCGCGTGGGGCGCGTCCAGGTGCGCGAGCCGACCCTGGAGGACGCCTACGTCCGGCTGGTGGACGCCGGGGAGAGCGGGGATCAAAGCCTGTGAACCGCTTGATTTCTTACGCGCGGGTCGCCCGGCTGGCCGGGGAAATGGCGATGCGCCAAATGGCGACCGACGCGTTTGTGATCTTTGCCGTTTTTATCCAGCCCCTGGTTATTGCCCTGTTGGGGCTCTTTATGCTGCAGGAGAAGGGTGGCGACTACGGTATCTTCGTGGTGGTCGGCAGCGGGCTGACCGGGCTGTGGAGCAGTTTGCTCTTCGTGAGTGGGGGGGCGATCACACGGGAGCGCTGGACGGGCACGCTGGAAGGGTTGGTTGGGGTTCCCACGCCGCTCTGGGTGGTCGTGCTGGGCAAGAATTTGTCCCACGTTATTCAGTCAATGGGCTCGATGGTGCTGGCCTACGCGCTGGCCTCATTGATGTTCGGTTACCCGTTGACGATCGGTCAACCGGGTCTGTTCGCCGCCAGCTGCTTCTTCATCGTGCTCTCGTTCGTTTGCTTTGGCCTGCTGCTCTCGCCGCTTTTCGTCGTGAACGCCGACGCGCACAACTTTCGCAACGGGCTGGAGTTCCCGATCTACATCCTATGTGGGTTCCTCTTCCCGATCGCACTTCTTCCCGGGTGGACCACCCCGCTGAGCTACATCCTGGCGCCCTATTGGGCGGCCCGCGCGCTGCACTCGACCGCCGCCGGGCAGGCCACGGCGGTAAGTCTGATGACCGACTGGGGCGTGATGGTCCTGCTGGGAGTGATCTATATCTTGCTCTCGGCCTGGCTCTTCCGGGTGATGCTCGACAAAGCCCGCCGAGACGCGACGCT
>CAZFCJ010000320.1:782-1584 GCA_964517315.1 uncultured Anaerolineaceae bacterium | reverse complement strand
AGGTGGATGACATCGAAGAGGTTCTGCGTGAGCTTGAAGCGCGGGGACTTAAACTGATCAACGAAGAACCGGTCATTGGCACCGGCGGCAAACGGATCGCGTTCATTCATCCCGAGAGCACCCACGGTGTCCTGGTCGAGCTATACGAGATTTCAGAGCGAGAGCCCCAGATTCGTCTCGATCGAGCTCGCAACTTGGCCGACCGGGCGATGGCTTCCAGTCAGGTGATGGCCGCGGGAGTGCTGGCCTTCCTGAGGGCCCTGAGACAGAACGAAGATGGAGCTGGCCGGCAAGACGGCAGAGCGGGGAGTCAGCCTTAAAACAAGTGGGGGTGGGACCTTCCCACCCCACTTGCCTTTTTCGGATCAAAGCGCCCTTCCTACCAAATCCGAAAAAGATTCCGTACCTTCTCTTAGGTAAACCTCAGGCCATTCGTCCCAAATTAATCCTTTGCACGGCGACGGCTAAGCCGCCGGTGAAACCCAATCCAATAAGGACGGCCACGCTGGCCGTCACAGAGATCACGACCGGCGCACCAAGGAAGAATGCCAGCCACGAGCCACCGTTCACGGGCTCAAGTGAGCCGGGCGCGACCAAACCGGCCATCATCCCCACGGGCGCGAACAGTAGATAGCCAAAAATCACCAGACCACGGCCGATCGGGCCCTTTATGGAGGCCACTGCCCGCAGGAACAGCGCTCCGGTCAATGAACCGGCCAGGAACAAGCCCAAGGCTTCAGCGACCAAGGCCGCGCCCTGCGGCACGTAGCGAATGACAATCGCCTGATAACCGAGGCCCATT
>CAZFCJ010000320.1:0-772 GCA_964517315.1 uncultured Anaerolineaceae bacterium | reverse complement strand
AGTCCGATGAAAAAGACAGGCAGTGAGTACTCTTTCTTCATGACCTGTGTCCCTTCCTGCTACAAACCGATGATTGCCAAACATGATTCGAGCTCATTCACATCTTGACATGACACGGCCGTTCTTTGGGATGTCTGCAAGCAACATGTAAGGTGGGTATTCGGCGCAAACCCACATGCTATAATCCCGACAATCCCCCCAAAACGCCACCACATCGGAGGTGTCCATGTACGACAAAGAGCAGCTTGAGAAGCTGCGTGAAGCCTACGAGAAGTGGGAGGAGACCACACTTCACCGCTCCCTCTCTCGAGTACCCGAGCCTCGCGATCGCTTCATGACCACCTCCTCCGAGAGTATCGACCGTGTCTACACTCCCTTGGACGTGCAGGACATGGACTATCTCCAAGACCTTAATTTCCCGGGGCAGTATCCGTACACCCGGGGAATCCATCCGACGATGTACCGGGGGCGAGGTTGGACGAAACGGATGTTCGCCGGGTTTGGCACGGCGGAAGAGACCAATCGGCGCTTCCATTACCTGCTTGAGCAGGGTCAGACCGGGCTCTCGATCGCCTACGACCTGCCGACATTGATGGGCTACGACACCGACGACCCGGAGGCGCTGGGTGAATTCGGCAAGTGCGGGGTAGCGGTATCGTCAATGAAGGATATGGAGGTGCTGCTCGACGGTATTCCCCTTGACAAAGTCTCGACGAGCATGACGATCAACTCGCCGGCGGCGGTGATTTGGGCCATGTACATCGCCACGGCC
>CAZFCJ010000319.1:0-1605 GCA_964517315.1 uncultured Anaerolineaceae bacterium | reverse complement strand
ACCAGGACGAAGTCGTGCTCTACGAAGATCACCCGGCGATGTTCCGGAACCATCCCCTCTACTTCATCTTCTGCGTCCTGCTGATCCCGGTCGGGGTGGGCTTGCTCTTCGGTGAGCGATGGATGCAAGTGGTGGGATGGATCCTCGCCGGGTTGGGGCCGCTTCTGCTGCTCATCTGGTGGATTCAGACCCTGGGCACCACGCTGACCGTCACCAACGAGCAGACCACGCTGCGCAAAGGAATCCTCTCCAAGCACACCAACGACGTCTTCCACAGCAACGTGCGGAATATCCAGGTGAGGCAGTCGTTTTTGCAGCGGATGCTCAACGTCGGCTGGATCGGGATCTCCAGCGCCGGCCAGGCCACCGTGGAGATCGAAGTCAACGGCATGCCCGACCCGCACAAAGTCAAAGAGATCATCGACGACCACCGCGAAGGGTGAGAGCGTTCTCTCAGAACCGGCGACTGTGGATCTGACATCTACCCAAGATCCGTGTGCCCCCACCGGGAAAGGCCATCCAACCGGCCGTTCCGGAATTCACTCCTCGATCACACGTTCAATATCACGAGCCGCGTGAAGAACCCGGATGACGCTGATCCCCTCATCCGTGGGGCGATAAAAGATCAAATGGCTTCTGAAGCCCCGGACCGCCCAAACGCGGAGCCCCTCTGCTCTTGGACTTTCAAACAAGCACGGGGAGCCCATCTCCGAAACGTCCGTCAGGAGTTCAAATGTGGCTTCCGCAGCATCCAGAAACCGCAGAGCGAGAGACGGATCCTCTTGGCCGAGATAGGCCGCCAGATCGGCGAGATCCCGTTCGGCGGCGTGAGTGCGGTGGCAGCGTGAGGTGCTCATTCATCTGCCGAGAATTCCTGTTGCTCTTGATACGGACGACGAAGAGAATTCCAATCGTCGCGCGTCATCGGGCCGGCGTCGCCGCTGTCCAGGCCTTCCCGAATCAACGATTCCAGATGGGCCCCTGTCGTATAAGGTGCCAGCGCTTCACGGACTTTCTGATCCGCCCGGATGAGCACCTGAAGGTACTCGCTGACGCTGTCGTACTCGCCGGCCTCAATCCGGGATTGAATGAATTCCCGTAACGATTCGGGGACATCGACTTGAACAGACTGCATGGTGATTCCTCCCGACTCAACCCTATCCCCGCCCGCCAATCCCTGTCAACGCCTGCATCGAACTACTGGTCTGGCGATCGCTTTTTTGTGGATGCCTGGGGTCGAACGAAGTGAGCCCCCAGCCGAAGGTCCGGGGGGCTCCGCTGCGCTCCGACCCCAGCCACCCAATGCACGTTTTGATGCTGACAGTCCACTACGGCCTTGCCGGATTCAGGTCAACGAAATCATCAAAGAACGCCGAGAGACTCGGCGCGGAGTACGCGACGGCGAAGCTAGAACCGATAGACCTTGCAACTGGGTCGTCGGGCGCGGAAGCCGTCCAATGCGTCATCCGTGACCCCGGTGCCGGTCAGGTATAACCTCTGCAGGTTCGGAAGCCGGGCGAGCTTGTCCAGCCCCTCATCGCTGATCTGTGTGTAGGAAAGCTCCAGCTCCCTCAACGATTCGACGTTGAGCAGGTGGTCCAACCC
>CAZFCJ010000318.1:0-1615 GCA_964517315.1 uncultured Anaerolineaceae bacterium | reverse complement strand
TCGCCGGTGAGCGACGGGAAGGAGGTGAATGATGCCGCTCTTCATGGATATCCATCGTATGGATGCGATCGACCCCGTTGCCCTGGCAGGCGCGCATGAGCGCGATCTGGAAATTCAGGACCGCTTTGGGGTGAAATACACCAATTACTGGTACAGCGAGAGCCCGGCGACGGTCTTTTGCCTGGTCGAGGCGCCGAATGCCGGTGCCGCCGAGACAGTGCATCGGGAGGCTCACGGTCTGGTGGCCGACGAGATCATCGAGGTCAAAGGCGGAGCCTGAGAGGAAGAGACGAAACGGAAGGGGGCGGCCCAAATCGGGCCGCCCCCTTCCTGTATGTTCCGACCAGAGTCAGGTGTCGAGGACGTCGTCCTTCCCGGTGTGGGCGATGGCCATCACCTCCGTGATCTTGGGCTCGGGCACACCCAATTCGGCGAGGGTGTCCTCGAAGTGATTCATGAAGATGTGATAATGCGCCTCGTCGAGTCCCTGCTTTCGTGGCCGCGCGTGCGCGGTCTTGAGATCCCGGCCTGAATACTCGCTGGGCCCTCCAAGGGCCATGGCGAAAAAGGACGCCTGGGTCGACTTGAGCCGATCCAGGTTGACTCGATCGAAGTAACGGTTGATCCGTTCGTCGGCGAGGACCTTGTCATAGAAGTGGTCCAGAGCCGCGGAGATCGCTGGTTCTCCGCCCAGGTCGGTGTATAGCGACATATCCCTCCTCTCAACCGACCCTCCGAACCTAAACCGGCGGGCCGTACGGTTCCGTAGCCGATACGGACTCGATTACGTAGTCGCCTACAGGCCGAACTCCGCGGAGCGTTGGATCAGCTCCCGTTTGGAGCTGATCCCGAGTTTGGCGTAGATGTTGGCCAGGTGGGTTTCCACGGTGCGCTTGCCGATGAACAGCTTCTGACCGACATCGTGTGCGGTGTGCCCGCTTGCGGTGAGCGCCGCCACCTCCCGCTCCCGGGGGCTGAGGCTGGCCGGGCCGTGTATCGCCGCCGCGGCGCGGCGGCCACGGGTGCCGAGATCGGTGAGTCTGGCGAGGGTCCGGTCGCGATGCCAGACCGCCCGACAGGCGTCAAAGTCCTGGAGGGCGCGCTGAAGGATCTCGACTGCGGCGGATGGATCAACAGACGAAAGCGCTTGCCCCACCACCTCCCGACTGCCGGCCGCCAAGAGGGCATAGCCGGCTTCCTCGAGCCCGACCAACGCCTGGCTCGCCTCTTCGACGGCGGCGTCGGGGGCACCCCGGGCGAGGTGAAACCGGGCGGTGATCAGCGAGGCCAGCCATCCCGCCAAAGGACTCTCTTCGTGCCCGGCAATCTCCGAGCTCTGGATAGCAGCTTGTTCGCACGTCGCGACCTCGCCATTTTCCGCAGCAATCTCGGCCAGGTCGGCGAGCACCAGCGGTGCATATCCAAGGGCGCCTGCGGATAGAAGCCAGTCTGCCAGCTCCCTCAGACCCTCGAGCGCTTTGGGGCCATCGCCGTCCATCCAGGTGAGCACCGCGGCCGACCAATCGCTCCAGGAGCTCCATATGAAGAATCGACCGTCATAGGTGGATGTCGCCCGTTCCAGGCTGGAGCGGGCACGGCTCCGCTGCCCCATCTC
>CAZFCJ010000317.1:0-1647 GCA_964517315.1 uncultured Anaerolineaceae bacterium | reverse complement strand
GGATCTTTTCATCGGCGTACCCTTTAACATCGCCTCCTACGCGCTCCTGACCATGATGATCGCCCACGTCACCGATTTGGAGCCCGGCGAATTCATCCACACGTTCGGCGATACCCATCTGTATCTGAATCACCTCGAACAAGCCCGCTTGCAGCTCACCCGGGAGCCCCGACCCCTGCCCGAAATGCAGCTCAACCCCGATGTGAAGTCGATATTCGATTTCCGTTATGAGGATTTTGCACTGCATAACTACGATCCCCACCCCCACATTAAAGCCCCCGTCGCGGTGTGATCGTTTCCATCATCGCCGCATTCGCGGCCCCCAACCGCACCATCGGCCGCGATGGAGAATTACCGTGGCGCCTGCCGGATGACCTGACCCGCTTTCGGGAGCTCACCATGGGGCATACGCTCCTCATGGGCCGCCGAACCTTCCAATCACTGCACGGTAGACGGCTTTCCGGCCGACGCATTATTGTGCTCAGCCGCAGTTTGAACTCAACCCCCGCTTCGGCCGACGCGGTGGCCTCCAGCCTGGAGCAGGGAATCGAACTCGCCCGGGAGGAATACGGAGATTCCGAATTATTCATCGCCGGGGGCCAGCAAGTGTACAGGCAGGCCCTCGAAATGAGCGTGGTGGATCGCATGTACCTCACGGTCATCGAGGCTGAGATCGAGGGGGACACGTTCTTTCCTGAATTCGATGCAGGCGAGTGGCAGGTCCTGGACGAATCCGACCACCCCGCGGACATTATCCACCCTTATGCCTTCCGCTTCAAAACGCTCGAGCGAACAAGCTGATCCATAAATCTTCCCCTCTTTCCCCCCAAAGGGCCACTTTTCCCCTGTAACGCTGGCCCGTGATTCCCGATTAACAAGATAGTAGGAGCTGTTTCCGGCAGCGGGGGCATTTCCCGCCCCGGATCGGCAAATTTGGCAACCTCAGGGGAGAAAGAGGTCGTCTCACGCAATGGTCTTGAATGTTCGCCCCGCAGAACACCAACCGGTCGTCCTCCTGGTCGATGATGAGGTCGACTACTGCAATGTCATGCGGACAATCCTGGCTCACCTCGGTTATCACGCCGTTACCACCAGCAGGCTGGAGAGGGCCAAGGAGATCCTTTCCGAACACCCTCCCGACATGATGATCCTTGACCTGCGATTGCAGGACGAGGACGGCACGGATCTGATCCAGCAGCTGCGGTCCGATGAAGAGAGTCGGGAAATCCCGATTCTCGTCGTTACCGGTTCAGTGTTTCAGAACGAACGCGAGAGGGCGCTTGAGGCCGGCGCCGACGCGTTCATGACCAAGCCCTTCAGCGTCAAAGCGCTGCAGTCTACGTTGATGGAGGTCTCCTCCCGCCATTAGGCATCCGGCGGATTCCGGGCTCCACAGCTGACAACTTCATCCCCCGCTCATTACAATAGAGGTATGCGTAACGTACTTGCCCTATTTCTTGCCTGGTCGCTTGCCGCCTGCTCAGGTACGGTTACTTCCCCTCTGGCCCCGGTCGAACCCACCGAGGCGACCAGCCGTCCCACCGTGGACGGCTATGCGGACCAGCGGCGGGCGATGGTCGAGACGATCGAGAGACAAGGGGTCGAATCGCAACCCGTGCTGGAGGCGATGCGCGCAGTCCCTCGCCA
>CAZFCJ010000316.1:0-1662 GCA_964517315.1 uncultured Anaerolineaceae bacterium | reverse complement strand
AAGAGGGGAGGGGATTCCATCGGGCGGCTCGGGGTACCAGCGTGAGAGAGAGAGGGGGTAACGCCATGGTGCCCCCGGACGACGATCCTGCAAGGGGCCACCTAAGCGAACCCTGCCCGCGAAGATAGAGCGCCTGAGCAGCCCCTGGTTGCGAGGAAGCGCGGGCGTCCATCCACAATCCACGTCGACCCTCGCCCCAGCTACCCCCTTGGGCACGAGGGAGGCATCCTGATCCTCGCTGTACGCGTCGCCCTCCCTCTCGGCATATGTGTCGGTCCCGAAGACAGCTATCAGGAAGCCGGAGCCGACGGGGAGGGGGCGCAGGAATCCAGTATCCCGGGGCCCTTGATCCCACAGGCCTCTCTGCCGCCAGCGTCGCCGCACATGCAGGTATCCTCTTACATCGAGAACTCCATCAGCTTTGTGTCCGGGGGTGGGAGGACCGGGTCGCCCCCACCACCGCCTCCTCCACACGAATCATTGCATACAATCAAATACTCCGTCCAATCACCGAGAGGACCCAGGGGGACCGGGGGCGAGGGCACAGGATCACCACTGTACATGTCACCGGTCGTCGGACGAGCGCTGAAGAAGAGGTAATGCTGGTCCACACCGTAGAAGCAGAGCGAGCTGCAGCTACCAGAGTCGTACTGGCTCCAGCACCTGCCCGCGACGTAGTCGCGACTCCGCACCCAGTCCCCTGTGGCCCCGTCCTCGAACTCGATGCGACCGGTGAATGGCACGTCTCCGAGTTCGTAGCGGGGCGCCCCGTATCTAAACGGGAGCGCTACCTCACGCGAGTGCTCGTCCTCCGGATCTACCAGGAACGCGCCGACGGCGGTGGACATGACAACCGTGTCCGTGAGAATATGCCAACCGCTCGGAAGGTCCGAGAGAGGGTCAGGTGACTGTGCGGGCTCCCAGACCAGGTCGTGGTTGCAGGCCTCTTCGAAAGCTACAACCCGGAGACCTCCGAGACAGGTCGCCCGCGTGGCACTGAGCGTGGAATTCGCTTCGATCGCCTCCCGGACGACCCCACTCAACGCATCGATCGAGATCGTCGCCCGATGGCCCGAGAACAGTGTGGACACCGGAGGTTCGTCCTCAGTCAGCCATCCGTCGTCACACCGAAGCGCACCATCTAGGATGCCGTCTTCGGAGTACGTGAGGTTGCCGTCAGGCCCCCATATGTAGGTCGCCTCGAATGTCCAGGCGAGGGTGGCTGCCGGAGCGGCGAGCCCCAGACCCATCGCCAGTATCAGAATCGGCAGCACGCCGGCTAGTTTCTTCGGATGCATGGATTCACCTCATCTACAACGCACGTCGAACGCTGAGAGCGCCTGCACATCCTGGGGCAGGACCAACCCCTGCGCGTGCAGGAGGGCCACCCTCGATGGACCACCGGTCCACAGCGGGGAGTCCAGGCTCGCCCGCCATGACCCCGCACAGTCGCCCGAGCTGATCAACACAGCCTTCCGCTCCGCTTGATCAGCCAACGCCACGGTCTGCCCCTCCCCGCCGAACTGGACCTCGGCCGTAGCCGACCGATGGCTCCCCCCGACGAGGGCGAACACCGTACCCACTCCACCGGGTACGCCGAGGCTCGCTTTCACCCGCCCCCAGCCGACTTGGTAGGGAGAACCAACCCAGACAGAGCCCAAG
>CAZFCJ010000315.1:0-1664 GCA_964517315.1 uncultured Anaerolineaceae bacterium | reverse complement strand
TGGCCGGCGCGGTCGCGATGCTTCTGTTTGCACCCAACTCAGGTAAGAAGACGCGCGATCTCATTCAGCGCAAGAGCCTCAAGGTGCGGGATCGGACGAACGAGGTCTTCGACGATGCAGTTGGGCAAGCCCGCTCAGAATCCCACGAGATCGCAGACGCGGTCCGGGATAAAGCTGGACGACTTAAGCAGCACAGTCAAGACAAGGTCATCGTGCAGCTGAAGCGTGCCTCGGCAGCCCTTGACAACGGTATCGCCGCAGTCAAGGACGCGTAAGCGCAAGGCACCTGATTAGCAACAGGCGGCGGGTATTGGTTGAGTGAGCACCGCCCGCCGCCTTCCATCCGGAGTACAGCCGGGGCTTCGATGATGGAACTCACCGCGAACCATCAGCCATCATTCTCCTCATTCTTGCGCCCCCGCTGCCCAAGGTTTGCTGTACATGCGTAGGTGGGCGGCAGGCAGGTAACTTCCGGGCCCCACATCGACGGACAAAGGCAAGTGCCGAAGATCATGGACCAGGTTCAGAAAGACCCCAAGACGACTGAAGAGCTATCACTGAAGGACTCGGAGATCCGCTATCGCCGTCTGTTTGAATCGGCCCAGGACGGGATCTTGATCCTCAATGCCGAGACGGGGATGATTGAGGACGTCAACCCCTATTTGATCAATATGCTGGGCTACTCGCGGCAGGAATTTATCCAGAAAAAGCTCTGGGAAGTGGGCGCCTTTCAAGATGTTAAAGCCAGCAAGCGGGCTTTCGAATTATTGCAGCAGCGCGAATACATTCGTTATGAGGACTTGCCGCTGAGGGCGAAAGACGGACGGCTCATGCAAGTGGAATTTATCAGCAACGTGTACGTGGCGGGAAACAAGCGTGTGATTCAATGCAACATCCGAGACGTCACGGAGCAAAGGCGAGCCCAGGCCGCCTTGGTGAGAAGCGAAGCTTTTCACCGCGAGGAATCCGTGCGGGACCATTTGACCGGGCTGTTCAACCGGCGCTATCTGGAGGAAACGCTCGATCGAGAGCTGCTTCGAGCCACACGCAGTTCAGCCTCTGTTGGCCTTCTCCTGATGGATGTAGACAATTTCAAACAGTTCAACGACGAAAGTGGACATGCGGCCGGTGATGCCATCCTGCGCGAATTGGGAAGCCTCCTGCTTGCCAACTTCCGCGGCGAGGACATTTCCTGTCGGTTTGGCGGCGATGAGTTCACGGTCGTCATGCCCGATGCAACGCGTGAGGCGTCCCGCCAACGCGCAGAGCATCTCGCTCGTCAGATTAGTAGGTTTCACATCCCGTTCGAAGGGCAATTGTTGGAACCCATCACACTCTCCATCGGCGTGTCGTCCTTCCCAGAAGACGGGTCAGATCGTGAGGCCCTCTTGAAAGCCGCCGACCTGGCCCTATATCGAGCCAAACGCGAAGGACCTGGATTGGTGCTGCTCGCAAGTCCGGATTCTGAAGACTAACACTCGCAGCCGGCTCCTGCCACGCCCTGGCCGGCGCGCATTTCGCCCACAAGTTCAGCTGCCTCCCCCAAGCGGCTGAGGCAAGACTCCCCTGTCACTGGAAGAGCCCACCCCACGTGTACCCGCTCCAGTCCGCTAGGGGTATGAGCCTCGACTACGGTAGCCGATACCACGCTCGATGAGCGCCCA
>CAZFCJ010000314.1:0-1698 GCA_964517315.1 uncultured Anaerolineaceae bacterium | reverse complement strand
TCCAGTTTGGCCTCTAGCCTCTGGCTTCTAGCTGCTAGCTCGTCATGGCTAGATGCCAGGCCGCAAGCCTACCCGCCCTTCAGAGGCCTCTTCCGTTTGAATCTCAAAACCACCAAGTCACGAACCCCTTCCATCGTGTTCTTATCAGAAATCCCTTGGTGCTCTTCGGGCCATCATGGTATCCCCTCCGGATCCCCAGTTTCCATTTACCAGTTCCCGGATCCCGAATCACGGATTCCGGGTAACGGGCCTGTGGTATCCTGACACAGTCCATCTTCGAATGCTCGAAGCGTAAAAGGTCCCAACTCCGTGAGCGTCGCAGAATTTACCCATCCCGAGGCGCGCACCTACGATCGAAGCGGACCCGTCCGCTGGCTTATCTCTCACACCAAGATCCACGCCTGGCTGATCGGCATGATGGTGATCGGGGCGGCGGGAAACGCGGGCCTCGCAGCCGCGGTCCCTGTATTGTTCGGGCGGGCCTTCGACCTCGTGGTCGAGGGCGCGGCCGACGTGCCCAGCCTGGGGGGCATCGCACTGCTTATCGTGGGCTCACAGATCGTGCGCGGGGTCCTTCAATTTGGGCGCAACTACGGGGCCGAACTCACGGCCCAACGCCTGGAACGCGACATCCGCGATGAGCTCTATCTGAGCTTGTTGGGGAAATCCATGACCTTCCACAGTCTGCAGCCGGTGGGCGACACGATGGCCCGCGCCACCAACGACGTGCGCCAGGTCAACTTCATGTTCAGTCCGGGCTTCAACCTGGTGATCGGGTCGGGCGCGTTTCTCATCATGCCCCTGATCGTCGCCCCTTCTTACCACCCCGCCCTGGTGCTCACGCCCGCGCTGTTCATTCTGTTTTACGCGCTGGCCTTGTGGCACTACCTGACTGAACTGCGGCCGGTGACGGAGTCGGTGCGCAAGACCTTCGGCGAGCTCAACGCGCGCCTTTCGGAGGCCATCGACGGTATCGAGGTGATCAAAGGCGCCGCGCGCGAGCAGGAGGAGATGTCCCGCTTCTCGGCCAACGCGGAAGCGTTCCGGGACGCCTTCGTGCACCAGGGCAATATTGAGGCCCGCTACCTGCCACTGCTGCTGCTGGGCCTGGCGGTCGCCGGTTCGTTCCTGCACGGCATGCTGCTGTTTCAAGACGGGCTGCTGGCCGCCGGTGACGTGGTGGCCTACGTCGGACTGGTCAATCTGTTCGGGTTCCCGGTGTTCGTGTCCCTTTATGCCTACTCCCAAGTCTCACTGGGGATGGCCGGCGCCCGACGCATTCTGGAGCTGATGGAGCGCAAGACCGAGCTGGACCGCAACCCGACCGGCCACGCTGGGGCCATGGAGGGTCACATCGAATTCCGGTCGGCCACCTTCGCCTACCCGGACGCCGAACCCGCCCTGCAGGACGTCAGCTTTGAAGTCCATCCGGGGCAGACCGTGGCCATCACGGGCCAAACGGGCGCCGGCAAGACCACGCTGGCCAAGCTGATCAACCGCACCCACGACGCCACGGATGGTCAGGTGCTGGTCGACGGGATGGACGTGCGAGACTGGGACCTTGATTCTCTCCGTCGTCAGATCTCGATCATCGAGCAGGACGTGTTCCTGTTCAGCAAGACGTTGGCCGAAAATATCGCCTTCGGCAAGCAGGACGCCAGCCAAGAAGAGATCGAGCGGGCGGCCAGGGCCGCGCAG
>CAZFCJ010000313.1:0-1738 GCA_964517315.1 uncultured Anaerolineaceae bacterium | reverse complement strand
GCCGGGCGAGCCGGCTGCGATGCACGCGCAGGCGAGGATGATCTCCTTGAACTTCGGCTCGAGGGCGTCCTTGTCGTAGATGCTCGACGTGAGGAAAGCGTTGTATCCGGCGAGACCATTTGCGTCATGGCGTGCCAGGTACTCATAGGTCGGCAGCACCTTCCTGCCGGCTGCTTCGATCTCGGCAAGTATTTCCTCGCCCTTCATTTCATTCACTTCGTACCTACCTTCATTGTTGCGTGCTTCCCCGTCCCCATCGTTGAATGAACCCATCACCGAGAAGATTGGCCGTGAGAACGGCGAGCACCACGGCCGCCGCGGGGGCATACATGAGCCACGGCGCGACAAACAACTGCTCGCGTGAGGCGGCGAGCATGTTCCCCCAGGACGGCTCCCCAAGTGGCGCGCCCACTCCGAGGAACGACAGGGCAGCTTCCGCAACGAGCAGGTCAGCGAAGATGAACGCAGCCATGACAGCAATCGTGTGACGCAGGCCGCGTACGACGTACGTTCGAATGATGCGAAACGAGGAGAACCCCATCAGTCGAGCGGAGAGGACATACTCCCTCTGCACGATCTGCTGAGTCTCGGCGAAAATCACGCGGGCAAACGAGACCCAAGCGACCAAGCCGAGGATCAGTGTGAGTGCCCAGAAGCCGCGACCCGTGACCGCGATGACGGCCACGGCCAGAACCAAGTACGGGAATGAGATGGCCACGTCCATAAATCGGCTAAGAACTGAACGGGCCCACCCCTCTTTCCAACCTGCGATCACACCGATGACCGTCCCGATGGAAGCCGCGATGGTCGTAGCGACGACTCCAACCGGGATGGACCATCTGAATCCAGCTGACACGCGCGCGAACACGTCACGTCCAAGGCGGTCGGTGCCTGCGATGTGCCCGTCGGTCAGGGGCGGCATTAGCCGATCCGCCAGAGACTGCTGATTGGCTTCAAATCCTGAGATGTTCTCACCCCAGAATGTGAGGATGACAACCATGATGACGCCAATCAGCCCAGCCATGAGGAGACCGGGAACCCTGCGATAGCGAGGGCCGAGTGCCCGTCGAGACAGGCCAGCGTCTTGGACCGGTGCGTCTGCCGTGGTCATCGGTGTGCCGTGATCATGCGTGCTGGCTCTTGAGTCGGGGATCGAGGAGCGGAAAAGTGAGGTCAGTAATCGTGTTGACCAAGAAGACCAAGACGGCCACAACCGCTACCGACGCCTGTACGACGGGGAAGTCGAGACCCCGAACTGCCTCAATCAAGAGCAGCCCCATTCCTGGCCAGGCAAAGAGGGCTTCCGTAATCAACGAGCCGGAAAGCAAGAATCCGAATTGGACTCCGACCAGAGCGACCGTGCCGATCACTGCGTTCGGCATCACATGGCGCCAAAGCGTCGCGATACGGGGCGCGCCTGTGGCCCGAGCGGTGCGGACATAGTCCTTCCGCATTGCCTGGTCGACATTGGTCGCGGTGAGACGAATCACGCGGGGCAATAGGAACGCTGCAAGCGTTATCGAGGGGAGAATTAGGCTGGCCCAGCCGTCGAAGCCGATACTGGGGAGCCAATTGAGCTGGACTGCGAAGATCTGGATCAATATGAGCCCAACGACGAATCCGGGGATCCCCTGGCTGACCAACACGCCCATCAGTGTCACCCGGCGCTCCAGCCGCTCCGGGCGGTAGCCGAGCCATCCTCCGACCATGATTGACACTATGAGGTTGATGGCGATCG
>CAZFCJ010000312.1:0-1739 GCA_964517315.1 uncultured Anaerolineaceae bacterium | reverse complement strand
GCCGTCCCGGTGCATCTGCGCCATGCGCTCGAAGTGCTCGTCCTTCAGCATGCCTTTCTGGGGAAAGACCAGCTGGTAGATGGGGTCGTTGGGCACCTTGTCCCAGTTGATCAGCTCGTTGAGCACGTACTCGTTGACCCGGAAGGGCAGTACGCTGGCAACGACCTTCATTTCGAACAGGGTGTCCGCGGGCAGTTTCTGGATCACCTCGATCTTGTCGAGCTGCTTGTCGGTATAGACCTGGAAACGCCTCTCTTCGAATTCAACGGCGGGAATCCGGTTGGGAAAGGTGACGATGGAGTTCATGGATCGCCCTCTGGTGGTTACGAAACTTCAGGCACAACGCTGGCGCCCAGGCGCCAGGCCTGGACATGGGGTTCCATGCCGTGCCGGCCAAAAAACAGGCCGAAAAGTATACAGAAAGCGGAAGATATTTTCAGGACTAATTAATAATGTCCGGAAAAGGGTTGGGTAAGGATCGACCAATATCATGCAGGCCATTGTTTGATAGAGTAATTTTTGGATTTTCCTCCGCGGTTCTTGGGGTAGTCCGTTATTTAGTGGGAGAAGCTTGAAGATCAATGCTGCCGGCGTCGCGGAGCAATCCGTAGTAAAGATACGACATTGGTCGTAGGCGTGTTGAGACTTGCTCTGATTCGGGTCATTCTGTCGGGCTGTGGTTAAACCTGCCGGTTCAGGCTGGTGCGCTGATGCAACTGGTCATACCAGCTCTGGGCTGCAGGGCAGCTCTCCTGGTTTCTGCCGGTGTGGCCCGAGGCCCCGATGCAGGGCGTCCGGGGCCCGGTGGAGCCGGTTGTGGGGCAGGGCAAGGGCGCCTTGTTGGTGCCGGTGATTGAATCAGACAGCTATTTTGTAGTAAAAACACTACACAAATTGAGAGAAGGCAAGGGCCCATCGCCACAACAGGCGCCCGGTCCGGTCATCGAGAGCCTGGTGTGTGCCTCGGGCAGGCAAGTTGTCGATCCTGTTCTATGCTGTACTGAACAACAACAGCACGAGCCTGCACTTGAATCTTATCTCGTATCACGTCGCAGGACCGGTCGCGGGTGTTCGCCGCCGGCCTTGCGCTTTTTGAGGCTTAGGGGAGGGTTTGATGTATCAAGATGATGATCCCGTTGAAACCAGTGAATGGTTGGATGCGCTGGAGTCGTTGATCGAAGAGGAAGGTGTCGAGCGCGCCAAGTACATTCTGGAGCGCCTGTCGGAACGGGCCAGTCGTGACGGTACCGAACTGCCTTACTCCATCACCACGCCTTTCCGGAACACCATTCCAGTGACCCGGGAAGCCCGCATGCCGGGTGACCTGTTCATGGAGCGCCGGATCCGGTCCCTGATCCGCTGGAACGCCATGGCCATGGTACTGCGTGCCAACCAGCGCCCTGGTGAGCTGGGTGGCCACATTTCCTCGTTCTCCTCGGCGGCGACCCTCTACGACGTCGGCTTCAACTACTTCTTCCACGGCGGCGACGAGAAACGGGACGCCGACCTGGTGTATTTCCAGGGTCACGCCTCGCCCGGCATCTACGCCCGCTCCTACCTGGAAGGGCGGCTGGAGGAAGAGCAGCTGGACAAGTACCGGGAGGAAGTGGACGGCAACGGCCTGTCCTCCTACCCGCACCCCTGGCTGATGCCGGACTTCTGGCAGTTCCCCACCGTTTCCATGGGTCTGGGGCCGATCCAGGCGATCTACCAGGCCCACGTCATGAAATACCTGCACA
>CAZFCJ010000311.1:0-1754 GCA_964517315.1 uncultured Anaerolineaceae bacterium | reverse complement strand
CGACTCCCCCACAAACCCGCGCCCATTGATAACGCGATGAGTGGAATTTGCTAATATTTGGAGATCATCCCCCCGCCGGGAGATCGGCCGACGCCGGGAGCTCACGCAGGAAGGAATCCGCCAGGGTGCGCTGGTTCGAAGTGCTGGAACAGCCCATGGTCAGCTTCATCGTCATGGGCACCTTCTCCACCGTCGCCGCCGTGATCTTCTTCCAGATCGGCGGCAGCGTGGCCTCCGTGACCGCCGAGGACAACCTGCTGCTGCAGGCCAGCCTGGAGGCCGGCGGGGCGCTGGCCGGCTTCATCATCGTGTTCGTCGTCTCCCACCGCGCCTACTCCAGGATCCTGGAAATGTCCCCCGACTCGGCGCGCCGGCTGCGCGAGTACATCCTGCGCGTGCCACGGAACGACTACAACCCGCAGGACCCCGGCCTTGCCTGCCGCTACAAACTGTACGACCGCGCGCGCGGCGATTGGGACGAGGCCTGGACCGATACGGCCATCGTTCGCGGCGGCGAAGGCAGCCTCAAGATCTACGTCGGGGAAATGCGCGAGCGCCATATCGTCCGCTTCCTTCTGACCGACTCGCAGGGCCACACCTGGCAGTCCGAGGACCTGTCGTTCGGCGTTACGCCCGTCTACATGCAGCTCGTCGATCAGGACGGCTGATCGGGAGAAAACCGTGAACCTCAAGCTCAAAAACCGCTGGGACTATCAGGGCGACGATTGGTGGCAGTGGGAGGCCTTCATCGACGACGAGGGCACCGGCGACCTGGAGAAGGTCGATTACGTCGAGTACGTGCTGCACGAGACGTTCCCCAACCCGGTGCGCCGCGTCGACGACCCCGAGGACGGCTTCGCGCTGCGCACCTCCGGCTGGGGCGTGTTCGAGCTGGTGGCCTTCGTCTACACCAAAGACGGCGACAAAATCCGCCTCACCCACCACCTCGAATTCCAGCGCGACCCCGCCCAGGGCGTGAGCGCGTGATCCCAACCCGTCACCGTCTGCCTCCTATCCGAGGCGACCACGCGTCATTCAGTAGAGATTTGAGACCAAGACACAAAGACACTGCTTTGTGCTCTTATGATTAATCCTTCGTGCCCTTTGAGCCTTCGTGGTTAGCTCCCCATGAAGCTCGAAGAGTCGCCCCGCCTCAACCGCCTCCACGCCAAGCTGCGCATGGTCGCCAACGGCGATGAGGTGGTCAACACGCTGCGCTCCGAACGGGCCCAGTCGGTGGCCGTGCTCGACCCCGGCCTGCTCCGGCGGGTCCCGCAGCTGAGGGAGGCCCAGTCCCGGGCCCAGGAGGCCTACCAGCTCTCCGAGGAGATCAAAAAGGAGACCCTCAAGCCGGCCGACTCGGTGGCGGTCAGCGTGTTCATCGAACTCGACCGCGAAACCACCGGCCTGCCCGAGCCGATCGCCCACCGCTACCGCGGCCCCCGGCGCACCGTGCGCAAGGACAACCTGGTCACCGCCTCGGTGCCGCTCAACCGGCTGGACGAGCTGCTGAGCGATCCGACCGTGATCTCGGTCGAGAGCGCCGAGAACGTGCACCTGTTCCCGCCGCTGGACGTCGGCCGCCGCAGCGAAAACCCCATTCCGACCTGGAAGCGCGCCGGCCTCGATCCGACCGCCGAACCCGAACCCAGGGTGCTTGTGGGGATCATCGACGTGCACGGCTTCGACTTCGCCCACCCCGAGTTCCTCGACGACGACGGCGACACCCGCTTCGTCGCCATCTGGGACCAGGG
>CAZFCJ010000310.1:0-1757 GCA_964517315.1 uncultured Anaerolineaceae bacterium | reverse complement strand
CAACCGCCGCCGCCGCACCCAACGGGGCAAGGAGAAGGAAGGCTGCGCCGGAACCGAGAACGACACCGATCGTGGCGCCTATCACGGATGCCACGAGCGGTTCGGCGATCGTACGCCAGAGCGGAACCCGGCGGAGCGCCGACCATGTAACAACCGGTGCCAGGCCGGCTCCAATAGCCCCAAAGACGCCAGCATTCCAGAGGTAGTTCGCCATGTCGGCCGGTGGCGCTCCCGCGACGATCTTGCCAAGCACCGTCAGGACGAGCCCCACAACGGCCCCAGCGACTGCGCCGCCGAACATCAATCCTGCGGTGACCCATCGACGGGTCGGCCGGGCGGGATCGAGGTACTTCTTAGTCGCCATCGTCGACTCCCAATGTCAAGTCAGCTTCGGGATGGGTGTCAAACAACTACCTAACGGTTGACGCTTCAGCTGCGGCGTCACGATCGCCGCGGTTACCGAGAAGCACATTGCCACCAATGTAGTCCGCGTCAGCTACTAACGCTTGTCAGGCCTCCCGGTCTTGAACATGCCTCATAGACCGTATTCGAGGCGAAGGCCATTGGCTCCGATACCACCTCGCAGATCCTTGATGGGCACGTCAGCCCATTGCTCCTCTCCGAGCCAGAGGTAACCGGCGACACCACCTGCGACTCCGCCGATGATGAAGCCGTAAAAGGCACCCCCAAGCCCACAATAGTCGAAGCACTCGTCATCAAGGCCTTGCTCGATCGATGAGCCTATCAAGGCACCCGATGCCGCGCCGACGAGTCCGCCTACGATCGTTCCCGCAAGGTGAGACTTCTCACCAGTGCTCACCTTCACGTACTCGAGATCAGCAAGAGAGAACGCGCGCCCCGTTCCGGCCGCCTCAAGCGAGAGGGTATCGGCAGCTATCGAGATCAGGGTGCCTGTCAGACGGTCACGGGGCTCTATCGAGGGCTTGATGCGGATTCGGTCGCCAGAAGAAAGGTGTGTCTGAGCGCTGCAGGGTTCCGGAAATGTCCCGACACCGGTCACTATAACGAAGAAGAGCGCGGCCACTGGGATGTTCGGTCGGATCACGATAGGTAGGCCTAACGGGTTTGCGCTTCAGCTGCGCGGCGTTCTTCGTCATCCGCGTCGCTGTGTTGCCTGACCCAGAAAATATATCCCATGATCCCACCAACGATGAAACCGGACGGGCCCGTTATGAGGATGCCTAGCAACGGGCCCTGGTTCGCATCGGGCGCAAAGATCATTGGACCAAAAAATCCTGCAACGAACCCTAGACCTCCAAAGAGCAATGCGCCGAGAAGTACTGCCGACACTAGACCATCGCCGCGAGAGCTCAGTGCCTGCCAGACAAACCACCCAACGGCGGCCGCGATGGAAAAAGCAATCACGGCCTTCAACCAAATGGCCATGGTGAACGGCATGAGCGACAACGGCACCCAAAATACGAAGTAGAAGGCAGCCGGGACGACAATAATGAGGGCCAGCATTCGAAAGATCAGCTGCATGAGGATCACTCCCAGAGTTGCCTCGAGGTTAGCTGCGAGGTCACCAGCCAAACGGGTTGTTAGGCCGTTCCAGAGCTTGCATCCGCTTGCCGTCGGGCTGCCCGAGTCTCAGTCCATACGCCGATAACAAGAGCGTTGAATCCACAGATTGTTGGCGACGACCGGCACGGCACAGTTCTGCCCGCCAAAGTCATACGCAGGTGATCTGCATGTCGCCGCCTTCGGTCGGGCGCCACTGATAGGTCATTCCATCC
>CAZFCJ010000309.1:0-1786 GCA_964517315.1 uncultured Anaerolineaceae bacterium | reverse complement strand
CTCAGAGCTTGTGAATGAATCGCCGCCCCAGCGAGCTACGACGCGAGGCTCGCGTTCTCTGAGCTGGAAGCTGTCCGAACGAAATTGACCGGCTTCGCAGGTCGGTGTGCGAATTCGGGCGGTGGGAGGTGGGATAATTCGTCATGCCGGGCTGAAACTACCGAGCTTCAGTGTCTTTGGTGGGGGTTGGGGCCCTCATGCTGGGCTGGCAGCGAGCTGTGCCCGCAGTGAGACGCTGCGCATCAGGTTGTGGGCCAAGGCGAACCACAGCAGGATCGCCTTGACCTTCCGCTGACCGCGAACGAGAAGTAGCCGCAGTCCACGATTTCGGGCGATTGCGTTGACGCATTCGACGCTCGCTCCTCGGTCCTTGTAAATCTTTTTGGCCTCTGGAGTGCCCATCCGCTCTCTCCATTCGCCGATCTCTGGCGAATCGGACTCGAGTCGAACATGGGGATCACGCGAAGAATCCTTCGGCTTGGCCACCGGAGCGAAGACCACAGGTCCGCGCTCCGTGGCCTTCTGAATATCCTCCAGCCCGGCAAATCCTCCATCGACCAAGCTCTCGGAAGGCAGCTGACCGTAGCGATCTTCGAGTTGATCGAGCATCGGAGCCAGCTTGCCGCGATCACTGCCGTGGTTGCTGACGTCGACCCCGGTGATGATCTGGGAGTGGGTATCGACCGCGAGCTGACCGTTGTAGGCCGGGCGAAACCCTCCATCGGCCATCTTCATGACCCGAGCCTCCGGATCGGTCGTCGAGACGCGAGCCTCGTCCCGTTTTGCGGGCTTTTTCTTCGAAACCGCGTCGGGCATCTGCTCGAGAGCTGCATGGACTCGTTTCAGGCGATCCTCCGCCGCCCGTTTCCGCGCCGCCGCCTGCCGCCGGTTCGTCGCCTGCGGGTCCTCTTCCAGCTCTTCACGCAGCCTCTCGACCTGCTCTTCTGCTTCCTTCAAGCACTCTTCCAGGCTCGGCTGACGTCGGAACGAAGAAGCCCCCGCGCTGGCGCGGATCCGCATGCCATCCTGTGCCACCCGCTCGAGGCTCACCAGCCCTTCGGACATCAACGAAGCCACGCTCTTCGTCAGAAGCCCGTCCAAGGTCTCCACGTGCTCCACTCGGAAATCCGACAAGGAGTGGTAATTGACTGTCACGCCACCGCAAATCCACCGATACGCATCATGTTGCTCAGTCAACCGAGCCAGCGCACGAGCGCTTCCAACCCCCTCGATGACCGCGTAGAGCCAGAGCGCCATATAGATCCGCGGGTCCGTCGCGGGACGACCAGCGCTCCCCTCCACGGACTGGATCTTCGCGTACAACGCGCTGAGATCCAGGGATTCAACGAAGTCCCACACCGCCCGCACCGGATGATCCATGGCGATCAGGCTCTCGAGGTCGACGGCGCGCAGCTCCACCTGCTCGCGGTTGGGCCTCACCAGACGGGGTGCCCCTTGGATCTGCGGCCGATCGGGAGGCGGCTGCGACTCCGGAACTGGAAACAGAGTTTCTTCTTCCATGTCCATAGCTTCACATGGATTCTTCACGATTGGAAGATCGGGTCGTGGCGATTTATTCACAGGCTCTCAGTCGAGATCTCGCCGAGGTCTCGGTTCCCCGGCGATGCGCCGCCGAAGCTCCGGCTCCAGGAGCTTCGCCGCCCGTTCGTGGCCCGATCGGTTCCAGTGTCGATCCCGGGGATAGACGAGACCCTCCTCGTCGATCTCCCCCAGGCCCTCGGCCAGGGATACCACGTCGAGGCCGGACCGTGAGAGTCGCTCCCGG
>CAZFCJ010000308.1:0-1795 GCA_964517315.1 uncultured Anaerolineaceae bacterium | reverse complement strand
CTTTACGGAGATCAGATCGGAAGACTGCCTCGACGAAGGGGTCCATCGAAGGTCGTTCGATCTGTTCGTAAACGCCCAGGGCAGGTTTGCACCTTTGTCGACTTTCGCAGCAAATGAAGTCAACGGAGTTTCCCGTGCGCCGGCAGACCCGGGTCTGCCCGGTGGTGGAACCTGGCCAACACAAGAAGAACCTGCAAAGGAGGCTTAGATGTCCATCTCAACAGCTACTCTGATAACGTACAGTGCGATCGCTCTTGTTGTGATTATTGTGCTGAGAGCAGGTTCTTCCGTCGTGCTGGCCCCCTACAATGCCATCCGTCGGGGGAAGGATGAACTCAACCTTTTTGGCGGCCGCCTCAAATTGATCCTCTGGGAGCCGAATGAAGGCATTGTCGTCCTAAGGAACAAACAAATCCATTTCACCGATGTGGAGGGGACTGGTGGCCGGAAGTTCATTTTCCCGGTCATGGGGGACGAGATTCGCGCCCGGGTGCCGCTTGCGATCCGGCTTCTCATTTGGGAGGACGAAGAGGTCCTGACCCGGGAGTCCTTGCAGGCGCATATCCGGGTCGCCATCTGGTGGAGAGTGGAGGACATCATCAAATACACATTCGACATCGACCGTGAGATTCACCTCGGGAAGGACCATTCGGATGTCGGTGTAGTCGAGGCCTCCGAGACGTGGGTAAGAGCTTTGGCGGAGAGTACGATGCGCGTCCTTGTCTCCCGTGCAAGTATCGCCCAGCTGATCTCAGCGGCCGCTACGAAGTATCTGGAAGTGGCCAACCAAATGGAAGAAAGGGAGGTGCTCGAGCTGGACAGCGTGTCCACCATCGCCGAGACAATCGCAGCGCGGCTCGAGGATGAGCTGCAGTCGAAAGCATCGCGGTACGGCATATCGATCGACCGCGTGGAGATCCAGGAGGTTCGGATGCCTGTGGAGGTCCAGAAGGCGGTGAACCGAGTGTGGACGGCCTTCCTGAAGCCGGTGCAAACCGAGCAAGAAGCCCGCGCGCGCCAGATTGAACTCCAGGCCGCTGCCGATGTCCTCGGCGCGGATGCGGTGGCCCTGAACGAGCTGTTGAAGAATTTCCAGGGCTCGGATTTCTATACAGTTCCACCGTTCTTGCAGACGATGTTCGGGATGGTGGATTCCAAAGCCCAGGCGGCCGTGCCGGGCCCGGATGCGCCCGAGTTCGCTGATTCGGATCCGAAGATGCTGGGGAGCGGAGAATCGCCTGAAATCGATGGGGGCGCGAAAGAAGAATTCGATGAGCAGCGGTCAGAAGTCCCCGCGGACAAGGAGGAAGGGATCGCAGCCGACGGCGGCGATGAGGACGGTCCTGCCAACAAAGAAGCGGCCGATTCCGAGGACGCGGAGGAGGGGGCGGATGAGAAGGATAAAGTCGAGGAGTAAGCCTGCGGCCCCTCTGTAACGAGTTTTCTTCCGACAACGCCAAAGACTGACTTTCCACCAGTTCGAAAAGTCAGTGTTCTTCAGCACGTCGCTCGCATCTAAAAACATCCAAGTCCCTCCGAATGGGGACCGATCGCGTGAGTCCCCTATTTACCGAATTCTGGAGAACAACCCCTCTATGGTCCGAATTCTCATAAAAAACCTCTTGCCCTCTTTGAGATCAATGTGGCGTGAGTGGGCGATCGGGATCAGGGCAGTCGCCCTGATAGCGGTCTTGATGGGGACTTCTTGTGGGATGGCGCCTGACCTCGCGGCCCCAGCTGGAGAATCGACCGTAACCAGGATTTCGTCGGGGGCGTCGGGTGAGGTTCGTGCTTC
>CAZFCJ010000307.1:0-1798 GCA_964517315.1 uncultured Anaerolineaceae bacterium | reverse complement strand
GGGCCTCATGATATCCAAGCAATGCACGGTGGAGCCCAGCTGCTGCTCAACATCTCAGCCTCTCCCTATCATGTGGGGAAGGGGGCAGAGCGTGAACGGATGCTGGCGACCCGGGCCGCGGATAGCACGGCCTTTGTCGCCTACTGCAACTTGGTAGGAGGTCAGGACGAACTGATCTTTGATGGGCATTCATTAGTCTTCGATCCACAGGGCAAACTTGTCGCCAGAGGCGCCCAATTCGAGGAAGATCTCATTTTGGTCGACATTGATGCCTCATCGGTTCTGGCGCGACGGCTCCACGATCCCAGGCGGCGCTTCGCAGACCCCTCTGGGATAGGGAGGATTCGATTTACTGATATCGACCTTCCAGAGGGGACGACGGCGCCTGCGAAAGGCATAAGCGGAGACCCATCCAGGCCCCTCCTTGAGAGGACTGCCGAGGTCACGTGTGCCCTTGTATTGGGGACGCGGGACTACCTCGTCAAGAACGGCTTTGATCAAGCCGTGGTTGCCTTATCCGGTGGCGTGGATTCTTCACTCGTTGCCGTGCTGGCCGTGAATGCAATCGGTGCGGAAAACATCGTGGGCGTCTCAATGCCGTCTCGCTATTCCTCGGACCACAGTCTCACTGATGCAGAGCTGCTCTGTGACAATCTAGGCATTGAACATCGCGTCATAGATATCGACGGCCCATTCCAGGCATTTCTGGACTTGCTTGCACCGGTGTTCGATGGACTGGATCCAGATGTCACGGAGGAAAACCTGCAAGCTCGTATCCGGGGCACGCTGCTCATGGCCCTCTCGAACAAGTTCGGCTGGCTAGTCCTTACGACAGGGAACAAGAGTGAAACCGCCGTTGGGTTTTCCACCCTTTATGGTGACACCGCCGGGGGTTTTGCGGTGATCAAAGACTTACCGAAAACCATGGTCTACGAAGTTTGCCGTCACCTGAATGATGAGGCTGGCTTTGCCTTGATCCCCGAGAATGTGCTTACCAAGGAGCCATCCGCGGAATTACGGCCGGGCCAAAAGGACATTGATACGATACCTCCGTATGAAATCATAGATGAAGTTGTGCATGCGGTGGTCGACCAAGCGATGAGCAGATCTGAGGTTATGAATATCGGCTTTGACCCCGCTACGGTTGCTGATATTTCGTCCCGACTCACTCGGAGCGAATACAAGCGCCGGCAAAGCCCTCCCGGCATCAAGATCATGCCGCGGGCCTTCGGTCGGGACTGGCGGGTTCCTATTACCAATGCATATGGCCACGGAATCTCAGACGAGCTTGGTGACAACAGGCTGTCTTCGCGCTAACCATGACCGAACACCATACCCGAATCGAGGCGCCTAGGTGGTTTTCCCTCCCCAGTCCTGGGGAGTTATGGGGCTGGCGCGAACTGATGTACTTCTTGGCGCGTCGAGACATTATGGTTCGATACAAGCAAGCCGTCCTTGGCGTTGCTTGGGCGGTACTGAATCCGCTTGCGTTGATGTTGGTGTTTACGCTGTTTTTCGGCATTATCTTTGGTACCCCATCAGCCGGCGTGCCCCGTCCAGTTTTCATCTTCGCCGGTGTAGTCACTTGGGTGTTGCTGTCCGAAATGGTCACCAGCGCCAGCAGTAGCTTGTTGAAGGACCGTCACATCGTCGAGAAGCTGTATTTTCCTCGGTTGATCCTACCGTTCTCGGCAACCATCTCGCCGCTGGCTGATTATCTATTCGGCCTCACGGCGCTGATCGTCATGATGCTCGCCTACGGCCTGTCACTGCGGCTGACCATGTTTGCGTTGCCGTT
>CAZFCJ010000306.1:0-1806 GCA_964517315.1 uncultured Anaerolineaceae bacterium | reverse complement strand
CCACTCGTCGCTGGTGTCGATCGCCTCCTCCACCAGCCAGCGGTACCGATCGCTGCCCAGCAAATTCTCCAAGCACGCCTCGACCTTGGGATATAGATCATCCAGGGTCACAGGCTCGCGCTCGCCATAGTACACCTCGTGAAAGGTCCGGGTCTCCACTCGATGCTGCGTGCGGCGACGCGCGAAGTCGAAGAACTTCTTGCGATCGATGTCCCGGTTCGTGCGCTGCAGTCGATTGAGCAGGACCTCGATCACCGTGTGCACGGCAATGCCGCTCTCCAATGGGATCGAAGTGAGCCCTTTGAATTCATCGATCAAGCGCACCGGCACTTCGGGATCGTACTTGCCGTAGTAGTGGTAGTAATACTTGCGTTTGCACAGGGAGAACAAGTCGTAACGAGTTGCCGACCATCCCAGAATCGGCGTGTAAGGGAACTGCTTGATCGAGCTCAAAGCGTTTTGCCCCTCACCTTCCGGTCCGCGAGGCAAGTTTCATGTGACAGTGGGGACCTCCCCCTCATACTTCGCGAAGTGACCCTCGACCACCACCCGTTTGATGCGCTGCACGGCCTCGTGCAGCTCACTGAAGGTCGTGTAGAGGGGCGCCACCCCAAGCCGGATAATGTCCGGGGGGCGAAAATCGGGTAGAACTTTCATGTCGCGGATCAAGGCCAGATCAATCGCCAAGCCCTTCTCATGGGCGATGGCGACATGGGACCCCCGCTGCTCCGCGGCGCGCGGTGTCTTCAACTTGAATCCGAGCGGTTCGAGTTCCTCCTCCCAGAGTTGGATCAGATAATCGGTCTGCCGCACCGACTTCGCCCGCAGTCTTTTAATTCCCGCTTCGAGCAGCAGGTCCACACCGGCCTCGACGCCCAACAAGGACAGGGTCGGCGGGGTGCCGGTCAAGTAGCGCCGCATGCCCGAGGCCGGCTCAAACTCACGCTCCATGGCGAATTGATTCTCCTGGGCGAACCAGCCCGAGATCGGGTTGGTCAGCTCGGTCTGCAGATCTTTGCGCACATAGAGAAAAGCCGGCGATCCGGGCCCGCCGTTCAGGTACTTGTAGGTGCATCCGACGGCGAGATCGGCGTCGGCATCGTTCAAGCGCACGTCGAGCGCGCCGGCCGAGTGGCTGAGATCCCACAGGACCATCGCCCCTACTTCATGGGCGAGCGCTGTCACCCGCTCCAGATCGTACGTGAACCCGCTCTTGAATGCGGTGTGGGAAAGCGTCAGCAGGGCGGTGCTATCGTCGAGCACCGCTTCGATTCGCTCCAATGGCATGACGAGGCCGTCCGGGGATTCCACGACCTCCACCGTCAGATCTTCCGCCTCCCGGGCCAACCCCTGCAGGATGTACAAATCGGAGGGGAAGTTCATGTCGTCGGTGACGACCTTTGTTCTTCCGGGGCGGGCCTCCAGCGCCGCGGCGGCCAGCTTGAACAGATTGACCGAAGTTGAGTCGGCGATGATGACCTCGCCCTGGGCCGCGCCGAGCAGGCCGGCGATCTTGCCGCCGATCCGCATGGGGGCCTCGTACCAGCCTTCGTTCCAAGCCCGGATCAGCCGCCGACCCCAACCCTTCTCGATCGCCTCGTTCAGCTGGGCTTGGGTTCGCTTGGGCAGCCGGCCGAGGGAGTTGCCGTCCAGGTAGATCAGCTCCGAATCGGCGACGACGAACTCCTGGCGAAAGGCTGCCAGCTCGTCCCGCTCATCCAGCTCGCGAGCGAACTCCGCGTTGGTACGCATAGCACCTCTCGGTTGCGGTCGGAATACATGGCCAACCACGAAGACTCAAAGGAC
>CAZFCJ010000305.1:476-1812 GCA_964517315.1 uncultured Anaerolineaceae bacterium | reverse complement strand
CGTCCGGGCGCTGGTGTTCCATCCAGTCGAGCACCTGCGGCAGGCGCACCTTGAGCGAATTGAGGTTCCAGCTTGCGAGTTTCATGAGGATGCAGTTTAGTCGATTGTCCGCGTTCCGAGGGAGCAATTCGCAAGGATGGGCGGCGGTGCGGTCTTTCAGTTTCCAGGTGGTCGGGATTGGCGCAGACTACCCGTTAGCGGCTATGATGCCTTAAAGTGCCATCTTTTCGGGGAGAGGGGGTGATCGGTGGCGTCGATACTGACGACCAGGTTACCGAAATGACGGACTCCATTACCAACCACGACATCTTCAATGCGCTTCGGGCAGAAGGCGCTGATCCAGAACTTGAAAAGGCGCTGTTCCGCAAGCTGTTCGAAAGCTCTCCGGAAGGCATTGTCCTCCTCGATAACAGGGATCACGTGGTTCGGGTCAATTCACGATTCCTGGAGATGTTCGGCTACGCCAAGGAGGAGGTTGTCGGTAGGCCGATCAACAACCTGATCGTCGACGCATCTCTGAGCGAGGAGGCCAGCAATCTGACCCGCGCTGTCCTGGACCACGAGTCGATACAGGCGGAGACCGTGCGCTTTCGGAAGGACGGCAGCATGATCTACGTATCGATTCTCGGTCACCCGGTCATGGTGGGAGAGGGGCAAGCCGGAGTTTACGGCATTTACCGGGATATCACTCAACAGAAGCTGCAAGAAGAGATGCTTCGGCAGAGTGAAGACAAGCACCGCAGCATCATCGATACGATCGAAGATGGATACTTCGAAGTCGATCTGGCTGGGAATTTCCTGTTCTTCAACGAAGCTACGAGGCGGGTAAATTCAGGGCGATCACCTTCCGGGACTTCACATCCGCCGAGACTACAGAACGCGTTTACGAGATCTTCAACGAGGTCTACGAAAGCGGTAACTCAGTTCCCGGGTTCTCCTGGGAAGCCCAGGCCAGGGACGGTTCGAATCTCCATCTCGAGACTTCCGTATCCCTGCTCCGTTCCGGCAATGGGGAGCCGGCTGGTTTCCGCGGCCTGGTCCGGGACGTGACGCAGCGGGTTCATGCCGAGACGGCACTGCGTGAGAGCGAGGAGCGATACCGCCTGATGGCCGAGAGCACCGGGCAGCTCATATACGACTACGATTTGCACACGGGTGTGATTCACTGGTCGGGGGCGATACAGCGCGTGACCGGCCAGACGCCTGAAGAGCTCGAAACTGTCAATATCGACGAGTGGATGGAACGCATTCACCCCGATGATCGTGACGCAGCGGTGACCCTGCTGGAAAAGGCCGAGCAGGAGGGCAGTCCCTATCACGTCGAGTACCGCTTTCG
>CAZFCJ010000305.1:0-466 GCA_964517315.1 uncultured Anaerolineaceae bacterium | reverse complement strand
CACCTGAGACCGACACCGGAGGCAAACCCGGGACCGCTTTCGCGCCGGGGCGGGCGAGTATTTCCACGCCGAAGACAACGGCACGTTCCTGGCCGACGATGAAGGCAGGGCCTACCGCATGATCGGGACGATGACCGATGTCAGCGAACGCCACCGGATCAACCAGGAAATGGCCTACCAGGCAGCACATGACGAGCTGACCGGGCTCTACAACCGGCGCAAATTCGAGCAGGTGCTGGGCGAGTTGTTGGCTCAACGCGAGTCAATGGGTGACTCGCATGCATTGCTCTATATGGATCTCGATCAGTTCAAGGTGGTCAACGATACCTGCGGTCATCATGCGGGCGATGAACTGCTGCGGCAGCTTGGTGTCGCCTTGAAGAGTCTGGCGCGAAGCTCGGATACGCTAGCGCGGCTGGGTGGTGACGAGTTCGCTCTGATTCTGCATGGCTGCTCTCTTCCGAAG
>CAZFCJ010000304.1:0-1842 GCA_964517315.1 uncultured Anaerolineaceae bacterium | reverse complement strand
AGGATTCCTCGGCGCCGACCACATGGAAGGTGCCCGGTGAGGACTGGTTGTTGTAGGAGGTCGCGATCCAGTCGGCGGAGCGAGCGGCGTCGGAAACTCGGATCTCGTCCAACACTCCGAAGAATGGGTAGCTCCAAGCCCTTTCGATGGCGTGATCGCCGTGCCCGATCCAGAATTCCTTTCCGGCGGAAGCGATGTTGTCGCTCTTGGCCAAGGTCGTCGGATCTTGCGACCCGTCGAGGTAGACTCGCATTGTCGACCCGTCGTAAGTGGTCACCACGTGATGCCAGTCCGGATCGGCCGTAAGCGTCCCTGTGGTTATGAGGTTGTAGGAGGTCCCAGTGAGCTGGAATGAAACTTCGCGGCCAGGATCCTCGATGTTAATCCGGTAGCCGTCGGCCCAGCCGTTCTTGGTCAGAATCCCCATATTGTCGGCAGCCGTTCCGTCGAACTTCACCCAGCCCTCGAGCGTGATCTGGTTGCCGGTCAGGTCGAGCTCAACGTCCGACGGCTGCTCCTCATCGAGGACCTGATAGAAGCCGCCCGGGTCGCTCTGGTTGTTGAATTCGGTGGCGATCCAATCGGTAGTCCGAGCGGATGTGGCGGTGCGGATCTCGTCAAGGTCCCCGGTGAAGTAGTTCCTCTGACCGGAGGAGTCGGTCTGCCACTGGGCCCCGATCAGCAGCGAGACCGGGAAGTTGAGCGCGTCCGTATTGGCCGCGCCGCTGTCGATCTGGACGCCGTCGTAGTAGAGGCGTCCGGTGCTTCCGTCCCGCTGGAGCACAGCGTAGTGCCAATTCCCGTCGTTGGGATCGGCGATGGCGGGGGTCAGGGACAGCGCGCCGCCGGTGTCCGGCCGGATCCAGGTGTCGAACTGATCGGCAGCGCCGTCGGAGTCGCCATCGCGGACCGCCAGCCTGATTTCGGAGTTGTCCCCGCCGCCGCGATCTTCGATGCCCATCAGGTCATCTGAATTGTTGACGGAGCCCACCTTGAACCAAACGCCCCAAGTGAAGTCCTGGCTGGCGGCATAGTTGGAGCTCCAATTGGAGTCGATATAGGAGGCGCCGTCAAAGTTCTGCCCGTCACCCGCGAGACCGAAGGTATCGGTGGAGCCGTTGTTGGTCGCTGCAGCGTGCACACCCGTTGAGTCGACGAAATCGTCGTGCAGGTGATAGACGGATTCGAAACCGTTGCTCCACGTGCCGGCGACGTTCTGCTGGTCGGCGGCGGCGCCGTTGCCGTAGTACATGTAAATGGTCGTGTCTTCGTTTGCTGAGACGATGGCTTCGACCCAAGCGACCACCTGTCCCGTGGTGGGATCGTAGTATTCGAGCTCGTGATCGAGCTTGGCTCCTTCATCGCTGGTGAAGAAGATGTCGGTCCCGTCGGCCTTGCCCACATGCCCGCCGTTGGCCGTGTCCCGCCAGTCCGGGAGGGTGGAGTTGATCAGCACCGGGAAGTCCACGAGACGTGTGGATCCGCTCACCTGGCCGCCGTCGATCACCAGCCGCCTCCGGTACGGCCATGCGGGTTCGGCCCAACCCGAGCTGGCCATATCGATGAAGTCGTTCACGCCGTCAAAGCTCTGACCGTACCCAATCTGCCCCCCCGCTTGGTTGGGCACATAGGAGGCGAAGCCCTTCCCACCCTGACCGTGGTTGTTGTTGGCGGTGCTGTCAAAGTACTCGTTCATGGTGCCGCTTCCGGCCTCATCCAGGTGCCAGACGCCGACGTAATTGGAATCCCAGACACCGATCGGGTCCTGCTGATTGTTGGCCGAAGATTTTCAGTAGTACAGATATTTGTCGTTTTGAACGCTGGTTGTCAGTTTTGGGATTT
>CAZFCJ010000303.1:0-1842 GCA_964517315.1 uncultured Anaerolineaceae bacterium | reverse complement strand
CGCATGCAGGCTGCCAACACAGGCGAACCTCTCGATCCGGGGAACTATCAGGGCGAATACTTCCCTCACGCGTTCAGCGTGGAGATGGAGCCGCAAGAGGCCCCGGACGGCAACCCGTTGCCTCCCAGGCCCACAAACCTATCCATCACAGATGGCGACAGCCTTATTACTGACCAATGGTCGCTCTTGTGGGCCACCACCGAGTTCAAGAGCGTGACCGAGAACGAGGACACACAGCAGTTTTTCGATGGGGAGCCATTTCCGGCCGAAGCCAGCGACCTGTCCACCGGCCTGTCCATGGCCGTGTTCCAAAACATCCAGAATCGACATTGGAACGCGGATGTCGGCACACTCGTCGACCGTAACCTCGGCGGCGAGCAGATGGGCACGACGTCCACGGTCGCCAAAGCAGCCCGGGCGCTGAACGGCTTGGCCAACTTCTACCAGGCCTTTGAGGGCGCCGACGCCTCCCAAAGAGCCCAGGACCTCATCACCCGGCAAGCCCAGTTCCTCATCGAGCTGCAGCGTGACGAGGGCGGCTTCCCGAACGCGTACGATCTCGAAGCCGGAGAGCCGGACCTTTCCCCGACGACATTGGTGACCCAGGCTGAGGCCATCAACGGTCTGCTGATCGCCGCGGATATCACCGACAACGAAGATTTCGAGGCGGCGGCGCTGCGCGGTTTCGATTGGATGTACCAGAATCTGTGGGACGACGAAAGCGGCCTGTACAAGAACACCATCGACGCCACCACTTACCGCTACACGCCGTGGGAGATCGGTGCCGTGCTCGGCGCCAGCCGCAACCTGATTCTCCACGACGACGATCTGGCCGGCCACCTCCTGGCCCGCTTCTGGAACAACGCCGTCAATCGTTCCGGAATGCTCCAGGCAGAACTGGCCAATACGGGCGAGGAGGTCGGCGACGGCGAGCCGGATTCGGACGGCGATGGCATCCCCGAACCGGGCGAAGCTTCTCAGATCGAGTCGGCGCCCAACGGCGTGGACGCCGTACTGGCCGGCGCGGTCGAATACGACCCCGAGACCGGAGAGTGGAACGTGGCCGATCGGACCTATTCGACCCAAGCCCAGATGTACGCGGCCAATCAGATGTACATCATGGGCATTCCGAACTTCGCCCCACCGATGGCGCAGGCACTCGAGCTGCGGCGTCTGAACCCCGAAATCCGAACAGAACTGCTCGAACCCGCAGAGGCGTTCCAGCAGCACGAGGACATCCTCAACGAGCTGGAAGGAAGCAGTCAGTAAGCCCTCGAGCGTGGGGACCCAAGATGCAGTACCCCTGAGATTCGTCACCAGTGAATCGCTGAGAGCGCGGACCCCTATAAACATCCATAGCGTATCCTGACGGTGGCCCGAACCGGCCTTTGCAGGTCACAGTTGAGATCCCTGGGTCGTCAGCGCTTCAGGGCCATTGGTGGTACCGCCGTAGCGCGGGTCTTGCGTCAGGCCAAGTCGCGCCGCTCCAGCGCTTTGCGCGTCATCGGCCTCAGGTCGGAGGCGAAGGTCGAGGTCCGGCGGTAGGTCTTGCGGCTGAACTCGTTGCGCTCGGCGTGGTAGTCCGCCATGGCGGAATCCCAAGCTACTTCGTCGCGCAGGAAGGCGCTCAGCTTATCGGCCAGGATCACGGAGCCGGTCGAGCCCTGGTCGATCCCTTGGCCGGACCAGGGGTCCATGACCATGCCGGCGTCGCCGACCAGGGCCCAGCCGGGACCGTAGGGGATCCGCAGGTAGCCAGGAATGCTGCCCGTCCCGAGCACCGGCCCTTCTCGCTCCGCCCCGGCCAGGCGCGGCGCGAGCGCCGACATGGATTTCAGCACC
>CAZFCJ010000302.1:0-1870 GCA_964517315.1 uncultured Anaerolineaceae bacterium | reverse complement strand
AAGGGTAGCCGGGAGATCTGCGGTTGTTGGGAGCCTCGGCAGCTGTTTGGACCAGGCTCGGTATCTATCCTACAACATTTCCGGTATAAGATGGTCGCGTTCGGAAGCCCGAGCGAGAACACAATGAAATGCTCCGTCCGGCGTACTTGGGTCTGAAACATTTCCTTCGCAGCCCGGGGCCAGGAGCATGCTTTTCCGATCTCGAGCCGTCGGCCACCCTCATCAGCAAGAATCAGAGCATCCCGCTACCGATATCCAACCAGAATTGCGCCAATAGCCGCAAGTCCGACTCCCAACCAGTTCAGCGAACTGAGCTTTTCCCTCAAAACGAGCACACCCAGGACTGCCACCAGGGCAATGCTCAGCTTGTCGATCGGAGCTACCTGGCCGACCTCCCCGATCTTCAGCGCCCGGAAGTAAGCGATCCACGAAGCTGCCGCCCCGATGCCCGAGAGCATGAGAAAGAACAGGGACCTGCGCGAGAGATCGACCAGTTTGAAAGTGAGCTGCCTGGTCACAGCAACGAAGGAGAACAAGGCGATCAGGATAATGACCGTTCTGATCAGGGTTGCCACATCGGACGGCATATCTTCCACCCCAACTTTGGCAGTGACCGCCGTGAGGGCTGCGAACACGGCCGAAAGAACTGCCCAAAACTGCCAGCTTTCTAGCACACTCGAGTGGATCATCGATCCCTCCCGGCGCTTGCCGATTCTAGCATTCTGTTCTTTGTCAGGGATGGCCCCCGAATGCGGCGGGGCCCGGCCCGTGGACGCTGACCGCTCCGGGGAAATGAAGGTGAAGTCACTCAGCCGCCCCCGCGGTAGAACCGGACCTGGGCTTTCTCCAATGTCGCCAGCCCTTCGCGGATGCTCGGCTCGACCGCTTCCAGATAGCTCTCGAGCTTTTCGCGCGTGTCGACCAGCTCGACGACAATCGGCAGGTCCTGAGACAAGCGCAGGATTTTGGCGGTGTGAACCCGGCTGTGGCGGCCGTATCCCATGACCCCCCTCAGGACGGTGGCCCCCGCCACATGGTGCTCGCGCGCCTGGCGGACCAGCCACTCGTACAGCGGACGCCCATCATGCCGGTCGCTCTCGCCCAGGAAGATCCGGAGCAAATAGCCTTCTTCCGGGAGCACCATGATTACCTCCAAATCCAGAGTACGGCGGCACGCCCCAGCCAGGCTGCCAGGAGACAAATGCCAACCGTGGCGGCGACGTTAACCGCTGCCAGACCTAATTCCCCATCATAGAAGAGCGCCAGAGTTTCCAGGCTGAAGGTCGAGAATGTCGTGAACGAGCCCAGCACACCGATCAATACGAATGAACGGAAGGTGGGTCCAAAGACACCCAGCGATTCGGCCATAAAGACCAGGAAGGTGATGATGAAGGACCCGAGCAGATTGACCGCCAGCGTGCCGAAGGGAAATTCAAAGGAGCGCAGCATCAGGTGAACTGCCCCGGAGAGCCCGTAACGCAGGATCGCACCGACGAAACCGCCCACACCGATAAACAACAAATCTCGCATGACCCACTCCTTGGCAGGGAACCTGTGCAGGAGTTATCAGCGAGACCGCGGTTGTCGGCGAACTCCATCGCCATCAGCTTTCTTGTGCCGAGGATTCTAACCGAAAGTGACCGTTTTGCGAACCTCGGATCGAGCCGGGACCGGCTCCTTCCAGCGACGAGACAATCGCCCTGGGAGATACTACTCCTGTGAACCCAGTCCCTCGTTTCCAACTGGATCAACAGAAAGCGCCCTCGCGGGCGCTTTCATTAAAGTTAGCGGGGGTCGGATTCCAACTGGAGACCGTCAGGTTATGAGTTCTAATCCTGAAAAGGGTACCTTGGATCGTCAGGCTGGGTTT
>CAZFCJ010000301.1:1165-1904 GCA_964517315.1 uncultured Anaerolineaceae bacterium | reverse complement strand
GACGGTCCGCCGGATCTCGGTGGACAGGTCGTGCAGGGCCCGTTCGACCTCGGACTCGGTGGACGTGTCCAAGCTGGCCGAACATTTCGGCGGTGGCGGGCACAGCCGCGCCGCGGCCGCGCTGGTTCGCGATCGAGGTTTGGACGATGTGCGTGAGGAACTGCTTCGCGTTCTGCCGGATACCATCGAACCTCCTATGGCCGTGGGGCAGCTCATGTCGCGCGGGCCCCAATTGCTGGACCCGGACACGACGATCGCCGAAGCGGCCAGCAGGATGCAGCGAACAGGCCACGAGGGCTACCCGATCGTCGATGGAGACGGGGTGGTCGGGCTGCTAACGCGGCGCGCCGTCGATCGAGCGATGACGCATGGCCTGGGCAAGCGGCCGGTCTCCAGTGTGATGGACGCCGGCGAGGTCAGTGTGGAACCGCAGGATTCCGTTCAGCACCTGCAGCAGGTCATGATCCAGAATGATTGGGGCCAGGTCCCAGTCCGGGATCCCGACTCGGGGGAGATTGTCGGGATCGTGACCCGCACTGACCTGCTGCGGACCCTGGGTGAGGGGCGGGCTCGTCCGGGAGAGGTCAATCTGGCTGACGAGCTGGAAGCCGCACTGCCGCCGTTGCGGCTGCGGTTGCTCAAGCGGATCGCGGATGTCGCCGAGGAGCGCGGTGTCGCGCTCTACATTGTGGGTGGGTTTGTGCGCGATCTCCTGCTGGGCACTCCGAGTGTTGACTAC
>CAZFCJ010000301.1:0-1155 GCA_964517315.1 uncultured Anaerolineaceae bacterium | reverse complement strand
ACGCGATCGAGCTGGCCCATGCACTGGCGGATCGGTTCGGCGGTACGGTCAGCAGCCACCGCCGCTTCGGGACGGCCAAGTGGCAGCTGGACCTGGGTTCATCGGACCTCAGGGAGGCCATCGATCTGGATGAAGAATCCGCGCAAGAACTGCCGAAGACGGTCGATTTCGTCACGGCTCGCAGTGAGTTCTACACTCACCCCACGGCGCTGCCGACGGTCGAGCGGGGCAGCATCAAGCTCGACCTGCACCGCCGCGATTTCACCATTAATACGCTGGCGCTGAGGCTGGATGGACCCTATTATGGTCAACTCCTGGACCATTGGGGTGGCGGCGAGGATCTGGATCAGGGGGTGATCCGTGTGCTCCACTCATTGAGCTTCGTCGACGACCCGACGCGGATGCTGCGCGCCCTGCGGCTGGAGCAGCGGCTTGGGTTTGAGATCGAGAGCCGCACGATGGAACTGCTGCGGGACGCGCGTGGCCTGCTGGACCGTGTGAGTGGGGATCGTGTTCGCAGTGAGCTGGAGCTGATCTTTCGCGAGGAGCAGTTGTTCGCTATCATGGCCCGGCTCGAGGAATTGGGGTTGCTGGAAGCGATCCATCCTGCGCTTACCTGGGACTCGTGGATCGAGCAGAGGTGGCGAGCCGTACGCCAGTTTGACCCCCCCGAGGGCTGGAGTCTGGAAGAGGCGCCGGATCAGGAAGTCTTGTTCTATTCCGTATGGACTCACCGGCTGGGGCAAGATAAGGCCGAGGCCGTATGCCAACGGCTCCGAATCCCGGGGAGCGATACGGCAATTATTCTCGCGGCGGCGGAGGTCGGCCCCGTCCTGGCGGAAATCGCTGATGCCGCCAGCCCCAGTGAGCTGGTCCAGATCATGGAGCCACGGCCGCGCTCATCTCTCGTGGCCACATGGTTCACTCGTAAGGATGACGAAGCCGTCCGCGATGCCGTCGATCAGTATCTTTCCCGGTGGCGAATCGTCAAACCATATACGGACGGCAACGCGCTGCTGGAGATGGGGCTGGAGCCGGGCCCGCAATTTTCCCGCATTTTGGCTCGGCTGCGCGCGGCATGGCTCGACGGCGAGATTGAATCGCAAGAGGAAGAGAAGGGACTGCTCCGAGAACTGGTAATGGAGGAAGACGCCC
>CAZFCJ010000300.1:0-1917 GCA_964517315.1 uncultured Anaerolineaceae bacterium | reverse complement strand
CGTTTGGGATGTGATCCGACCGTCTCGCGTGTTCAGCAGGATGAACTGGTCCCACGGCACCACGAGGTACTCCCAGGTGTAGTTCAGCGCTTTGACTTCGGCGGGGTTGGTCAGCGCCCGCTGCCTCCAGTTGGGCAGCAGCCGGTGGAAACGGGGCGGCTCGTGCCAACTCTCGGGGAAGGCGTAGATGTTCTTCAGCACGTAGGGGAGGTTCCAGGTGTTGGCGTCCATGTGCGTCGTGTCGATCAGGCCGTCCGGTTCGACGGCCACCACCGCGCCTTCCTCTAACGCCCCGACGTACTTCTCCGCGCTGGTCCAAAACTGCCGTTGGACCTCCCAGGCCTGCCGGTAGCCGTCCTGCACCAGGATTCCGAACCCCGCCAGGGTTCCGAACCATACGCTCACGAGCACGACCGCCAACGTTCTCGACCTGGATGAATCTGTCAGGCGCAGAACGATGAGGACAAGGGCGCCCACCAGCAGCGCGGCGCCGACCACGCCGGCGGCGTGCACTCGGGTGTCGCGCCCGGTGATGGCGTAGGCCCGCACGGTGAACGTGAAGGGATAGGCCAGGATCAGCATGGCCAGTCCGGCCGCTCCGAGCTGGAGAAGCTGCCGCAAATCGCCATCGAGATTGCGCCACCGGCGCCGGATCCCGGCTACGGCTGCCGGATCTCGCCCAGTGCCGGTGACGGTGGGGCCGTCGCCGTCGCGGTCGAAAGGGCGGAGGGAGCCGAGGAGTGAGGACAGGCTGAACAGCGCGAGGGCGAATACCGCCGCGGCGATGAGGATGACGGTGGGCGTGGCCGACTGGGCGGCCTGAACCGGCCGGTACAGGAACGTGCCCAAGCTGACGACGGGTCCGATCGCCATGTGCGACAGCGGAGTGCGCACCGCTGCCGCCAGGCTCAGCTCCCCCACGCGGCTCTCACCGGCGACAGCCCGCCATGCGATCACCAGCAGCAGGACCGCCGCCGTGAGGACGGTGTGGCGCACGAAATTTCTCCTTGTTCCCTCCGGCCGGTCCATAACGAGGAGCGGGAACGCGAACGCGAGCGCGAACGCCGTCTCGTAGGTCAACAGCGCCAGAAAAGCGAGGGCATAGGTCAGGAGCCGACGATTGGAAATGTAGGCGTGCGCCGCCAGCAGGATGAGTGTGATCGCCGGCTGCAGTCCGAGCGCGAAGGTCAGATAGGCCTGCGTGGTGTCGGCCGCGTACAGGGCGTAGACGAATCCGGAGATGACGGCCAGCGCGCGCGAGTGGAGGCGGGCGATGAGCAGATAGAACAGCGCGACATTGAGCGCCCCGACGGCATAGGCGATCCAGTACATCCCCTGGAGCTGACCGATCCACCATCCGATCCGGGCCCCAATGGAAATGAGCACGGGATGAAAGGGGTGTCCGGAGCCCTGGAAGTGGACCAGCGCAGCGGGATCGAGGATAAATTGGGCGAATTCTTTCCCTGACAGGGTGAGCGCCCGGCCGATGAAACGGTGGTCATCGCCGTACAGCCCGAAGCCGCCGTGGAGCAGAAAACGCGCCAGCCCGAACACGAGAACCAATACGAAAATTTGAAGGCCGGTTTGGACGGCGACAGGAAGGTCGGAGACCGAGGAGAAAGTCGTCCGTTCTCGTTTGGTGACTTCCATGGGGCAGCTCTCAATGGGGACCGGCCGTGAGGGGGATTATATTCGACCGGCTCCAACCGAGAAGGGGATTTATGCCGGCTGGAGCCTGGAATGAACTACAAGTGCGCCGTGCAGGTCTCGAACCTGCGACCTTGGGCTTAAGAGCACGGGTGTGACTAGAGGTGTTGGTCGACCTTTCTTAGACGAGATGGTGGATTGATTGATAAGCTCGTGGAATTCGAGGACGAGTAGAACGTCATCGGTCAGACTTGCGACAATCAGTCTGTC
>CAZFCJ010000299.1:0-1959 GCA_964517315.1 uncultured Anaerolineaceae bacterium | reverse complement strand
TCCACGTTGTCACTGCCCTAATCGGCTGTAAACGCGGGGAACCGATTCGTTGCGAAACGCGCGTGACAAATGCTGCACGTTTCAACCAGCTTGGCGAACTGAGCCTGTTGCTCCGGACGATCGCCGTGACGGGCGGCTGCCGCCAGAGCACCAGCCGCCGCATGGAAGTCCCGGTCCCATGCCACAAAAGCCGGCGGCAACGTGCGCTTCAAGACTTGCCGACCCTCCTCAGTCAGCTCCTGCTGCATGATGAAGCTATCGTGGATCTCCTGCGCTTGTGCCGCTACGATTTCATTCTCCCCCATCACCAGTGCGTCCAGGATCTCGTGGCTCGCGGCTCGAATGGCGATCATCTCCTGCTGCAGAAGACTCCGAAGCGTCTCGGGCAGCTGCGGCCCCACAGGGTCTGCCGCCTGAGTACCGCCTGTTGTAGCGATGCTGAAACCAATGATTAGCGCAACGGCTACATGCCTTACGCGGCTCGTCCAACGCGACCCACTAACTTGCATCGAAGCCTCCTCTTCTGCTGGGGGCACCAGCCCCCCACCCTGCACCAAACGAGAAGGGCCGGCTAACACCGGCCCTTCTCGTTTGGCGGAGAGGGTGGGATTCGAACCCACGGTGCGGAGACCGCACACACGCTCTCCAGGCGTGCTCCTTCGACCGCTCGGACACCTCTCCGAAGAATCCGAAGGCTAGACCAGAATGCCGTTCCGGGCAACGCGCCCCAGGTGCGGACCGCACCCGTCAAGCGACCGCGGGCCGGAGTCGATAACCGATGAGACCCTGGCCGCGGAGAAGCGTTATGAAAGTCCACCCCTTGCTTGCGCCGGCGACACTGGCGCTGGCCGCGAACCTGCTTCTCATCACCCCCGGGGCGCTTGCGGAGTCCCCGGAACCAGGTTTGGGTGATCGGATCCTCGAGAGCTGCCGCAGCGTCGCGTCGGGGAACGCCGCTGCCGAGGGGGCCGCGTGCCTGGACTACATCGCGGGGGTCTCCCAGACCCTGCGCGCGATGGGGACCGAGGCGCAGGAGGTGGCCCTCGGTCCGAGCTTCTCCGGTGTCTGCGTGCCGCCCGACGTGGGTCTGGAGCAGATGGCGGCGGTCTTCGTCGAGGCGGCCGACGCACACCCGGACACCTACGCGCAGTGGGGATCAAAGACCGACATGCCCACCCTGTTCATGGCGGTGGTGTTCGCCGACCGCTGGCCCTGCGCGCGCTAGAGGGCTCCGTACTCGGAGAGCAGCGCCTGCACGGCCTCGGCCAGGCGCCGGTAGCCCTGCGCGTTGGGGTGGATCATGTCGGATTTGAAGCGGTTGTCGCCGAGCAGATTGGCGATGATGTCCTCCTCGATGGGCACGGCCAGCTCGGAGGCGACCTCGGCGTAGAAGTCCGCGGAATCCAGGAAGAACCCGGGGTCCGGGACCCCGAGCATGACCACCGGTATCCCGCGTTCGCGCACCAGCCGGATCATCTCCCGCAGATTGCGCGCGGTTTCCGCGGAGTCCTTCTTGCGCAGGATGTCGTTGCCGCCGTGGCACAGGATGACCAGATCGACCTGGTGGCGTTCGAGCAGCTTCGGCAATCGCGCGAGCCCCGTGGCGCTCACCTCGCCCGGAACACCGGCGTTGATCACCGTGCGCCCGGAGAGTCGCTCGAGCACCGCCGGGTAGCTCTCTCCGGGGTTCGCACCCGTGCCGTACGTCAGGCTGTCGCCGAACGCGAGGATGACGGCGTCCTGATGGAGCTTGGGCAGCTCCCCCGATGAGCCGCCGCATGCGGCCAGCAGCGCCATCGCCGCTGCCAGGGCGATGGCCTTGCCGGCCGTGTCGAACGCTGGGAAAAACCTTCTCACATCCGCCGTCTCTGACCCGCGTGTCAGCGTAGAGATCGGAGCGGCGGTCGGTTCTCTTGAGGGCTCGGAGGCAAACGGAACATCAGCCCGGATGGCGGGATT
>CAZFCJ010000298.1:0-1979 GCA_964517315.1 uncultured Anaerolineaceae bacterium | reverse complement strand
CGGCATGCTGCAGTTCACCGGCGAGAAGATGTCCAAGTCGGTGGGGAACGTGGTCGCCGTCGAAGCCTTCTTGGAGCAGCATGAGCCGGACGTGCTGCGGATGATCGTTTTGAACGCGAATTACCGCAGTCCACTGACATTCAACGACGACGTCATTGAACAGGCGACGCACAGTCTGGATCGCTTGCGCGGCGCGCTGCGGCCCGGCCGCACGGGCTCCGAAGCCCCCCTGGAGGCAGTGGAGGCCCTGGAGGAGCAGGTTGAGGAGACCCGGTCCGGGTTTGAGGCGGCGATGGACGATGATTTCAACACACCCGGCGCGCTCAGTCACCTCTTCGAGCTCGTGCGGTCGATCAATCAGGCGCGCGACGAGGGCGTAAACGGCGACGAATTGGCCCACGCCCAGGCCACACTGGTTGGGCTGGCTGAAGTACTGGGTCTGGGGCTGGAACAGGGCCCCCAGGATGAGCAGCCGGCCGCGCCGTTCATTGAACTTCTGCTGGATGTACGCCAGGATCTGCGCTCGGCGAGGCAATTTGATCTGGCCGACCGGATCCGCGACGGGCTGCAGGACCGGGGTATTCAAATCGAGGACGGACCCAATGGGACCGTCTGGCGGGTCAAGCGAGGCTAGCGCGACATGAGGCGAGCTGCGCCCCAGCGTTGACGGAAACGCTGTACGGCCGCAATCCGGTGTATGAGGCGCTGCGCGCCGGACGGCGCGCAGTGAGACTCATTCGGCTCGCCGAGGGAGCCGCGCTCGAAGGTCGCCTGGCGCAGATCATCGAGCTTGCCGAGCGAGAGGGCGTACCTGTGGAAACGGCGCCCCGCGCCTCGCTGGGCGGGGTGGCGGGAAACCCGCAAGGGGTCACCGCCGAAGCTGAGAGCTATCCGTACGTATCCCTGACCGACTTGCTGGATCGTGAACGTCGCAGCGAAGGTGATGCGCTCTACCTGCTGCTGGACGTCATCCAGGATCCGCAGAACCTGGGAACGCTGCTCCGAACCGCCGAGGCGGTGGGCGTGAACGGCGTGATCCTGCCGTACCGCCGCGCCGCGACCGTGACCCCTGCCGTCGTGAGCGCCTCCTCGGGCGCAAGCGAACACCTTCCCATCGCACAGGAGAACATTGCCCGGGCGATCGACGAGTTGAAAGGGCAGGACGTGTGGATCACCGGGCTGGAGGCAGAACCGGAAGCGACCCCGCTTGAGCAGGCCGACCTTACCGGCAGGGTGGCTCTGGTGGTGGGAAGTGAGGGGCACGGCATGCGGCGGTTGGTGCGCGAATCGTGCGACTTCCTGGTTCGATTACCGATGCGCGGCCGGGTCGAGTCGCTGAACGCGGCGGTCGCGGGATCGGTGTTGCTGTACGCCATATGGGCGGCGCGCGGCTATGAAGGCGCCAAGAGCCCCGATCATTGACGCCCCCCCTGAATCCTGTTAAACTGGACGGGCCTTGAGGGGCCGTATCTCTCTGGTATAATCAGCATGCGCCACGCGGGTCGGGCGCGTTTTTAACGCCGACGTAGCTCAATGGCAGAGCGACCGCCTTGTAAGCGGTAGGTTACGGGTTCGACCCCCGTCGTCGGCTTGCGTTAGCGGTTATCGACCGGAACCGATGGATGTCGGTTCCGGTCGCCAGCCGATAACGAGTTGGGATGGGCGGTTACCCAAGTGGACAACGGGGGCTGACTGTAAATCAGCTGGCATATGCCTACGGAGGTTCGAATCCTTCACCGCCCACTCCGCTGACCCGCCGGGTCGGCGTCTTAGCGCGTTTGCGCCAGCAGCAATAGGCCCCCATAGCTCAGGGGTAGAGCGCGTTCTTGGTAAGAACGAGGCCATGGGTTCAAATCCCATTGGGGGCTCTGCAAGAGAGCAGCGGGCCACGGGGCCCACGATCATTTGCAAGGAGAATAGCCATCATGGCCAAGGAGAAATTCGAACGCACGAAGCCGCACATGAACGTGGGGACGATG
>CAZFCJ010000297.1:0-1982 GCA_964517315.1 uncultured Anaerolineaceae bacterium | reverse complement strand
CGATGTAGACCGCCGATGCGAACAGCATTCCAGCCTCCTTATGCGCTGCCTCTTATCGGCCCGGGCGACCCACGCTCGAGCCATTCCACAAATGCCTGCCACGCCTCCAAGTCGGTGTGGTAGGGGGCCAACCAAGGCGGCTTCTCCACCCTGCGCAACGCAGCACCCAGGGAACTGCCTTGCACGAGCAAGAACGCGGTGAACGCCCAGCGGGTTCGATGACGGCCGGCTCCGCCGTGCAGCAGGACCGAACGACCCGCCTCGATCTGCCGGCGAATGAACCGCCCTACCAGCCACCGATCTTCCAAGTCCGCCTCGCCCTCGCGCTCGACGCCCAACCACAGAAACGCTTCCGGGCACGGTCCTGCAAACTCCATCGGCTCTCCGGCGTTCAGGTGCACGATCGACGAGATCCGCGTTTGATCCGTGAAGCCCGCCCAAGTGCTGGGGATGTGGGCGCCCCCGGCCGCGAATACTCCTTCATGCACCCACGTCAATCCCGCCACCTCCAGCGCCGGTTCCGCTCCAAACCGCATGACTCCAAGCGAGCGTCGGACCCGATTATACGTCTGGCGCCGCCTGCGGGCGAACCCCCCCGATACGCTATACTGAAGGACAACCAGCGCCAGCACGATAACCCAGCGCCGGCGTTGGCGATACGTGGCCGTCGGCATCTTCAACCTGGAGGTATGACCCATGGCTGAAAAGGAACTTTTCAAACTCACCTACGCCACCATGTTCGATCCCCCCGAAGAGCTTCACACCCGGTACGAAAACGCGGTCCAGAACATCAAGTCCAATATGGGCCAGCAGGTCCCGATGATCATCGACGGGGACGAGGTCTCCGCCGAAAAAACGTTCGAAAACCGCTCCCCCATCCAGACCGACTGGGTGCTGGGCCATTTTCAGCAGGGCACCCGCGAGCACGCCCGGCAGGCGCTGCAAGCGGCCCGAGCGGCCTTTCCGGCATGGTCCGGAATGAATTGGCAAGAGCGGGTGGAGATCATGCGCCGCGCCGCCGACCGCATCAACGAACGTATATTCGAATTCGGCGCCGTCATCTCACTGGAGGTGGGCAAGAACCGCATGGAGGCCCTGGCCGACGTGGCTGAAGCGGCCGACCTGATCCGCTACGCCTGCGACCAGGTGGAGGAGAACGACGGCTACATCGTCAAAATGGGCGAGGATCCATTGAAGGGTTACGACGCCACCAATCATTCGGTCCTGCGGCCGTACGGGGTGTGGCTGGTCATCAGCCCGTTCAACTTCCCGGCTGCTTTGACCGGGGGGCCAGCCGGCGCCGCGCTGGTGGCCGGCAACGCGATCGTGATGAAGCCCGCGTCCGACACGCCGTGGACCACGAGGCTGCTCGCCGAGTGCTTCCGCGATGCGGGCGTGCCGGACGGCGCGTTCAACTACGTCACCGGCCCGGGGGGGACGGCCGGGGACGCCCTGGTCAACAGCGACGAGGTGGACGGGATTACCTTCACCGGATCGTATGACGTCGGGATGAGCATTTACCGCACCATCGCAGGGGGGCGATATCCCCGTCCCACCATCCTCGAGATGGGCGGTAAGAACCCGTCGATTGTGACTCGCAGCGCCGATCTCGAGCGCGCCGCCACGGGCATCGTGCGTTCGGCGTTCGGCCTGCAAGGCCAGAAATGCTCGGCCAACTCACGCGTGTTCATCCACCGAGCCGTCTACGACGACCTGGTGCAGCGCATGACCGAAATGACCGGCGACCTGAAGATCGGCGATCCCACCGAGCGCGAGGTCTTCATGGGCCCGGTGATCAACCAGGGGGCCTACGAGGACTATAAGGGCTTCTCAGAGGAGCTCTCAGAAGCCGGCACGTTCTTGGCCGGCGGCAAGGTCATGAGCGGCGGTATGTTCGACCACGGCTACTACTGTCAGCCGACGATCGTGGCCGACGTGGACGGCGACCACCGCCTGTGGCGCCACGAAATGTTCCTGCCGAT
>CAZFCJ010000296.1:0-2016 GCA_964517315.1 uncultured Anaerolineaceae bacterium | reverse complement strand
GCCCCCCCCCCCTAGCCCCCTACTCCCCCTGCACCGGCCAACCAACAACCAACCCTCGCCCCCGGCGCCGCCGACGCCGACGATCACGGCCACGATGCTGCCGTTCTGGTCAATGATGAGATTGCTGATGGATTCGATCTCCTCGTCCTCGGTCATGCTCATCAAGAAATGACCGATCAGATTGTTGGCGCGGTACGCTTCGGTCGGTTTCTCGGCCAGTTGGGTGTCGAAGCCATTGGCCGGTCCGCCGTCATCGGCGGCACGCCCGTAGAGCCGCCGGACGCCGCGCAGATCGCCGGGCTGCAGATCGTCGAAGGCCTCGGTGTAGCGAAACGCCATCACCTGCCCGGATGGCCCGGGATGGTCCAGGCCGATGGCGTGACCGATCTCGTGAATCAGCGTATAGCGGATGTCGTAGACATCCTCATCGCCGCCGAACCCGACCTTCCACTCGTGGCCGGGATTCAGGCACACCAGCGCCTGATCGATGGCGCGCACACCCTCCTCCGGATCGGGCGCGTAGGATACGTTGGCGAATGCCCGCCCGCGCGGCTGGCCCTGGGCACCGAGGACGATATCCGCATCCCGGACATCGCCAACCTCGTGGAATGACAGACCGGCGGCGCGCTCCCAAACCCGAAACGCCGCCGCGGTCTCGCGCGCCAGCGTCTCCATGGAGAGATTCTCCCCCAAAAGCGCTTCAATCGGTGCCAGATCGCGACAGTTGCGCGCATCATCGAACCGTAGCGTCTCTCCGGCAAAGGCATAGCTGACGCTGGCACCCATCCCCAATCGCCGGTCCCCCCACTTCACCTTGTAGCCGTCCAGCTCGAGCAGCCGATACCCCTCTTCGTCGGCATGGGCAGGCAGCGGGAACGCCAATGACAGAAGGCCGGCCATTATTACTGCTAGCATGGGAAGGCGTGCACACGTGACTGATCGCACCGTAGTCTCCAATTAAGGATACCTGAAAGCACTGGAATCGACCCTGCATGAGCGCTTTGAAGGCGCATGGGGACTCCGGTACAGGACAATGAACAGGTGTGCGCCACCGCACTGACAGGGCGTTCGCTTATATCCAAACTAAAAGCGGGCGGTCCTGTGACTCGCGAACTGCGCTCGAGTCAATCTAAAAACGCTACCGGCTATCATAGGAGATGTCAATTAATGAAGAAGCTGGTCGAGCAGGCGCTGGCGGAGAACAATTGAGCTCGTGATCCACGCTGGAACCGGGTATTAGCCATAGGTAGAGAACGATCCGTGTGTCAGTTTCAGGAAGAAACGGGGTTCGCTGGCAGCACCCGGGAAATTACCCAACACGAGGGCGCTTATCGCCAATCCGTACTTCGGAAACATCTGGTGATGAGCTGCTTGGCAGATTGAGGCCGAGGCCGATCTTGTCTGTGTGGTACCGCAGGAGGCGCGGTGATGACCCTTCCGCCGCGCACCGCAACTCGGGCAGAACGCGCGCCGCTTACCGCACGACGGTCGCGTGGCCTCGCTCGACCAGGACATGGCGGATGTTGACGGGCGGCTCGAACGGCTTGTCGAGATCGATGCCGCCAGGATTATCGGGCAAACGTTCGCTAACGCACCGAATCGGAATCCATGCAGTAGTACAAAGGATTATATTTAGCAACAAAAGGAAGCGAACCGTGAACCAAATTATCTGGATTGTGCGGTTTTATCGTCATTGTCCTGTTTATACTGGGGTTCCTGGGCCTGAGCTGAATCACACGGGCGCCTCACGCTTGTTGGGCGCTCGTGATTGCATACACAGAACACGCCGCTGGCGAGAGTTCGCTCTGCGGAAACAAACGGTGCAGCGAGAGACGTCGCGATTTGTCGATGGCAAGTACCCTAGGCTCCTCTTTTCGCCCAGTGTGACAACGCACCGACGCGACTGTCTCCATCCCTCAGACTGGTGGTTAAGCAACCGTCTTGTCGCTCCGCCAAATAACAAAAGCTCCCCATGTGGGAGCTTTTGTTATTTGTTGAAGGTGAATTCGAACCCTC
>CAZFCJ010000295.1:0-2033 GCA_964517315.1 uncultured Anaerolineaceae bacterium | reverse complement strand
CCGCATCCCCAGATGTTCAAGATGAGCCACCGGCATTTGAGCCCAAGCTCGTGAGGCGTCCCTGGGTGGCTGTTCTCGATTTAGAGAACAGAAGCGGTAATGATGAAGATGAGCCCAGGTGCTTCGGGGTGAGCAACTATCTGCGCGAGATCCTTCACTCCATCCCCAAGGACAAGTACAAGATCGGTGTCGTGCCCGACAGCATGCTGATGGGATTCGAACGGCATACCGACAGACATGAAATCCGCTCGAGGACCGGTGCACGTTTCATGCTGGAAGGATCGCTCGACCTGCGGAACGAACCTGGGGTTTTTGAAGTCGCGCTCAGGCGTACGGTCGATGAGGATTCGCTGATCTGGGAAGAGACGTTCATTGAACCATGGGAAAACGTCCAGTCGATCACAAGGGAAATTGCGGCTACACTCTCTGAAGAGATCATTAAGCGGACGGCCGGGCTCGACGACGAACAGCGCAAGGAAAGAATCAGGCAAGTCAGAGCCGAAATCACCGAATACCCTGACCGGTCGATCGCTGAGTTCGAGGCCTATAACCGAGGACTATACAAGCAGAGGCTGTTCAACAATCTGAGATTGGACGCGGATTTTCGGGAGGCCAGCGGCCAGCTGCATAGGGCGGCGACGTTATCCGACAAGCCCTACACGGAGGCACTGGTCCAACTGGGATTTCTCTACATCCTCAGATGGGAGACCAACGGCGACTCAAAATGGCTGGAGGACAGCGAGGAAAGATGGTTAGAGATCTTGGATGAGAAGCCGGATCACCCCTTCGCGCTGGCCGAACTCGCGTACGTTGGATTTGTAAGGGGTTCCAAGGAAGCACCGGAGGCGATCGAACTTGCGAATAGGGCCGTCAAACTGCACCCGGAGCACGCAATTGCCAACAACGTGCTGGCCCTGCTGTACCTTTACCTTGGATATTACGAGACTAACGTAACGATCGAGGAATCGGAGGTGTTTCACCGGGCACCGTTCTACGTCTATCCACGAACCAACGCAGCCTTAGCTCAGCAGCTCAGGGGTCTGCACCAAGATGCGCTGGCCTTGGCGGACCAGGCACTGGAGATCGAACCCAAAGCATTTGTGGCCCATCTCCTGGCTGGGGCCCAGTTTTTCTATATGAACAGGTACCATGACGCAGATCGCGCGTGGGCCGAAGGTCTAAAACACTGCCCCGAGCCCGTGGCCGGCATGCTGGAGGTCCCGCGTGCTTGGATCCGCGCCAAAGACGGCGACCTGGAAGCAGCCAGAACGACCCTCGAGACCTACAAGGATGCACCTTGGCTAACTGGACCGTATGGACCTTACTACATTTCACTCGCGGCGCTCGCCGGTCAAGAAGGACTGGCAATTGCTCTGCTGAAGGAGGAAATGACGTTCGCTAGAAGCTACAGATACCTCATTTCCGAACCCACCCTCGAACCACTGAAGCCACATCCACAATTCCGATCGCTGCTCGACGAGCGCTATGAAGAATGGAAGCGCAACCTCGCAGAACTAAAAGCGGGGCTTCGCACCCAGCCCGATCGACGTCTTCCCTCCCCACAAGAATTCCTGGACCAGTAGACCTCTGGTTCAGCGCCTTCAGATCGCGGGCTCGCCAGCCCTCCTCCAGAAATCGCCATCCACTTGATTCGATGAGGCTGACGTCAATGACACAGCAAGGTTTGGGCGTTTAAGAGCTCATGAAGTGGCGACCGCGTAGGCCGTTAGCCATCACGATCAACCAGCCGAGCAATGTGAGGACGTAGATCCGCTGGCCGAGCCCGACCAGCCCCACTGAGTCAAGAACCATGAACGCGACGACGAGCAGAACGGGGGCGGCAACGGCCAACCAAAGGAGCAGCCAGTATCGGCCAGCCAGCATGCCGGCGCGCCACAAGCGGACGGACAGGATCAGCATGGCAACCATCAGGGACAAGAAGAAAAGGCCGGAAACTTGGTCGTGGATCTCCCCTGCGGTCGTCTGCGGACCGCCCGGCGGGTCGCTGCGGAACAGAGCCACCAGGACCATAA
>CAZFCJ010000294.1:0-2036 GCA_964517315.1 uncultured Anaerolineaceae bacterium | reverse complement strand
ACCGGTAACTGGTTGACTGGAGACTGGAGACTTGGTGAATGCCCGCTGTCTCGCTCCGTGTGTTCTTGATATATATGTATCTTGCTCCGCGCTCTCTGCGTTCTCTGCGGTGAATCCCTTCCGGCGCATCAAGTTTCAGTCCCCCCCACTAGCTCCGCCAGCAGCAGCAGCGCGAACAGCGGGTACGAACGGTAGCGGCGCCAGGCGCGGCCCGGCTCGGTCGCCAGCCGGAACAACCATTCCAGCCCGGCGCGCTGCATCCAGGGCGGCGCCTGCGGCTTCGCCCCGGCGTGGATGTCGAACGCCGCGCCGACGCCGATCATCACGGGGACCTCCAGGTCCCCGACGCGATCGGCCATCCAGCGCTCCTGCTTGGGCGAACCAATCCCGACCCACAGCACGTCCGGCCGGACCTCCCGCACGGCCTCCCGGAGCTCGTGCTCCTCTTCTTCGTTCAGCGGCCGGAACGGCGGGGCGAAGGTCCCCGCGATTTCGAGTCCGGGAAAGCGCTCTCCCAGCCGCTGGGCCAGCATGTGCAGACGCTCGGGAGTCCCTCCGTAGAAAAAGTGCCGCAAACCGCTCGGTTCCCCGTGCTCGCACAGGGCCAGCATCAAGTCCGGCCCGTACACGCGCCCCACTTGCTGGTGTCCTTTGCGCCGCAGGTACCACACCAGCGGCATGCCGTCCGGCGTGACCATCGCCGCCCGGTTGAAGATCCGCCGCAATTCCGGATCGGCGCGGCAATCCATCAGGCTGTGGGCCGCGGCGACGCAGACGTAGCGCGGCTCGCCCTGCGCGACCCAGCGCTCGATCCATTCCAGCGCCCGGCGCATGTCCACGGCGCTGATTTCGACGCCGAGCAGGGATCGGCTCTCGGGACCCGGGAGGGCAGTGTTCACCTGAGGCTCTTTGGATGACGGTCGCATGGGCCTCAAGCTTACACCACATCCCAACCCCCATCTGCCTCTCGCGTACCGCTCGCATGGAGCGCCATCCCTCAGGCCCTTCCCTGGGCCCGCGCTTTGCGCTTACCCTTTGTCGTCATTGTGGCTTCGCGGTTGCCGGGTTGACGAAGCCGCAATCTTCGGTAGACTCCGACCCTACATGATCGTGATTGAGTCGGGCCGGGGTGGACTGTCATTGGCGCAGGCGGATGAAGTCCCTTGGATCGATCGGGGCGCCGCCGAAGAAGGAGCCCTCGCTTCGGTTCAATCCACAAGAATCCTCCAGGCGCGATCGCTTTGAGTCGTCGACGCTCAAACGGCCCGACGTACCTCATCGGGGGGTCGGACGCACGGCCAATGAGCCCATGAACATCCAGCACACCAAGCTATCCGGCGTTTTGATCGTCGAACCGCAGGTCTTTCAGGACGACCGCGGCTATTTCATGGAGGCGTTCAACGCCAGGCGCTTCGCTGAGGAAGGGCTCGAGCAAGCGTTCGTCCAGGACAATCACTCCGGGTCGCAGCAAGGGGTGCTCCGGGGCCTGCACTATCAGATCCGCCAGCCCCAAGCCAAGCTGGTTCGAGTCGTCGCCGGCGAAGTGTTCGACGTGGCCGTCGATCTCCGCCGGAGCTCGGAGACATTCGGCGAATGGGTCGGGTTGAAACTGTCGGCGGCGAACCGGCGCCAGCTGTGGATCCCGGCCGGCTTCGCCCACGGCTTCTACACGCTGAGCGAGTGGGCCGATGTGATCTACAAGGTCACCGACTATTACGCCCCCGAGCACGACCGCACCCTGCTGTGGAACGACCCCGACGTCGGAATCGAGTGGCCGCTTCTCGACGGCCGACCGCCGATTCTTTCCGAGAAGGACGCGGAGGGAGTGCCGTTATCCAAGGCGGAGACATATGAATGAGCTCTGAGCGCCGAGCGCTGAGCACTGAGCCCAAATCCAGGAACTTCGCAAGGCCGTTCGCTGATGCAATATAGGCAAGCTGAGCCGATACTCCGCTTCTCGACCAAGGAGGGCCCATGAGGAACGTGCTCATTACCGGCGGCGCCGGCTTCATCGGCTCGAATGTCGTACACTTTCT
>CAZFCJ010000293.1:0-2040 GCA_964517315.1 uncultured Anaerolineaceae bacterium | reverse complement strand
CCCATCGTGACGCAGATCGTCGTGGAACTCATCTTTGAATTTGTAGCCCGGGCCCCCACGGCCGGTGCCGGTCGGATCGCCCGTCTGGGCCATGAAATCTTCGATCACACGGTGGAAGATTACGCCGTCGTAGAATCCTTCTCGGGCCAGGAACACGAAGTTATTGACCGTGTTGGGCACCTTGTCCTGGGCGAGATCGATCACAATGTCGCCCTTGTCGGTCTTGATCGTGGCTTTGTATGAGGTTTCGGGATCGATTACGGTCTCCGGTGGTGAGTCGTACTGCTGCTCGGTCATCGGGTCTCCTTTATTCGTGTGTTGTCAAAGCAGGGCGTCAATGCGCGACACGACCATGTCCATGGCGACCGTATTGAGGCCGCCCTCCGGAATGATCACATCGGCGTAGCGCTTGGAAGGTTCGACGAACTCCATGTGCATCGGACGAACGGTGGTTTGATATTGATGGATCACGGAATCGAGCGAGCGGCCGCGCTCGCTCAGGTCGCGCTGAAGGCGGCGGATGAAGCGGATATCGGCGGGCGTGTCGACGAAGATCTTGACATCAAACAGGTCGCGCAGCTGCTGCTCGACGAAGACTAAAATGCCTTCGACCAGAATGACCGGCTGGGGCTTGACGATGACCGTCTCCTCCGTGCGTGCGTGGCGGGCGAAATCATAGACTGGAATCTCGACCCTCTCGCCGCTGCGCAGGGCGCGCACGTGCTCGACCATGAGCGAGGTCTCGAGCGAATCGGGGTGGTCGAAGTTGACCATCTCCCGCTGGGCTTCGGGCAGTTCGGACAAGTCTTTGTAATAGGCGTCCTGCGGCACGAGTGCGATGTTGTCGGCCCCGGCTCGTTCGAGGATGACCTCGGCAACGGTCGTTTTGCCGGAGCCGGTACCGCCGGCGATTCCGATCACAACGGGGGGAGGGCTATCCACCATGTAGGCTCCATTATATGCGGAGCGGGCAATGAAGAAGCGCTCCGCAGCGGGAGCGCCAAAGCCGGCGGTGGGAGTCGAACCCACGACATCCGCTTTACGAAAGCGGCGCTCTGGCCACTGAGCTACGCCGGCGACGAGAGCGATTATACCAATCGAGATCAAGCCTTGGCAAGACGCGGGGCCCGAATGATAATCACTTTATGCGAATTGCAATGATCTCCTATCACACGTGCCCGCTGGCGACGCTCGGCGGCAAGGACACCGGCGGTATGAACGTGTACGTGCGCGATCTGAGCCGGCATCTCGGGATGCGGGGCGTGGGGGTTGATGTGTACACGCGCTCACAGGATGAGCACGTACCCCATGTCCTGCACGACTTGGGCTTCGGCAACCGCGTCGTGCACGTTCCGGCCGGGCCGGAGCGGCCCATGGACAAGGATGAGCTGGCCGAGTTCCTGCCCGAGTTCGTCGAGAACGTGAAGTCGATCGCCAGCAGCAAGCAGCTACAGTACGACGTGATACACAGCCACTACTGGCTTTCCGGCCTGGCGACGCTCGAGCTGGCCCAGGTTTGGGGCGTGCCGTTCGTCCAAACATTTCACACGCTCGGTTTGATGAAGAATCGTGTGGCGCAATCGGACGATGAACGCGCCTCCGAGCTGCGGATTGAATCCGAGCGCACACTGCTGCGTGAGGCCGATCTCATCGTGGCGTCCACCCAGGCTGAACTGGCCCAGTTCCAGTGGCTGTACGAAGCCTCCACCGACAGGGTCACCGTGATCCCACCAGGGGTTGACACGGCCCGCTTTTACCCTATCCCGCAAGATGAAGCGAAGGAGTTCGTCGGCATCGAAGATGGCGAGTCGTTGATCCTGTTCGTCGGCCGGATCGAACCGCTGAAGGGCATCGACACGCTCATTCGCGCCATCGCCCGGCTGCAGCAAGCTGGGGAGCTCCAGGGAAGCTGCCAATGCCTGGCCGTGATCGGCGGCGAGCCGGGCGCGAGCGAAGAGAAGCGGACCCAGGAGATGAGCCGGCTTATGGCGATCGCCGAGGAGCTGGGCGTGCGGGACCTGGTGTCGTTTCTCGGCAGCC
>CAZFCJ010000292.1:0-2042 GCA_964517315.1 uncultured Anaerolineaceae bacterium | reverse complement strand
CATCCACCAGCTCCCACTCCACCTCCGTCCCGACCTTGACCTTCTCGGTGACCATGCGCGGGACGCGCTTCGGCTCGTAGTCCCAGCCGATCTGCACATTGCGCCACTCGTACTTCGGTACCGTGACCGTCTTCACTTCGAAGCCGTCCGGTACCCGTTTGGTCGTGTAGCGCGGCACCCGGCGGTATTCGGTGCGGGACCCGACGCGCACCCGGCGGGTGCCGTAGATCGGGACCCGGCGGCGGGCCCACGAGTATCCGTAGCGGCTGGGCACACGACGGAAGGTCGTGCGGTAGCTTTTGACGTAGCGCACGTTGCGGTATTTGGGGACCTGCACCGGCTTGTATCGATAACCGTCGCGGACGCGGACGGTCTTGTACTTGGGGATCTTCTCCACAATCGTACGGGTGCCGACCTGCACCCGCCGCCGTACCGTCACGGGCACCCGTTCGCTCACCGTCCGCCAGCCATCCTGCACGGTGCGCGTCTCGTAACGCGGCACGATCTCGGCCTGCCAGCGCTTCCCGGCGGGGGCGGGATACGGCGGCCGAGCGTTCAAGTTCGCCACGGACTCGCCGCCCACCAGGCGGCCGCCGATGCCTTTTCTGCGCATCGCCAGCGGCGTGGCCGAGATCACGCCCATCAGCCCGGCGGCGAACGCCAGCCAGGGCAGGGCCTCGGTATCCGAACCCTGGGTGGAGGTCCCGGTCTCGCCAGCGAAGCCGACCCCGCTGTTGCCCTGCAGCGCCCAGAGCGCCTCAAAGACCGAACGGTCGACGGTCCGCTCCCCGAGCAGCGGGTCGTTGTACGAGACGGTGCTTCCATCGGCCGAGATGCCGGTGAGCGTGACGAAGTGGCCCGGGACGCCCTCTCCGCCTGTCCCGAGCGCAGTCGAAGGGTTGGCGCCCAGCGCCACGACGACCGGTCGCCCGGCGGCGAGTTCGGAGCGCAGCTGGTCAAAGGAGGCGCCGTGGAACGGACGCGCCCCGGCGTAGCCGAACTCGCCCGCGGCGTAGGCCAATTCCTCCACCCCGGTGCCCCACTCGTAGAGCAGGCCGCGTTCCTCCAGGAAGTCGATCAGGGCCGACGAAGCCGGGCCATTTCCATCCAGCCCGTCCATGGCCATGCCCAATGCCAGAACTCCGCATGACACGTCGCGCGGGTCGGCTGACTGGTAGCGCATGCGGATGTCGAGCGAGGCCGGGGAGGCAAGCACTGAGCTCTGAGCACTGAGCGCCGAGCTCTTGGTGTCGAAGGGCGCAGGATCTGAGCTGGCGGCTGACGGCTGATCGCTGACGCCTGACGGCTCCAGTGAGCTGGCGGAGACGACGGGCATGTCGCCAACAGGTGCCGAGGAGGGGGAGCCGCTCGGGGAAACTTCGCTCGATGATCCGTCGCCCGAGACGGCGGCGGGGTTCACCTGCTGGGACTGAAGCGGGGTCAGCCGGCAGTCGGGGTCGTCCGATCCGGGCTCGCATTCGGCTTGCGCGGGCAGGGCCGCCAGAAACACAAACGCAGCGACCATCGCCGCTGCGGTGAAGAAGCTCCTCCTCGACATGGGGTCCCCCAATCTCCCGTGTGGGCTGAGGTTAGCATATAGCAGATCAGCGTCAGTAGTCAAGAACCAAGCGCTCAGTGATCGGCCTTTGGCTTGAGGATTCAGGCATCAGGTGTCAGGTATCAGCAATCAGGTTTCAGCTCGAGTCTCTAGTCTCAGTCTCCAATCAACAAGCTACCAGCTACCAAAAGAAATAACACCAACACACAAAGACTCAAAGAAACCCTTTGTGTTCTTGTATGGGGGGTCCCATGCCCCCGCAACCCGCCGGCCGGGCATGGGAGCCCGGCCTCCGAAGGAATAGCGTGGGCTTCCGCGAAATCGCAAAGTCATCGGACTCGGCCTGACGGCCTATTAGCACCTCTGCGGGAACCTCAGCTCTAGTCTCCAGTCGGCGAACCGTGGAACCACCGCAGAGAGCGCGGAGAACGCAGAGTCTTTCCATAACTTTTCTTGGAGCGCTGGCGGTCCGTGGTCATGGCCC
>CAZFCJ010000291.1:0-2058 GCA_964517315.1 uncultured Anaerolineaceae bacterium | reverse complement strand
GCTTGGTTTTGACCGGGCGCCAGAAAAGCACGCGCAGCGGCTCGTCCCCCTCGTTCCCCCAGCCGTGGCGGGCGAACGCCGGAACAAATACGAAGTCACCCGGACCAAAATGATGGATTTCATCTTCCACGGCGATCCAGCCGTGGCCCCCCAGAATGTAGGAGAACTCCTCATTGCTGTGGGAGTGGAGGCGGTCCCGCTTGTCAAAGCCCGGTTGAAGTTCGAACGTGCCAGCATCGATCGCCAAGGAGCCACAAACTTCTGGGCTGATGTAATTCAAACCGTTCCCGTCCGGGATCGGCTCGCAATCGTCGTCTCCGATGACGATGCGCGTCCAGTATCGCTCTGGCTCACCAGAGATCTCCTCCAGAGCGATGTCTCGTTTTTCGGTCTTAGGGGTCATCTGGTGCCTCAATGCCTCAGCCAGCGGGCACGCGAGGTGGCGGTTCTGTTGAGGGGCAGGCCAAGACAGGACGGTCGCTGCTCCACTTCCCCAGAGTCAGATGGATTCAATGGCATTCTTGATCCGGTCCACGCCCTCTTCGAGCTTGGTCATTCGATCCGCTTCAGATATCCGGAACCATCCATCGCTGGCGGCACCCAGGGTGCCGCCGGATGAAACGTATACCTGACCCTGGATGACGAGAAAATCGGAAAGTTGTTTGGAGGGGGTTCCGGTGGCCTGATAATCCGTATGTTGATTGAGGGCTTCCTGAACTTCTTGCCCCTTCTCTCGCATGAATTCACGGGCGTCAACGAACGTGTAGAAGGTCCCATCCTGGGGCTTGACTGCGAGCCCCTCCACCTCGTTCAAGGCTTGGACCACAAAATCCCTGCGGCGTTGCAGGTCCTCCACCATTCGGTGGACCGGCTCCTGCGGTCCGGTGAGGGCCGCCAACGCGGCCCGCTGGGATATCGAGGGTGCGCAGATCCCCACGTAATTCTGGGCCGCCCGGACGGCATCCAGAAGAGGCTTGGGGGCCGCGACGTAGCCAACTCGCCAGCCCGTCATGCCGAAGCCCTTCGAAAAGCCATTGACCGTAAACGTTCGCTCCCACATCTCGGGAAGCGAAGCCGGACTGAACACCCGTTTGCCGTCGAACATGATCCTCTCGTACAGCTCATCCGAAACCACGTACAGGTCGTGACGTCGAGCGATCTCCGCCAACGACCGCACAGTCTCTTCCGTCAGGGCTGAACCGGTGGGGTTGTTGGGACTCACGAGGAACAGCAATTTCGTTCGCGGCGTGATCGCATCCCGGACGGCTTGCGGATCCGGGTTCCAATTGTCCTCGCTCTTGGTCGGGATGATCCGCTTCACCCCGCTCGCCAACTGGACCACGGCGCCAAATCCCCCAACATAGTGAGGGTCAAATATGATGGCTTCATCCCCCGGATCGAGCACCGCCTGGGCGATGGCGCCCAAGGCCTCACTGCTGCCTGAAGTGACGAGGACTTCATCCACGTCATATTCGACGTTGTTGTCGCGGGCCAGCTTCTCGGTGATCGCCTCGCGGAGCGGAACGTAGCCTTGGTTGTTGGTATATGCCGTAAAGTCCTCGCGGATCGCTTCTACACCTGCTTCGTGGACGTGCTTGAGAATCTCGAAGTCAATCGTCCCGCTGCTCAGATAGAGCACCTCGTCCCAGTCGACGTCGACGATCTCTCGGCTGCCCGACGGGGTGATCCCCTCGATGCGAGCAGAAAGCGGCCTCATAGGATTAGATCCTTCAGTTCCGCCCGGTTTTCCAGATTCCATTGAGTGTGAGGTGGGTCGGCCTTGTCCACTCCACAACGCGCTCGGGGGCGAGACGACGCGCCTTGGGTCATCAGCATCGGTGAGCCCCTCCCACCCGGTGAGGCCCTGGGCCGTATCTATTCAGCCCCCCGTCAAGCATCGCTCTGCGCTGCGGCAATGGAAGAGGTCCCGTTCTCTGGAATTTGAGCAACCGGCGAACTCAAATTCTTTGGGCACCCATATCACGTAGTGGAGCACCGAGTACAGAAGTTATATACCATGTTCATTTGAGATAGTCAAGGAAATACTGGTATATTATT
>CAZFCJ010000290.1:0-2060 GCA_964517315.1 uncultured Anaerolineaceae bacterium | reverse complement strand
TTCGCACCGCTCCGTGAGAGATTGCAGCGCGGCGTCAACCGACTGATGTTCGGTGAGCGCGATGAACCGTACAGTGTGCTTTCTCAGCTCGGGCGGAGCTTATCGCGCTCGGGACCGCCGGGTGAGATCCTCGATACCGTCGTGGAGACGATCGGGGGTGCCCTCAAGCTGCCGTACGTTGCGATTCAGCTTGAACAACGAGGCGTGTATAAGACCAGGGCTGAATTCGGTGACCGCTCAGACGTGGATCCCTCGGAGCGAGCGGTCTTTCCGCTGACCCACCAGAGAGAGCGGGTTGGTCAGATCGTGGCGGCACCCCGCAGTCCCGGTGGAGATCTTGCTCCGAGAGACCGGCTGCTGTTGGAGGATATCGCCCACCAGGTCGGCGCGGTCGCGCACGCGCTGCGGGTGACGGCCGCGCTGCGGGTGTCGCGGCGGCGGCTGGTGACCGCTCGCGAAGAGGAGCGCCGCCGGCTGCGCCGTGATCTTCATGACGGGCTGGGTCCGACGTTGGCCAGCCAGACACTCAAGCTGGACACGGCGATGGACCTCGTCCGGGAGGATCCCGACGCTGCGCTCGAACAGCTCGGAGGGCTTCACCAGCAAACGCAGGAGATCGTCGCAGATATCCGCAGGTTGGTCCATCAGCTGCGTCCGCCCGTTCTCGATGATCTGGGCTTGATCGGAGCCGTGCGAGCCCAACTGCGCCGCAATCACAGGGGAGATCAGCGGCCGCGGTTCAGCGTCGCATCCGAGCCGGAGGAGCTGCCGAAGCTGCCCGCCGCGGTCGAGGTGGCCGCATACCGTATCACGATGGAGGCCGTGACCAATGTGGTTCGTCACGCACAAGCCCAGCGCTTTGAGATACGTTATTGGCTGCAAGAGGGGGAACACCACATGTATCTAGGGATACAGATACTGGACGACGGTCAGGGGCTGTCGCATCGCCTGGAATACGGCGTCGGGTTGACCTCTATGCAGGAGCGTGCGGATGAATTGGGCGGCCGATTGACCGTCGAGGATCGAGAGGGCAGTGGTACCCGAGTCCGGGCTGAGCTGCCGCTGCCGGAGGAGACTCGATCGTGACCGAGACCGTCCAAGTGTTGATCGCCGACGACCATTCCATCTTCCGAGAGGGGCTCGCGGCGCTGCTCGAGGCCGCCCCCGGAATTGAAGTTGTGGGTGACGCGGAGAGCGGCGAAGAAGCGGTCGCGAAGGCGAAGTCGTTCGAGCCGGATGTGATCTTGATGGATGTCATGATGTCGGACCTCGACGGGGTGACAGCGACGAAGCGCATACTTGACAGAGACCCCGAGGTGGGCATCGTGATGCTGACGATGCTGGAGGACGACGATACCGTGTTTGCGGCGATGTGCGCCGGCGCACGTGGCTACATTCTCAAAGGTTCAGGTAAAGCCGAGGTTCTGCACACGATCCAGGTCGTCGCAGGCGGAGGCGCCATGTTCGGTCCCGGCATCGCCGACCGCCTGGCCGACTTTTTCGAACAAGGCACGGTTGAGGAGCAGGGTCCGTTTCCGGAGCTGACCCCGCGGGAGCGAGAAGTGCTGGACCTGATCGCCGCTGGCCTCAGTAATCAGGACATCGCCGAGCAGCTGCACATCAGCCCCCGGACCGTGGGCAACCACATCTCAAGTATCTTCAGCAAGCTGCAGGTTACCGACCGGGCGCAGGCGATCGTCAAGGCTCGTACGGCCGGCTTTGGCCGGTAAGGGTTGCTTGCCTGAAGGAGCGGGTCGAGCTTAATCGGGCCGTCGGTCTCCGTGGGTCACGATAAGAGCCGCGGGTGGCCACCGGTGAATACAGGAGATCGCCAGCCGCCGTCGAGCCCCCCCATCCATTCCGCCCCGCCCGAGTGTTAGGCGTCGGATCTGTTCTCGACTCCGTTGACACATCAAGCCTTCACCGCCGAGTTCTCCTCGCTGGTCACTGTGCATCGGCACCTGGATGGCCCGCTGAAACGGAACGCGAGTCATCGGCGCCGGCCGAAATGGCAGAGGCTTAGTTGAAAAGGGCCACAGCTCACGGATCCCTCAGAGCCC
>CAZFCJ010000289.1:0-2069 GCA_964517315.1 uncultured Anaerolineaceae bacterium | reverse complement strand
GACCGGTGTTCATCGCCTGGAGCATGTCCAGCGCGGCTTCGTCACGAATCTCACCCACGATAATGCGGTCCGGGCGCATACGCAGCGAGTTTACAACCAGGTTCTGGATCGTCACCTCGCCCCGGCCCTCAATGTTCGGCGGGCGCTTCTCCAAGGAGACGACGTGGTTCTGCCTGAGCTGAAGCTCCGCCGCGTCCTCGATCGTGATGATGCGCTCGTCCGATGGAATGAACTGCGAGACAACGTTCAGCAGGGTGGTCTTCCCCGAGCCTGTGCCGCCGGAGATGATCATGTTGACTTTGGCCACCACACAGGCTTTCAGGAATTCCACCGCCTCCGCGGTGATCGTGCCCCATTCGACCATCTGGTCGACCGTGATCGGCACCTTGGAGAACTTACGAATGGTGAGCACGGGACCGACGAGCGAAATGGGGGGAATGACGGCGTTGACACGCGAACCGTCGGGCAAACGGGCGTCCACATACGGGCTGGACTCATCGATCCGCCTGCCGAGCGGGGCGACGATGCGGTCGATGATCCGCATCAGGTGATCGTCGCTCTCGAAGGATGCCGGCTCCCGATTGAGCTTACCGGCCCGCTCGATGTAGATGTTCTTGGCCCCGTTCACCATAACTTCAGTGATCGTCTCATCGGCGAGCAGGGGCTCCAGCGGGCCGAGCCCGAGGATTTCGGCCACAATTTGCTCGAACAGGCGCCTGCGCTCGGGGCGGGAGAGCACGATCTTCTCCTCGGCAAGGATGTTCTCGAACAGCTCCTCGATCGTCCTCCGCACCTCGGCGGTCTGGCTGACGTCCATCGTGGGGTCCAGCTCGGCCAGCAGCTTGTTCTGCACCCGGGACTTGAGGTCTTGGTACTGGTCGCTTTGACCGCCTTCCGGGGGCGAAGAGCGGCGCGCGCTGATACCGCTCAGACGCGAGCCCGCCAGCTTTTCTCCCGAGGGTTCTTCGCCCGATTCGGACTTTTGGGTTTGTCCTTCTTCAATTCGCTTTAGTAGGGACACATTACCTCCCCATTTGCCAAATGTCGTGGCTTAAATGATTATCTGGTGAAGAGGCGCGAGCGTTCCCCTTCCGCCTCCGCGGCCTCTTCTTCGGGCTCATCGACCAATCGTTCCTTAAGTTTACCAAGCAAATTCAGAATATCCCTTGCAGGTTCCTTACCTTTGTCGCTCATGATGAGAGGGATCCCGCGGTTAATCGAGCCCGATACGGTCTGTTCGTCGGCCGGGATCTCCGCCTCCACCGGCCGCTTCAAGTTCTCCGAGACCGCCCTGCTGGTGATCCCGGTCTTCCGCCCCATCTTGTTGAGCACGAACATCACGTGCGAGCGCGGGAAATCGAGCACGCTCAACAGATCGAACAGCAGCCGGGTGTCTTTAATGGAGGGTATATCGGGAGTGGCGACCACCATCAACAGATCCGAGGAGTCCAGCACGGCGAGGGTGACGTCGTCCATGGTGGAGCTCGTGTCAACCACGACGTAGGCGAAATGCCGCTTCAGAAACCGCAGCACTTTGCGGAGTTCGTCGGCCTGAACTTCGTCGGCCATTTCAGGGCGTGGCGGCGCGGCCAGCACCTTCAGCCCGCTCTCGTGGGTCATGAGCACGTCGTCGACGTACTCGGGTTCCAGCTCGTCGGACCGAGAGGCCAATTCGATGATGCTGTTTTTCACCTGCAGGTTCATGCATACGGAAACATCGCCAAACTGAAGATTGGCGTCCACGAGAACGGTAGGCGTCTCATCCGTGTGGAGTCCAACGGCGAGGTTGGTGGCCAGCATGGTGCAGCCGACCCCCCCCTTGGCGCTGTATAACGACACCACTTTCCCTTCCAGGGGGCCGGTTCCGGGGGCATATCCGCCAGCAGGCTGTTGTGGCACCTGCTGAACGGTTTGGGTTAACTTTTCCCTTTGCTCCTTGGCCCGCTCGGCGACGACACGGATGGTCCGCACCAGTTCATCGCCCGAAGGCGGCTTGGCGATGAAGTCCCGAGCGCCGGCCAGCATCGCCCTGCGCATGTAGTCGGCTTCGGACTGCACCGAGAGCATGA
>CAZFCJ010000288.1:0-2077 GCA_964517315.1 uncultured Anaerolineaceae bacterium | reverse complement strand
TGGGACGCCCTTATGGGCGGAACAGGACTCGAACCTGCGGCCTCTTCCTTGTAAGGGAAGCGCTCTCACCAGCTGAGCTATCCGCCCAACGCATTATAGCCGCGCGGCGAGGAAGGCGTCAACGCGGCCGCCCGCCGGCCTGAGCTAAAATGAGAGCTTGTCTTCGGTTCGACGGGTCGCAAGGAGGGATTCCTCCATCCTCATGTGGATCGCGCTTCTCGCTGCCCTGGTTGCGCTGCTCGTCTATTGGGAGCTCTCGATTTGTGAGGGCGCACACCTTGGGCGGCGTGCCGTGGTGGCCATGTACGACCTGACCGCCGGCCGCTACAACAAGATCAAGGAGTACGATCCGGATTGGGAGCAGCGCTTTCTCGGCGAGCCGGTCGCCCACGTCCTGGGTACGTTGGAAGACTCGCGCCTGCTCGACGTGGGCGCCGGCACCGGCCGCCTCGCGTGGGCCTTGGAGGCCAGTGGTCGCTTTGAGGGCACCGTCGTTGGTCTGGAGGCCTCGCGCAGGATGGTGCAGAGCGAGCTTCCCACGGACGGCCGGGTGCGCAGGCGCTGGGTGCAGGGGTGGGCCACACCCCTGCCATTTGACCCATGTACTTTCGATCTGGTGGCCAGCCTCGAGGTGCTGGAGTTCACCCCGGATCCCCGGGCTACACTGCGCGAGCTTGTGCGGGTCCTGCGACCCGGCGGCTGGCTGCTCGTGACCAACCGCGTCGGATGGCAAGCACCGTTGATCCTCGGCCGGACGTTTACTCAAGACCGGTTTCCCGACGTGCTCGCCGACCAGGGCCTGATCGACGTCGAGGTCTTTCCATGGCAGGAAGACTACGACTTGGCCTGGGCTCGGAAACCGTTTGAGCCGCCTAAGGAGGACCGCCGTGAGGATACTCCGCTATCGTAGAAGCCCGGACGCCCAGGTCCTGTGGGGGTGGCTCGACGACGAGCGGGTCGGCGAACTGAGCGGATCACCCTTCAGGACCTATCGGCGGGAGCGCGCCAGTACACCGCTTAAGCAGGTTCAGCTCGAGCCCCCCATCGCGCCGGGAAAGATCATCTGCGTGGGGAAGAATTACGCCGCCCACGCCGCGGAGCACGGCTCCGAGGTTCCAGAGCTGCCGCTTCTGTTCTTGAAACCCCCGTCGGCGGTCGTCGGGCCGGGAGCCCCAATCTGGCTGCCGCCGCAGTCCCAACGCGTGGAGCATGAGGCCGAGCTCGCACTGGTCGTCGGTCGGCGCGCCCGATGGATCGGAGCCGAACAAGCCGCCGACGTGATTCTTGGCTATACATGCGGCAATGATGTGACCGCCCGCGATCTACAGCAGCAAGACGACCAGTGGGCGCGCGCCAAGGGCTTCGACACCTTCTGCCCCCTTGGCCCCTGGCTCGAAACCGAGCTGGACCCCGCCGACGCACTGGTAAGCTGCACGGTCAACGGCCAGCCGCGGCAGATGGCCTCGACCCGCGACATGAGCTTCCCCGCCGTCCAGTTGGTCGCGTTCATATCATCCGTGATGACCCTCGAGCCCGGGGACGTGATCATGACCGGCACTCCGAGCGGCGTCGGTCCGCTCAAGCCGGGCGACGAAGTGACCGTGGAGGTCGAAGGCATCGGATCCCTGACCAATCCGGTGGCCCAGGAACCACACCACCGCAGAGCACACAGATAGGGAGGAGCAAAGCATGGGTCTTAAACCCGACCACTGGATCACCCATATGGCGCGCGAAGAGCGGATGATTGAACCGTTCGTACAGGACCAGGTGCGAGACGACGTGATCTCGTACGGCGTTTCCTCTTACGGTTACGACATCCGAGTCGCCGACGAATTCAAGATCTTCACCAATGTGTACTCCGCTGTCGTCGACCCCAAAGACTTCGACCCGGCCTCGATGGTCGATTACCAGGGCGACATTTGCACGATCCCGCCGAATTCTTTCGTGCTGGCCCGAACCGTGGAATATTTTCGCATCCCGCGCAGCGTGCTCACCATCTGCGTGGGAAAGTCGACCTACGCCCGCTGCGGCATTATCGTCAACGTCACGCCCTTCGAGCCGGAGTGGGAGGGCTACG
>CAZFCJ010000287.1:0-2161 GCA_964517315.1 uncultured Anaerolineaceae bacterium | reverse complement strand
ACGCCTCGGGTGAATACACTGCAACAACGGCACCCAAGTCACCGGCTTTGAGACCATGCGACGGCAGGTCTTCCGTCAATGCAACTGTATCGAGCTCCTTGATAGGCATGACTACTACTCCGGATATGCTGTCACGAAACGCGCAAAGTCCTCGTCGTTTCGCACAATCCAAATCGAAACTATAACGCCACTTTCTCCGCTCGGACCGCGAATAGTGCCTCGAATTGCGAATTTCGTCCCGAATTCGGTGGAACCAAGCTCCTCTGCATCGAGAATCAACAGGTTACGGAGGTCTTCGGCCAGCACTTCCCAGTTTCGAGATTCGTAGCCCAAAGACCGAAAAACCGCGGCTTTGTACCGTCCGATTGGATGTGTATCGGAGAGGAGATAGGCCCGGACTTTCTCGGGTGGGACTACCGCTTTGTCGGGCCTTGGCAAGTGCACGTCACGATGCCAATGCTACCAATTGAGGTGAATGCAGCCTAACGACCTAGCTCACCCGTCGCTTGACGCAGGCCGCCTGGAGCGGCAGCGCAAGGCGGACTGGGTCAAGGGGTGGGTGCAGCGCATTGTATGTTTGGTCACGGGCACACCGAGGGATAAGGTGAGGCCCATAAGCCTGTCGGCTTATCGATGTGCCAGCTCGATGCAGCGTCGGATCCAGTTGTCGCAGAGACCGTTAACAAGCGTGCAGCGGCACATCGTTCCATCAACTAGCTCGAACAGTCGAATGGGCCTCAAGAGCCCGAATGTAGCAAGGGTGAGTAACGATGACCAAGCCAGCTGTTGCTGTGAACGTCGGCGTGGATGTCGGCAAATCCATGCTCGATGTCTATCTGTTTGAACGACAACGGGCATTTACCTACGGCAACGATGCCGAGGGCATCGAGCAGCTGATCAGGCGGCTCAGGCGCTATCGCCTGGCGCGCATCGTCCTCGAGGCCACCGGCCGCCTGGAACGGCCTTTCGTGCAAGCCGCCATGGCCGCGGGCCTGCCGGTAACCGTGGTGTCGCCGTTGAAGGTTCGCCGTTATGCCGGTGCCATCGGCCAGCTGGCCAAGACCGATGCGATCGATGCCCGGCTGATCGCCGAGTTCGCCGCCACGGTGAAACCCGTGGTCCGCGTACCGGACGACCCGGAGACCCGCAGAATCAAGGACTTTATCGTCCGCCGGCGGCAACTGACCGAGATGGCCACCATGGAGAAGAACCGCCGGCAGATCATGCCGGAGGCCTTGCAGGGCAGTATCGATCGGCTCTTGGAAACGATTGCCGGCGAACTCAAGGTCCTCGAGCGAGAGCTCGACCGGGCCATCGAGCAGCATGCGCGGTGGCGGCAGCGGCGCGACCTGCTCATCACCATGCCCGGCATCGGCAAGACGGTTGCCGCCACATTGCTCGGCGACCTGCCGGAACTGGGTCAGCTCTCGCGGCGCCAGATTGCCGCGCTTACCGGGGTCGCCCCGTTCAATCGGGACAGCGGCCGGCTACGCGGCAAACGACGGATACGCGGCGGACGAGCCGTCACTCGGACCGCACTGTTCCTCAGCGCCTTGTCGGCGGTTCGGTTCAACCCGGAGATCAAGGCCTTCTACGAGCGACTGCTCGAGGCCGGGAAACACAAGAAGGTGGCTCTCACTGCCTGCATCCGCAAAATCGTCACCGCTCTCAATGCGATGGTGCGGGATAACGTCGAATGGCGGGCTGCTGTTACTAACGCTTGACTTGCGAACACAGTCGCTTGTTAGGCGGCTGATTCGATCCCGACATCCCAGCCCGGAAACACCAAAACAGCTGGATGACATTTCAGGGCTCTGGCAAGAACTTTCGCCCTCTCTACCCCGAGGCGGACTCTATCGTTCTCGATCGCCGAGATCGTCGACTGAGGAATACCGCTCAACTCGGCCAGTTCGTTCTGGCTGAGTTCCTGAAGTTCGCGCAGAATCCGTACCGACTCACCGGTCGATACTTCAATATGCCGCTTGGCTGGGCGAAATTCCTTCATGTCACTTCTTTCGGTAGTCATGGGGTGTTACCTCTATGACCAGGACGAAAAACTCGTCCTTCTCTACACGATAAATGACTCGATACTGCTGGCTGAGCCTGGACGATCTGTGGCCCTGCCACTCGCCCCGCAGCGTTTCGTCATTGAATCCGCGGA
>CAZFCJ010000286.1:0-2180 GCA_964517315.1 uncultured Anaerolineaceae bacterium | reverse complement strand
GCCTGGTCCTCGCTGTCAACATGGACTTTGAAGCCGCGATGGAGCTGGCACGAGTGTTGTTCGGCAATGTCCCGCTTGAGTTGGATTTCAGCGGGGAGGCGCTGGTGGTGAGGCCGGTGCGGTTCCCGGACCCTTATTGCCCTATATGCGGCATCAAAGAACCTCACGTGTGCAGAGAGTCGTTGTGATGGGCATTGGCGTTCAATGCGACGCGGGCGGGCGGCATGAGTTGGTATTCAGGTTTGGATGGGGCGGTGCAGTGTACGACTGTGAGAACTGCGACTTCATTCTGGATCCCATCAACGCGCTAGACCTACTCAACGCCGCGATGAAGCTAACGGCTGATGAGGCGGAGGGTGCGGCCAAAGAAATAACTCGATTAGAGTATCCCGTCGGTCCGAATAAATATGCCGACATCCTTATGCAGTTCGCCCGCACCTGGCGAGGAGAGACAGATGGCTGAGGATGCGGTGGAGAAATTGACGGACAAAGAGAAACGGTACGACGCCGAGGACGCCGTGCTGGTTATCGAAGGTACGGAGTATGACGTGCTGGCGCTTTGGGGCCACATCGAGGCACTCGAACAAGCCCTCGCAGACTGCCAGCAGGAGAATGAGCGGTTGCGAGAGAAGCAGGACAACGCCGGTCTCGCTCTGTTGGGAGCCGTTGCTGAAATCAAGCGGGTGCTGTCCGGTCTCTACGAGTTGGGTTGGGACCTGAGGGAGCTTGACACTGATGTCGAAGAGCAGGAGTCGCAAGGGACCTTTCCTACCGCCGAAACCGCCGTGCGACTCTACCAACTCGCCACGAAGGACGGAAACGAAGGAATTGAGCGGGCTGAGTTTGTGATGGACGATGGTGGTCGAGTGATTGTCCTTGCCGCCCTCGAAGAGGAGGCCCAGGATGAGCAGTGAACAGGTGCAGCGGTTGACCAAGAATGAAGAGTTGATGATGGATCTACAGGACGCCATCGACAGGGTGATCGAGGGACCGGTGTCAGAACTGGATGAATTGCAGCGGTCCATCAAACAAGCCCTGGCAGACGCCCTAAAGGACAGGACTGTAGCCGAGGCAGAGAATGAGCGGCTACGGCAAGATCGGGAACTGATTGAACGTCTTTTTAGCAATGATGGTGTACATGGTGGATGGCCGGATGCGACTGAGGATGAGCCATCAGACTGGGAGCGTTGGGTGCTTCGCCTACACGGACTTGAAGCAGGAGACTATCTTGAGGGGGATAATGCTCTGCGACATATCAGACAGGGGTTGTGGTTCACCACCCTCAAAGAACAGGGGGCCCAGGATGAGCATTCCTGACGAGATCTTCCAATCGCTGGACGGCCAGATGGCCGCATTTCGCATGCTACTGGCTGGTATGGAAGCCGGGGGCAGAATAGAGGCCTCGGCGTCAACGCAAATTGAGGAGTTCGTCGAGGACATGCTCGAAGCCCGCCAGAAGGAGATAGACCGGCGGGACACCATGCTTGCCCGCCTTCACGATTATCGCCCACAGATCATTCTCGATTGCGTGGAGGGACCACACTACGCCACGGGCGACTATGTGGAGCTTGCCTACTGGCGACAATACGTGGCAGCGCTCGAAGAACAGGAGGATGGACGTGAGTGACGAGGTCAAAAAACAGCTTGACCTATTCCTGGTTCCCGACGCCCCAGGCCACTTGAAAGAGCTTTTCGAGAACGATGCCGAGTTTCACACAATCGTTACGCAACTCGAAAAGCTGATGGACACCTACGGACGTACCACCATTCACGATGCGCTCTGGCTAGCGGACCTAATGAATAAACGACGCTATGAGGGGTATGTCCCTTGACTGATACCGCCCAGGACGCCCCACAAGCGGAGAAGGCCCGAACTCGACCCAGATACTCTCCGGCACTTTCTGAGTTCTTACAAAACTGTAGGCGAGCGCAGGCGGCCAGCCAGGAGCTCTATGACGAACACGGCACCTGGGAGGAGGCGGCCGCCAAGCTCGACGTGAAGGCCCCCACGCTTTGGCGGTTCGTCACGGAGGGCTATCAGCCTCGCGACTCCGTAATTCGGCATAAGATGGGACTACCGCAGGTGACGCGCAAGATCTGCTTCGAGCTGCTCGAATACGTGCTTGCACTGGAGCGGGTGGATTTATGAAGGGCGCTCGGTGCCCCCCACAGCGAGCAAG
>CAZFCJ010000285.1:0-2247 GCA_964517315.1 uncultured Anaerolineaceae bacterium | reverse complement strand
GGTCCAGGTTGCGGGCTCCGTCAGGGGCGTGAAGTCGGTGAAGAATGATATGCGCGTTAAGTGATGTTTAACGCGCGCAGCGCGGCCCCCGGTTCGAGCCCGATTCAGGGCCTCGATTTCTTGAGCGCCGGGTTGAGGCGGTCGATGTCGGCCTGGACCCGCTCCGGCGTGCATTCGTAGGCGATCTCGCGGCCCGTCCGCTCGAAGGGTCGCGTCACAGCCGGTGGCGGCGGTGACGTCGCCACCATTTTCCAGGAGAGTTACCGACCCCCCTGGCCGATCAGACTGGCCGATCAGACGTCCGGCTGGAAACCTCCGTGGGCCCGCCCAAGCGGCCCCCAGTCACCGCCCGAAGGCGCCGCTTGACCCAGTGGCACCTCCTTTGCCTCTGCGTTACCCCCGTGCCCGACATCGATTGCAGCGCAGCCGATGAACAGGGCTCATGCGCATCCGCCAAGGCCGAGTGGCGCGCTGTAGCTCGTTCTATCCCTCAGTTGATACCGTGGATGGTGACCTCACGAACGGTGTAGTCACCACCCTTGTTGATCAGCGTCAAACCATCAAAGGGATCAGTGAAATTACGGTCGGTGACCCGGAACACTTCGTCACCGTCAAGAGATACAACCATCTCACCGCGCCCGTCCCGCGTCCACTGCACGGCGTATTGTCGATTGAGGCTGAACTGCCGCTCGACGGACTCGATAATCCTGGAGCCGGATCCGGTCAGCCACACCAAGTGCAGCCCGCGTGCAACGTCGGGGGTATAGACCAGGCGGTAACCGCTGCTCCGATCGCCGCCCTGGTAAGGGCCGAACAGCAGAGGTTCCGAGGCTTGGCGCACGGTGAGGTCAAGCTGGATGGCAAAGGCATTGGTGATGGTTTGATCCACATAGATCTCTGCAAGATCCCGCGACTGCGCCGGCGCTCCTCCCTGGTCGCGGGGACGGCTGATCTCCTCCAGGATCGCCCCTAGGATCGCCGTGGACAAATCCTCTTGGCGGGGCTCCGCCAATGGCCGGCGGGGTTTGTGGACGCTGCGCAAACCCATTCCCGACTCCACCGAGAAGCTGCCGGCGGCGACCGTCCAGGCCGGGTCTCGACTGTAATCGCCGTCCCGGAACGCATCGTGCAGCAACAATCGCCGCCACGGCCACTCGCTAGCCTCGGGCTTGCGCACATCCTCGCGCACATCTGCTCCGCTCTGCGCGGTTGCTCCGCTCTGCGCGGTGCGCAGCGTCTGCGTCAAGTGCTCCCGCAGCGCTTGCGAGGGCTGGCCATCGACGGGAAGGCCATGATCGGCTTGATAATCGCGGATCGCCGCGCGGGTTCTGTCACCCAACAATCCATCGGCCACTCCAGCGTCATAACCGAGCTCATTCAGGCTCCTTTGGATCGCATTGATCGTCTGCCGCCGGGTCGGCGTCTGAGCGCTGGCAACGTCCGATCCGGGTCGCCACTGCCTGGCCAAGCGCTGGGCCTGGGAGATCTGCTTCGAGGGCATGCGCTGGGCGAGAGCGTCGCGCGCCTGCGCGGCGTGGCTGTGGCCCCGTGCGGCCGCCAGGTTGTACCACTTATGGGCCTGCACGAAATCCTGCACCACCCCGTTGCCCCGGGTATGGAGCCTGCCCAGCATATACTGGGCGTGGGGATCGCCGCTCTCGGCCAGGGCAGTGAACTCCCTGACCGCCGCGGCATAGTCTTGGCGTTCGTAGGCCGTCATTGCGGCGTTGAAATCCGCCGCCAACAGGGCTCCCGGCGCCAGGGCCAGGACAAAGGTCATTACTAGATATCTCATGATCGCTGCTCCGTGTTGAGTAGGAGCTATCGCCGACGGGCTGCTCCCTACTCTTCTTCGTCGCTGGTCACATGAGCGATGCTGCCACCGGCCGCCGCGCGTTCCGATGGCGCTACGCCCGTGAGGATAATGGTGCCCTCAACGTCAATCTGCACCGGCGCCATAGGCGGTGTTTTTTTACTGCTGCGGCATGCCCGCACAACCACCCAGGCTGAGCAGCCTGGCTACGGCAGCTGCACCGGTTTAGCTCCTTTGCGTCGCGCTCCTTACGCGGGTGCGATTTAGGGACATTCGCAACCGGGAGGCAGCATGCTCTCGAATCCAGATGCCGTCGGTACGCTGGCGCACATAGTGGCGTTCCAGCCGACCGCAACGCCGCGACCGGCCGTCCATGGCACCGGCACGGCAGCATGATCTGGGGTATCCTGCCGACGAAGCCGGGCATCTCCTTC
>CAZFCJ010000284.1:0-2272 GCA_964517315.1 uncultured Anaerolineaceae bacterium | reverse complement strand
TCGCCGGCCCGGCACAGGGGACACCGTTTGACGCGTTCGATCGCAGTCATCTCATCCTTTTGGTCCATGAATCGGACTCTCATTTTCTCGAGAGCAAGACCAAAGCATCCACGCAGAATGGACTCGGGGCAGCGCCGATGACGCCATTTCCTTCCCTCGGTGCCGGAACCATTGGCCTATGTCATGAAATATCCGTTGGCGTTCCTGAGAACGCAGTGTATTGTAATTGTCATCTGACTCACGCTGTTTGATGAGAATGAAAAATCATACAGATTTCAAAACAGGATATCGACAAGGGGGCACGTTTCCGAGTGGTGTGGTAGGAATCAGACTGCAAGAACCAGGTTGCGTCCCTACTCTCCGGAGTCACCGACAAGCCTGAGTAGCATGACGAGAAACCAACCTTCCGGCCGCAGTTCCAGTCAGAACTTGGCTGCGATTCAGACCAAGTACACGGATCGCTCTCCACTCGTCCGGTTCGCGAATCGGCGGTTCCACGAGACCATACACTCTCTGGTCAATGAGCTCGCGTTCGAAGTTGCGCTCGACGCGGGCAGCGGGGAAGGGGTTGTCCTCGAATCCCTAGAGGGCCAATCTTCCGCCGAGTTCGTGGGCCTCGACATCGATCACGCTCGCTTGCTCGAGGCGCGCACGCGGTTGCCGGCGACACCTCTTATCCGAGGCAACTTGCAGAGGTTGCCCTTTCCGGACGACTCCTTTGATCTCGTACTGTGCCTCGAGGTCTTGGAGCATGTTGGGCGGCCCGCACTAGCAGTCCAAGAGCTGCATCGAGTGACGCGTCGCTACCTGCTGGCCAGCGTGCCCAACGAACCCTGGTGGCGCATCGGAAATATGCTTCGACTGAAGTACCTACGGGATTGGGGAAACACCCCCGAGCACATCAACCACTGGAGCACGGGCCAGTTCGTTCGATTCCTGAAACCTCACTTTGACATCCTGGAAATTCGACGGCCCATGTTGTGGTCATTTGTTCTGGGGCAAAAGAGTCGAGACCCATGAGCCAGTGGCCCGTCAACTTGAATTCGACGGGATTCCACTCGGGAGAATCGTCTGCCCCTCAAACGGAGGCCGGGCTCCCACGCCCGGCCGGCGGTACGCGGGGGCGTGGGAGCCCCCGCTCCGGGGCTTCATGCAAAATCCGTCAACCATCGAAACTAGGTTGATGGAGTACTGGGATCTGCCGAAGAAATCCTCATTGCCGCCCCTCTGGCAGCGTGAATTTATTTGACCCAGGGAGCAACAGGGCTGGAGGTAACCGCGGCGAACGAAAAAATTCAGTGGGTGGATGACAAGGCTCGGCACAGTGGCGGGCGTTTGTCACCCAATCAGCAGGTGACCACAGATGAGGGTATCTTTGACGGTCATCCTGCCGATGGAAAGCGCCGGGCTCGGCATCACTCACCATCCGGCGAGGGCAACTATTGCCGTCCAGAGTTGCTCATGGAAAGCTCTCATGCTGGGGGATTGTCTTCCTCCGGATTGACGATCTGGAGAACCTCGTCGCCGTGGTAATGGATCCTGCTGTTAGCGATCTGGTCGGCGACCAGGCCGAGCAGCCATGTGGTCACGGAGGCGGAGTAGAGAAAGATCGTCGAATTCGGAAATACGAGCCGCCCCGCGTTGTAGACCCCCGCGATCCAGGCCAGTGTGCCTAATCCAACGAGGAATAGGGACGTCGGCAGGAAAATTCGCATGGGATCGTAGAGCATGATCATACGCAGGATGAGGGAGAAAAAGCGCATGCCGTCCTGCCACAACCTGATCTTGCTTTCGCCCCCCCTCCGCTGACCGACTTGGACGGGGACGAATTTCACGTTGTAGCCGGCCTTCAGGAAGCTCAGGGTCGTTGTGGTTGGCGCGGAGAACCCCTCCGGGAAGAGCGGTAGGAAGTGCAGCACCACCTCGCGCCTCATGGCGCGAAAGCCCGAGGTCAGGTCCTCAACACGCCGCTGCGACAGCCAGCTGGCAAACGCGTTGTAGAAGCGATTGGCGAGATTGCGAAACCACGGCCCCTTATATCCCTCCGTCCTGGCCCCGATCACCAGGTCATACGGAGGTATATGTTCCAGCAACCTTGGGATGTTGCGCGAGTCATGCTGGCCGTCGGCGTCCATCGTGACCACGACCGCGCCGCGCGCGACTTGAATCCCACTTCGCAGAGCGGCGCCGTTACCTCGGTTTTCCAGGTGGCGGACGACGGTCAAATACTCGCTGTGCTTGGAGGCCATCTCCCGCAACACATGTTCCGTCG
>CAZFCJ010000283.1:0-2299 GCA_964517315.1 uncultured Anaerolineaceae bacterium | reverse complement strand
AAAGCCAGTGCAGGTGGTCGGGCATGATTACGAAGGCCAGGGTGTTCGTGTATCCGTAAGCTTCCCCATTACGGCGACAGTTCAAAAGTAGAGATTCCGGCGGCTTGTTGACGGGCCTCCAGAGGCGTCCGGTCGCCCAGGGAATCATGGGGTCGCTCCTCGTTGTACTCGATCATCCACCAGTATGTCGCCTCCCGGACGTCGTCCAGGCGGGCGAACAGGTGCTGGTCCAGGACCTCCTCGCGGTAGGTCCGGTTGAACCGCTCAACGTAGGCGTTCTGGTTGGGTTTGCCGGGCTGGATGTAGTCGATGGCCATGCCGGCCTCCTTGGCCCAGCTGGTGAAGGCCTCGCCCAGGAACTCTGGGCCGTTGTCGGTCCGTAGGACCTGGGGCAGCCCGTGCTCGGCTTCCAGGCGCTTGAAGATCCGCACCAGGCGCTCCGAGGTGATCGAGGTATCGATCTCGATGTGCATGGCCTCGCGGTTGAAGTCATCCACCACATTGAAGGTTCGAAACCGACGGCCGTTGTAGAGGCTGTCGGCCATGAAATCCGCCGACCAGACGGTGTCCGGCCGGCGGGGCACGTAGAGCTCGGTCCGGATCCGCTTGGGCAGGCGGCGCTTGGCCGGGCGGCGCAGGTTCAACCGCATCAGCTTGTAGACCCGGTAGATCGCCTTGTGATTCCAGCCATGACCCTGGCGCCGCAGCATCTTGCGACACTTCCAGAAGCCCCGGCTCGGCCGGTCCTTAACCAACTCGGCCAGGGCCGCCACCATGTCGGCGTTCCGCACCGTCCAGTGCGGAGGGACCCGGTAGTAGGCCGACCGAGAGAGCCGCACGCAGCGGCAGGCTTGGGCCACCGCCAAACCATACTCCTCAATGAGGTGGCGGGCGGCGTCTCGCTTCTCGGGCGGCCTCAGAGTTTTTTTGCGATCAGATCCTTCATCGCGGCATTCTCGAGGGCCATATCGGCATACAGGCGCTTGAGCCGGGCGTTTTCCGACTCTAGCTCCTTGACCCGCTTGAGGTCGCTGGCCTCCATGCCACCGTACTTCGACTTCCACTTGTAGTACGTGGCCGCGCTGATGCCGTGCTGGCGGCAGACCTCCTTGACGGGCCTGCCGGCATCGGCTTCCTTCAGGATTGAAACGATCTGACTCTCGGTAAATCGGGACTTTCTCATCAGAACCTCCTGGCTATACTCTGCCAGAAAGCTCTACTTTCTACCTGTCGCCCATATAGGGAAGCTTACGGCAGGAACGGCCGGAGGCGAAGTCCTCGCCGCACAGGAAAGCACGTCGGACGCAGCGGCCGACGCAGTGGTAATACGGGGTGGTCTCCGGAGAGACGAGCTCACTCCGTGCTCGTGTCATGGCGTTCCTCCTTGAACACCGGTGAGATCGGTCTTTGACCCTGAACTTAGTTCAGGATTCGCAGCCTGTCAAAGCGATGGGTGTCCTGGCTTGCTTCCCACGCCAGACACAAACATGCAGTCAATCATCCCTGAGCAGTCATAGAACTTGCGTTGTGCCTCGTAAATCGGCTCCATATCAATCATCCAGATTCCGAGGCCTCCCTGACGTATGTGAAACTCATACGTGTCGCCCGGCGAAAACTGCTGCCACCACGGACTTCCCTTTAGATAATCCGGAATTGTCGGTACACCGTTGCGAACCGGCTTCCAAGTGCTTTCGCTGGTGAGGCGATAGGTCACTGGTCGCGGCGCCTCTGTAGCGGTTAACGAATTGACTCTAAGAAATCCCGGATAGGCAAGAAGTGAAGCAGCGAGGGCTATAAAGGCCGAGTAGGTCCACGAGTTTCTTCGGTTAGGTTCCGTTCTCCGCAAGAATATAAATGTTGCTGCGCCGGAAATCGCCCCGACTATGGCGAACTGCAGGTAAGGGGGGGATTCTAGGTAGTACTCTGAGAGCGTGAAATAAACTTCCATGATAAACAACAGCACCCCTGCTACGAAGGCGAGAGCAATTCGTGCGGTTCGGGGCGTGATATCTGGATCACCAAGTTCAGAAGTCTCAAATTGCATACAATTACTCTAAGAGCTGAATCACCGTCGCTACTCAGAGAATAACAGGCTAATTAGGGCCAATATAATCAATAACAACACAAAGTATACAGTCTGCTTTCTGCCACTCATTTTCTGTTGACTCATATCTCCTAAGAAGGCCTCAGTCTGATGTATCGGAGGGGATTAGCATCAGGAGCTGCATAGCCCCTTGCGCCATCTGTTTGATAGTTTTCGCATCGGTGAGTTTCGGGCCAAATATTATATTTAGCAGGC
>CAZFCJ010000282.1:0-2317 GCA_964517315.1 uncultured Anaerolineaceae bacterium | reverse complement strand
GAACATGCGTGAAGAGCTGATTCCGATCTTCCACGTCGCCGACGCCAAGAAGACCGCGGAGTGGTATGGGCGTCTCGGCTTCGAAATCGAGAGTGAGCACAGATTCGCTCCTGGCCTTCCGCTGTACCTCTTTCTACGCCGCGGCGAGGTTCGGCTGCACCTGTCCGAGCACAAGGGCGATGCCCGACCAGGCACACTCGTCTACTTCTGGGTTGACGATGTGGACTGGATCGCATCCGAGTTCGGCGTAAAGGTGGTGCAGCAGCCATGGGCTCGGCAGGTTGACCTTACGGACCCTGATGGCAATCGACTGAGAATCGGGGAACGCAACACGAATGTCCAGTAGCCCGAGGTCCAGGTCCGCACGAGGCATAACAAATCGCTCCCGCCGACTTGCGGAGCGGAGCGACGCAAGTGGCTTAGCTCAACCGTTAGATGGCCCTCTTTACTGCGGCATGGGGCCGTGCCATGCTACCTGTCCATGCCCTTAATCCCCAGCACACTCGAGCGACTTCTCTTCATCACTCTCAATCAGGCGCCTTCTGCACTCATTGATGTCTTTGGCGCAACGGGCCTTCGTGTGGTCCTGCTGGCCTCCGATGCAGGAGTTTTCGACGCGCTGGAGGAAGGTCCCTTAACCGTCGAACAGCTGGCAGCCAAGATCGACGCTGATCGAGATGGCCTGGCAGCCCTCTTGCCGGTTCTTGATTCGTTTGGATACGTTGGGGAGGCAGGCGGCATGTATTCCAACACCCGGCAGACTTCGTCGTGGCTTTTGAGCTCCTCCCCTGATCACATCCTGGATTTCCTTCGATGGTGGAAGGAAATCGTCTATCGATACTGGGATGAGTACCTGGAGGTTGCAGTTCTGGGAGGAAAATCGGCCCCGGATCTGTATGAGTGGATCTCTCTACAACCGCGGGGCTGGGAGATCGCGCAGGCGGGCATCGAGGCCGTAGCTCGTCTGGCGCTCGCTGACGTCGTCAAAGCCCTCAACATTCCGGATACCGCGACGAGACTTCTGGACGTGGGCGGAGGGCATGGTCTGTACAGTGTTCGGCTGTGTCAAGACCACCCATGGCTCAAGGCTACAATCTTCGATTTCCCAGAAGCCCTTGAGCAGGCGGAGAAGAACATTCAGGCCAATGGTCTGGGGCAACAAATGGATGTTCTGGGCGGAGATTATTTACAGGATGACTTGGCGGGGCCCTACGACGTGGCCTTACTATTCAATGTCATCCACGCCCATGACAAACACGAGAACTATGAGCTTCTCCGACGGGTTGCAGAAGATTTGCGCCCGGGCGGGCGCATTCATATTATGGATCAGATGGAGGAGCCATCGATCGGTAGGGTGTCCGCCGCGAGTCACCGAATCCTATCTCTCGCCTACCATGTTGGGCTGGGCGGTAGAACCTACAGCTCTACAGAAGTTACCGAGTGGCTAATCCAAGCCGGCTACACAAATGTATCGAAGAGCAAGCTTAGGAGAGCGCCGGGTACGGTCATCGTGTCCGCATCCAGGGTCGAGGGGGCCATCTATTAATAGTTAGGCCGCATCTTATAGATGAAAGCCAAGGATCAGCCCGAAGTTCCGGACCATAAGTCGCCTAAATCACTTAGCATTCCCCGCTGGGTGGTTCCCGTCTATTGGACGGCGGGCTTCGTAGTTGTGCACAACGTGCTCCCGTGGGGCCTCTCCTTACTCTCGACGCGCTACGGCTGGGTAGAGGGCCGCCCTGGTCTCCCGAACTTGTTCTCGCTAGCGCTGATCGCGGTGGGAGTCGCACTTGTCGTATGGACCATGGTCCTCCACCTTGCCCAAACCCCGCAAAGGGTCGAGATGGAACGAACGCCAAGCTATCTCTTGATTCGTGGTCCTTACAGGTTCACCCGCAATCCCATGTTTCTGGGAGAACTCATGCTCTGGCTCGGCTGGGCCTTCTTTTACGGCAGCGTTACCGTCCTTGTCGTCTTCCTACTCCTTTCGGGGATCATGAATTTCATCGCTGTGCCTCGCGAGGAGCGTGAGCTCGAGGCAAAATTTGGCGAGGGGTATCGGGAATACAGGGAAAAGGTCCCGCGTTGGCTCTAAGAGGGCCCGCCCTGGAAATGGCTCGCTGGAACCGCTTCTTGGCACATGCGGCCTAACACCTCGCTGGAGCGGTGCTTCGACAGAGCCTGTCCTGAGCCCTTCGGCAAGCTCAGGACAGGCTCCGTCGAAGGGCTCAGCAGGGGATCCAGCAAAGCTGCACTGATGTGCTGGGCGGTTTGCAAGGGATAGCGTACTCTAGGGCGAGGGAGCGGACCAGCCGAC
>CAZFCJ010000281.1:0-2322 GCA_964517315.1 uncultured Anaerolineaceae bacterium | reverse complement strand
CGATGAAGACCAGGCGACCGCCCGGCGCGTGATAGCGGCCGACGCAGCCGGCCATCTCCAAGAACAGAGCGTCACCCCGTTCCAGCTGCCGATCTCGCCAGGTCGTATGCTCCTCCCTCAGGCGGGAGCTGCTGCGGATCAGCGGATGAAAGCCTGGATACTCACCACCGGCCTGGACCATGGCCCGATAGGCCTGGGCGGCGACGTCCCGCTCGTTGGCCCCGGCGCCGGCGGCTTCCACCGCGGCGGAGATCATCGCGTCGGTGACGGACGCGGCACGGCGAGTGTACTCCAGCTCCAGGGGGGACTGAACGAGACGAAGGTCGTCGATGACGCCGGAGATATCCTGCCAGCCGGCCCCGGGTAGCGCGGTTGCAAGTGCGTCGGCGATATGAGGAGAGAGATTCGCGCTGCTTCGCTCCAAACCCAGCCGGCCGGAGGCGAGCCCAAGCCTCTCGAGCGTCCTACTGGTGAAGATGGCCGGGTCTTGCCCATCGGCGTAGCCGTGGAACCGAGCGGAGGCGACCTGATGCTCGACCGTAGTTCGCTCCATAGCGCGGGCGATAAGATGCATTTGACCTTTGAGGGGCACGACTAATAAATGAAAGGCAAAGTAGCCCTGGTGGCGCAGACCGGTCAGGTAGAAGATGTTCTCGGGGACTGTGACCAGACCAGCGTCCAAATCGAGCTCGGCCATGCTTTTCCTGACGTTATTCAGACGAGTCCTGAACTCTTCCTCAGGGAAGAGGTAAGCCGATCCGTCAAGTCCGGAAGTTTGCATGACCGTATTCTCCTCGGCTGTGCATTCTACCCTCGACTGGGATTCGAGCTCCCTTAGACAGAAAATCGAGAGCAAGGAGGACATATGACGACCGCAACTAGAACTACGGGATCTGCCTCCAGATTGACGACAATCATCTTCGCGGTGATCGGGTTGCTCGTGATCGGCACAGCATTTGGGGTTGAGATGATGGTCAATTCGCCAACCCTGCCTCCGTTCGACCTCCTGCCAACCATGTTGCGGGGGTTGGCGGTCACCATCCAGCTCACTATCGCCGGCGGGGCGTTGGCCTTCGCTTTCGCCATCGTCATCGGCGTGCTGCGGGCCTCGCCGATCGCCATAGTACGTTGGATTTCTGGATTCTATGTGGAGCTATTCCGAGGCACTTCGGTCCTCGTGCAGATGTTTTGGATCTTCTTCGTGCTGCCGCTGCCGCCCTTCAACATAGAACTTTCGGCCTTTCAGGCGGGCGTGCTTTCGCTCGGGTTGAACGTCGGAGCCTACGGCGCCGAGGTCGTGCGCGGCGCGATCCAGGCCACGCCGAGGGAGCAGATCGAGGCCACGATCGCATTGAACATGCCCCCCATGCTACGCATGCGACGTGTCATCCTCCCCCAGGCGATGGTGCGCATCCTGCCGCCGTTCGGCAACCTGCTGATCGAGCTGCTCAAGGCGACCGCGCTGGTCTCGCTGATCACGCTGGGGGACATCACCCTTCAGGCGTTGACGCTGAGGCAGACGGTCGGACGGACGCCGGAGATCTTCACCCTGCTGCTTTTGATCTACTTCTTGATCGCCTACCCACTCACCATCGGTGTCCGCTGGATCGAGAGCCGGCGCGAGTGGGCTTAAGGAGAACAAGCCATGTCTGGATTTTTTGACTGGGAGTTCACATTCGAAATACTCCCCCTTCTGTTGGAAGGCCTGTCGGTCACAGTGCAGATTTCGCTGCTGTCCTTCTCTCTCGCGGCGGTGCTTGGACTCGTTTTGGCCCTGGCGCGACGGTCCGAAAACCAGTGGATGTCTTCATCTGTGACTGCGCTGATCGAGTTCATTCGCAGCACACCGTTGCTGGTGCAACTTTACTTCTTCTTCTATGTGCTCCCGCGCTACGGGCTGCGCATGCCGGCCTATTGGATGGGTGTCCTGGCCCTCGGGCTTCATTATGGAACGTACACCTCGGAAGTCTACCGGGCCGGCATCGAGGCGGTCGAGCGGGGCCAATGGGAGGCAGCCAAGGCCCTCAATTTAACAACCATGCGGACCTGGACGCGGATCATACTGCCGCAGGCGATCCCGCCGATGGTGCCCGCGCTGGGCAACTATCTGATCGGGATCTTCAAGGAAACGCCCCAACTGATCGCCATCACCGTCGTGGAGCTTATGACAACGGCACAGGCGATCGGCTCCCGCTCGTTCCGATATTTGGAGCCGATCACACTGGTGGGTCTGCTGTTCTTCGCCATCAGTTTCCCCGCCTCATTACTCGTCCAAAGATTGGAGGTGCGCTTTGCCCGACAAAGATCCTAACGGTGCCCCGA
>CAZFCJ010000280.1:0-2325 GCA_964517315.1 uncultured Anaerolineaceae bacterium | reverse complement strand
ACTACGGCTGTGACAACTGAGTCTGAGCGAAGGCATATCGACGAGGACTTCGAGTGCCTGACGGGATGTGACCTCGGATCTCAGGTTTGCTGTGAGGACGTTGAAAATTAGAGCAGCCAATACTTGGTGGCATAGCTAGAGGCCTGATCAAATTGAATCACCATGTCGGGTAACGGACTTCGAGCTGGTGGTGCTAGGTCCGTTCCTTTCGAGAAAGGTCGCTGAATTGGTGGCAGCGAGGGCAAAGACCAGAACCAGGTGATTAGGTGTCAATGCCGCGACTAAATATGTTGGCGCAGCTACCAACGGGATGTAGTCATAACCAAACCACGCGACCGAATCGTCTACCGCCGCAGCAGTGACGGGAAGTGGGCCAACAAGCGGGTCGACAAGGACCAGCCCGCCAGCCTCCACGACACCTAGGCCGGAGCCGAGAAGCGCGCCAGGGACATGCTCCGACGGTCCGGCGGCGGCGAGCTGATCACCAAGGGCCGAGACGGAAAGATCCGCAGCAACGACACGATCCCGCCCGGCCGGGATCCGCATCCGCCCAAAGACACGGAACACTAGGGGATTCGTGAAATGGCTGATCGAAGAGTGACGCAGACCTGGAAGGACGAGGACGGTGACATCCGGGCGCTCTGCAATATGGGCAACGCCTGGTCGCCGTGGTACAAGACGTCGGCTATCCGCGACATCGAGTTTGGAATCCACACCTATTACGTCGACCGAGCCGGCCACCGAACCGACGTTCATGTGGTCGACGATCCGGACGGAAACTACCTGCGAACCACAGCAGACCCGACTGACCTGCCCCCCAACTCTGGGCCGGGTTTTATGCCACCGCGGCCCAGTGCCTGGTGGCTGATTCGGTCTGCTTGACGAACTCCTTCGGCGTGAGGTTATCGAGCGAGCTGTGGGGCCGAACCCGGTTGTAGTCCCGCCGCCATCGTTCGATGGTCCGCCGGGCGTCGGCTAGGCTCGTGAACCAGTGTTCGTTGAGGCACTCGTCCCGGAAGCTCCCGTTGAAGCTTTCGATGTAGCAGTTCTCCACCGGCTTTCCGGGCCGGATGAACTCGATCTTCACACCCCGCCGGTAGGCCCAGGCGTCCAGCGCCTGGCCGGTGAACTCGGGACCGTTGTCGCAGACCAGCGTCTTCGGCAGGCCGCGGATGGCGGCCAGCCGGTCCAGCACCTCCACCACCCGAGCGCCGGGCAGCGAGGTATCCACCTCGATCGCCGGGCACTCCCGGCTGTAGTCGTCGACCAGCGTCAGGCACCGGAAGCGCCGACCGCTGGCCAGGGTGTCGCTCATGAAATCCAGGCTCCAGCGCTCGTTCGGGCCCGACGGGAGAGTCACGGGCCGTCGAGGTCGGGAGACCCGCTTCCGACGCCTGCGGCGCACCTGGAGCCCTTCCTCAACGTAGAGCCGGTGGACCCGCTTGTGGTTCACCACCCAGCCCTCCCGCTCCAGTAGCACGTGGAGCCGGCGGTAGCCCCAGCGTCGCCGCTGGCCGGCCAGCTCGTGCAGTCGGGCCCGGAGCTCAGTCTGCGAAGGCCGGCGGCTCCGGTACTGCACCGTCGAGCGGGCCACGCCCAGATACCGGCATGCCTTCCGCTCAGAGATCGCGGCGGTTGCCTGCGCTCGCTGGACGGCGCCCCGCCGCTGATCGGCCGTCACCAGCTTTTTCCCAGCAGGTCCTTCAACACCTGCAGGTTCACCGCCTGGTCGGCCACGATGCGCTTCAGGCGGCGGTTCTCGTCCTCGAGCTGCTTCAGTCGACGGGCATCATCGACCTCGAGCCCGCCGTACTTGCGGCGCCACCGGTAGTAGGTAGTGGGACTGATCCCGTGGCGGCGACAGAGCTCCTCGATCTGGGCTCCGGCCTCCCCTTCGTTCAGCACCCCGATGATCTGCTCCTCGGTAAATCGACTCTTCCGCATCGTGCCTCCTCTCCGGTGTCTCAGCCAGAATAACTGGCCCAGATTCCGGGGGGAAGGTCAAATAAGCGACGTAAGTCCTAGTCCAGAGCCGCCCCGGCAACACATATGTAGTTTCCGCATGACTCGTGGATCCGGCCGTCTAGCGTCCTCAGCAAAACCCTGTAATGACGGTAGTCCGTGTAGGTCGAATTTGCTACGCGGGAGCTTCGATAATGCCGTCATCTTCCGAATTGGGACCAGGGGATTCCTGCAACGCCGCTGAAGACATTTCGAGGGGAGCGAAACCCAGAATTTTGGCCTTTTGGACCCGCGGCATTGAGCCGCTCCCGCAAAGCCTTTCTTGTCAATGAACTGCAACTCCATGTAAAAACGCTCGGCGGA
>CAZFCJ010000279.1:0-2334 GCA_964517315.1 uncultured Anaerolineaceae bacterium | reverse complement strand
ACGCAAGCGCCTGTAAACAAAGGCAGCCAGCGTGCGGCCCTCCTCGGTGCGCGCGCTCTCGGCGAGCACGGACGCGGCGCCCCGTTTTCCGCTCTGCAAACTGTCGTTCATCGACCAAGGAACCTCTCGGTACCCTGCTCAAGCAGGGGTGAAAGAGACGACCCGCCCGCCGTGCCGACTCTGCGAGCCGCTCCGCGCTCTTAACCGGGCAGCGGAGGGGGTCACCCAGCATAACTTCCTCATTCTACGCGCTTATAGAGATTATAGACAAATTTCGAAAATTATTGACAGCACAAACTAGCGGCGTATAGTCAGCGTTTACGAGATTAGCCGCTTTAAGACGGCCGATAACATCAATTACAAGGGCGGGGGGGGCGTCCCGGGCGTTGTCGCCCCCAACGGGCCGCGCGCTCCTGCCAATCGAACAGGAAGGTGCCCGATGCGTTTAGGGCCTTCTCGCTGGAACTCCTGGGATGTATCCGCTGATCACGTCGATCTCGTGCGGCCGGCACTGCCCCCGCGCCGACGCACGATAGCCGCGCAGCCTCAAGATATCACCCTCGACTCGAACCGAACCGCGGTCATCGTCGTCGACATGCAGAACGATTTCTGCGCGCCGGGGGGCTGGTTTCACAGCAAGGGCAATGACCTCGAGCCCATGCGCCGGCCGATCTCCCGACTCAATGCCCTCCTCCCGGCGCTCCGGGAAGACGGTGTTCCTGTCATATGGGTCAACTGGGGCAACCGTCCCGACCTCGCCAACCTGCCTCCCTCCGTGATGCATGCAGGCCGTCCCACCGGAGAAGGCGTGGGTTATGGCGACGAAGTTCCCGGTGGTCGGGGGCGAGTTCTCGAGCGCGGAAGCTGGGGGGCCGGGGTGATCGATGACCTCGCGGTCGGGGACCGGGACATGGTGGTACTCAAGTACCGCTTCAGTGGGTTCGCCGACAACGAGCTCGACAGCGTCTTACGTAACCGGATGATTACGACGCTGCTGTTCGCCGGGATCAACACCGATCGGTGCGTGCTGGCGACGCTCCTCGACGCGAGCTTCCTGGGATACGACTGCGTCTTGATCGAGGATGCATGCTCGACTCCGTCCCCAAACTACTGCACCAAGGCGGTGTTGTTTCTGATCAAGCAACTCTACGGTTTCACGGCCCGGTCAACAGACATCCTGCGGGCCTTGTAAGAGAGGAGGCAGACCATGCGACAAAAACTGGTTTTTGCGTTGGCCGCCCTTGCAGTCGCAGCGCTCATGGGCACCGCCGGGGTCGCCCAAGCGGCCGAGCCCGTCAAGCTCAAATTCATCCTCAACTGGAAGTGGCAGGGACCACAGGCCTGGTTCTTCATCGCGCAGGACAAAGGCTGGTTCAAGGAGGAAGGCGTCGACGTCCAGCTCGACCAAGGCTCGGGATCAGCGGCAGCCGTCACACGCATCGCGAGCGGCGCGTACGACGCGGGCTTCGGTGACATCAATGCCCTCATTCGCTTCAAGGCGGAGCATCCCGACAACGGGATGAAGGCGGTTTATATGATCTACAACAAACCGCCGTTCGTCATCGTCTCACTCAAGGAAAAAGGGATTCGCGAGCCCAAGGACCTCGAGGGCAAGGTGCTGGGGGCATCGGCGAACGACGCCGCTTTCAAGCTGTTTCCCGGCTTCGTCGGAGTCACCGGCATCGACGACTCCACCATCGAGTGGCAGCACATGAAACCGAGTCTCCGACAGCAGATGCTCGTGCGGGGCGATGTCGATGCAGTGGCGGGCTACTTCATCACCGTCAAGTACGGCCTGGAGAACATGGGGTTCGACTCCGACAATGCGCACTTCATGTTCTACAGCGACCACGGGATGGATCTTTACAGCAATACCATCATCTTCTCGGGAGAGATTCTCGAGGAGCATCCCGACGCGGTCGCCGGCTTCTTGAGGGCGCTCAATCGGGCGTTCTTCTACGTCATCGATCACAGGGAAGAGGGCATCGACGCGGCCATGCGACGCGAGCCACTGCTCAAGCGCAATGTCGAAATGTCGCGCCTCGTGGACACCATCGAATGGCAGATCATTACCCCTGAGATGCGCGAGATCGGCATCGGCGACGTCGAGCCCGACCGGCTTGCGCGCTCCATCGACCTCGTGACCGACACCTTCGGTCTGCCGCGCACGCCCGCGCCGGAAGAGATCTTCGACCGCTCCTTTCTCCCGGCCACGGCGGAGCGGCAGCTTCCATCCGGCTGGAAGATGACCCGGGCAGAGTGACATGGATGTGAAACAGCGTACCCAAGGGCAGTCTCTCATCGAAATCGACGATGTGAGCCTGCGCTACGGCG
>CAZFCJ010000278.1:0-2374 GCA_964517315.1 uncultured Anaerolineaceae bacterium | reverse complement strand
TGCTCAACGCGTCTGAAATTGCAGGCATGTGGCATCTACCCATCGATGATTTGCCGGATCTGCTGCCTAGCACCCGCCACGTGGTGCTCCTCCCGATCCCCGAACAAGTACTTGACACCAGCGGCCTCCACATTGGCGAAGCACGCAAGACCAGCGGCGTGCGGGTGCCCGTCTACCTGCCCAAGGATGCGGTCGAGAACCACACGCTGCTCCTTGGCCGGACGCGCATGGGCAAGTCGACGGTGGCCCAACATATCGCCATTTGGGCCATGCGCCAGCCTGACCGGGCGGTTGTGGTCGCGGATCCGCATCGCGATATGGTGGATGAACTCTTGGACCACATCCCACCGGGACGCGAGGGGGACGTGATTCTCATTGACCTCGCGGACGAGGACTACATCCCGGCCTTCAACCTGCTTGACGTTCACACAATCGGGGGGCCGGAGAGGGTTGTGGAGTCTATTGTCGATGTCATCTTTGACTTGTGGCCGGAAGGTGTCGGGTCGCGCATGGTGGTCCCCATGCGCATGTTGCTCATGGCGCTGGCGCTGGCCAACACGCAGCGCGCCCCGGATCAGCAGTTTACGATGCTCGCTTTGTCCCAGCTCATCACGCTGAACCCTGAACGACGTGCCCATTTCCTGCGAGAGATGCTTCCCAAAGATGACCCTCACACGAGTAATGTCATCTCCTACTTCGAGGGTGAATACGATCCAATGTCCAATTACTTCCGAGAGCGAGTGGTCTCACCCGTTCTTTCAAAGGCGCGCGCCTTTGAGTTCAACAGCCGCATCCGGGAGATGGTGGGACAACCTGCATGCACGATCAATCCATGGCGCTTCATCACGGAGGGCAAGATTGTCCTGTTCCACACCGCGCGCCCGACGGTGGGGGACGAGTTTGCCTCCTTCATGGGCAGCCTGGTTCTGAACTACGCCCGGAGAGCCATCCTTGCCCAAGGGGCCGTCCCGCCGCAGGACCGGGTCCCGGCCACAGTGATCGTCGATGAGGCACACACGATGGCAGCCGTCAACTTCGCATCAGTCATGGCCGAGGCGCAGAAGTTCAAGGGGTCGCTTGTCCTGACCGCTCAAGGGCTCTCGTCTCTGAACGTGCCCGCAACCCGCAAGGACAAGAGCGAGGACGACACGCCAGATAAGATCTTGGCGAACATCGACAACCTGGTTCTCTTCCGAACCGGCGGATCTGACGCCCGCTATTTTGCCGGCCCGGAGCTCGGGGATGCGATACCGGCTACCAGCCTGACATTCCTACCCAAGCACACAGCTTACGTGCGCACGACCCTTGAGGGGAACGTCTTGAGTCCCTTTGCTGTACAGACGAAGCCAATGCCGGCAGGGGACCCTAATTCTCGGGCAGAGGCCTATGCCTTGCGTCCCCGCTATTCGGTGGCTCGCCCTGATGCCGCTGAGGCGGCTCACCGATCAATGAAGGCGATACTGCACTACTTTTCCACAGAGGTGGCGGCGTCGACCGCGGTACATGATGGTGCGTTCGGCGATCTCCTTGGGTCCGACGCCGCGTTCCCCGAAGCGCTCGAGGGCGATCTTGTCGATAGCCCGGGCGGGCCCAAGGAAGATGCCCCGCAGACGGCCGGCGACAAAAAGCAGGATGAGACATCCGGTGCGGACCGGGAGGATTCTCCGCCTCCGAAACCATCCGATCCCGCAACGACCGCCGAGTCAGGTCAAAGTTCCCGCGATCGGATGCTGAACATGCTTGACAGAATCGAGGGCTGGTTCGATGACTCAGCTGAAGGGGAGAATGAGCCGGATGATGATCCCGAGGGCGCGGCTGGGGAAAACAGAGGGTAGCAGGGCAGATTCGTGGGAAACGACGACGGTCGTCTTCAACGGTTTGCTGAGGCAGCCTGCAGGCATCCCTGGGCACGATTTGACTTCCTGCGGCTTTCAAGTGGGCTTTCCGAGTTCAAGGCCCGGCAGGCGCGGGAGCATGCGCTGGAGTCTGGCTACATCGAAACCATGCGTATAGCCAACAAGGGGCAACCGAGGCCGCCCAGACGCTACAGCCTGACCCCCAGGGGTGCCTTCAAGGCTCGCCTCCCTATCCCGCGCGTCGACATGCGCGCCCGGCTGTTGCTGGCTGCACCCCATCTAGAGGTGGTTCGGCAGCGGATCCTCAGCGAGCCGGCGATCCGGGAGAGGCTTGCCTGGTCGATCAGCCCGTGGCGAGCCGTGCCGGGGGTTACGCTTGACGCGCTGGCCTGCCTCAGGGGGAGGGTGGGTAATAAGGTGCTTGTTGCATTTGCCGCGCCGCCGGAGGGTGCCGCCGAATCCTGGTGGTACGTTGAACTCGCTCGTCAGTGGTTCCGGTTCCGCCACAGCGAGAAGGG
>CAZFCJ010000277.1:1761-2396 GCA_964517315.1 uncultured Anaerolineaceae bacterium | reverse complement strand
AACTTTTGGCATAGTTGCTCGCTCCATGGAGGTGGCGGAGTTCCGGCACATAACGGCAGAGGTCAGCCGCCGCCGGAGGCGGTCGGCTGGACCGGATTGTTAGGTGTTGACAATGTGGACCTACTCCTTCACATCCCACGCAGGATTCCATGCAATCTCCCATAAATGACCGTCCGGATCCTGGAAGTAGCCCGAATAGCCTCCCCAAAAACGGTCCTTGGCTCGGTCAGTGACACGAGCACCGGCATCGACGGCTTGTTGCATGACCTCGTCGACCTCGGCCTTGGAGCCGACCACGTGGCCGATCGAGAGCTCGGTTGCACTCCGTGGCCCAAGGGGTACGTTGGCATCCTTGGCAAGCGCTTCTCGCGGATATACGGCAAGGATCTGATCGTCGCGCATGTTGAAGAACACGACAGCTCCGTCTTCGAACTCCGTGCCAATGATTCCTTCGGTCGGTAACCCCATGCCGTCGCGGTAGAAGCTGAGGGAGCGCTCCAAGTCGTCAACACCGAGAGTAAGGACTTTTATTCTAGGCTTCATTGTGGCTTCCTTCGTCCATTTATTACGCGTCAACACCTAACGTCTAAGCTCAGGCGCGCGGCAGGGACGCCGCGCACTCCGGCTGCAGGTCG
>CAZFCJ010000277.1:823-1751 GCA_964517315.1 uncultured Anaerolineaceae bacterium | reverse complement strand
ATTTATTACGCGTCAACACCTAACGGCGGAACTCAGCCGCCCGCGGAGCGGGTCGGCTGGAGTGACTTGTTCTGCGGCGGCTGTCGCCTATCGCTCGCGCCAATACTCTGGCCGTCGACGCTGGTGTGCGACCGCGACGATTTCGACGTCTGGAGAGAGGCGATAGATTAACGTGAATGGGTATCGAGACGGGAAAACGTAATGCCGACAGCCATGCGCTCCCAGCGGCGAACGTTCTGGCGCCTCCAGTACACTGCGTACCGCCGCCTCTAGGGCAAGAAGAAAACCCCGGGCTGCGAACGGGCTGCGCTCGGCGTACCAGTCCCGCGCGGACTCGGCATCCAGAATCGCCTCCGGATGCCATCGCGGCTCACTCAAAGCCACGGAAGAGCCGTTCCCGGACCCTGGACCATGGGATTGCCTCTACCGCCTCGACCTCCAATTCGGCCACACGACGCTTTATCTCAGCATCCCATGCTGCCTCTGCACCCGCCTCAGGTTCACCGTGAAGGCTTTCGATCAAAGCGCCTGCAAGGGCCGCCCGATCCTCTTCATCCAGAGAAAGCGCCTTCTTCAATAGCTCTTCAGCAGCCTTACTCATATCGAAAGTATACCTCCTCTGCAATCACGACGCCCGAAGTGAACGCCGCAGAACGTCCGCGCTGAACGGCCAGCGCGAAGCGGAGCGGAGCGACGCTCCGAGGGCGCGTAGCGCCCGATTCGAGCGCATTGCTGGGCGGCGCCCTGACGGCTGAAGAGTCAGGCCGAATCAAGCTCACTTAACGCCTCCTTGCCAAGTTCGGTCAACTCAAACCACTCAATGACTTCCATTTCGGTATGCAGCCAATCGAAATGGACCGGGTCCTCAAACTTGCCGGAATGCATCTCGATGAGTCCAAGGGTAAAGACAGCCTCAAACTCCGGTTCT
>CAZFCJ010000277.1:0-813 GCA_964517315.1 uncultured Anaerolineaceae bacterium | reverse complement strand
CGGGCTGCCGAAGCCGCCTACACGGACCAGCTCGGGAACCCCGCCGGATTGAGTGAGCGTGAGGTCACCCGCGTCTATGAGTTCAAGCAGCTCGCTCGCGATGACTAGGATCCTTACCCCAATCCTTTCATCGATGTTTGCGCCGTCATGTGCCGCATAGTTTCGATAGTAGGAGAAGACGCCCGAAAAGTACTCTAGCGCTTGCTCCTGCAGGTCATCTCCTAGTGGAACTCTGAGCTGAACCCCCTACCCACTACCGAGCAGATTTCGAATGAGGCGAATTCCGAACTGAACATCCTCGATCCGACCTTTCTCCTTCAAAGCCTTTTCGACGAGAACCATGGCTTCCCGTGCGGCGTGGCGATGGTGACCACTCTTGTGGAGTTCCGCGCCATGGTGCAATACGCGCGGCGCCAATAGCTTCTCCAGATCCCGGTCGCCCACCATGGCTAACTCAGGCTTTGCTCGCTCAGATTGTTCGCCGCCCCAACGCTAGCAGTCAGCCGCGCGGGGTACGAGCGTCGGCTGGATGGCTTTGTTGGGCAAATTCTGACGGTACACGGATCATTTGGCGCTCCGACATCAATGGTTGCAGTATCCAGTTAAGATTCCTGACAACCAACATTCTCGAAAAAATGCTACAGACAAGACAATGATGGGCAAGATCATCACTCATCAGACACTGGACATAGAGCCAGCGCTCGCGTTTCTGTAAATCACTATGGAATAGCTCTCCATTGAATAGCACATCAGTCATTTCGTCTGGTGTGACTCCATGCCATTCATGTAGAAAGCCCGCATCGTTCCAGTCTT
>CAZFCJ010000276.1:0-2398 GCA_964517315.1 uncultured Anaerolineaceae bacterium | reverse complement strand
GCCGAAGTCCTGATACTGGACCGTCAGCGGAGCGCCCTCACCCGGCGTGGCGTGCACGATCACGGCCTGCGCGTCGCTGGCTGCGATCTGCGTGAGCTGGGCGGAGAAGTCGGTATCGCCCGGCTCAAACGTGCCTTCGAAGACGATGTCGACCCCGCGATCATCGGCGACCGATTGCAGCGCCTGCATCGAGTCCGCACCGAAAGCGTTGTTCACGCCAAGCGATGCGATTCTCGTGATCTCGTTCGCCTCCATCCAGTCACCCTGCACCTCGGCGACGGGCTGGTTCGTCTGGGGGGTCTTGAACACCCAGAATCGCTCCTCGACAGGCTGCACGATCGCGCTCGAGGAGGCGTTGGAGATGAAGGGCACCTCGGCCTCTGTGACGAGGTCGATCACCGCCAGGCTGGCGGGACTGGTGGTGCCGCCAACGATCACCGGCACCTGGTCCTGCTCGATGAACCTACGGGTGATCAGCACCGCTTCATCCGGGTTGGTCATGTCGTCGTCAAAGATCACCTCGAGCGGATGCATCTGGCCGTCCGGCCCTTCGATACCGCCCTCAGCGCTGACCTGCTCGGCGATCATCATAGCCGTCTCGCGCTCTGGCACGCCGAGTGAGGAGGCCGGGCCCGTCACCGAGAAGAAGACGCCGATCTGGTAGGGCTCGGCTTCTGTTGGCTCCTCGGGGGGTTCGGTGGGCTCAGGCTCCTCGGGGGGTTCGGTCGGCTCCTCGACCTGCGGCTCCGGCGTGGGCGTAGCCGCCGGGGCGCACGCGGTCACGACCAGACCCAAAATGCCAAGACAGGCTAGTACGAGAAAGAGCTTCCTTCTCATTTCCTTCTCTCCTCCACAAAGCTTGTGTCGGTGCTAGACAGGGAACGTATCAGCGGTGTATTCCTGGGTTAGAGCCCTCCTTTCTGCCGCAGTTCCTCGGCACCCTTTGACCCATCATTATTGCGACCAGGAGAGAGTCCCTCGCCGCTTGGTTGGGAGACTTATCAACCGGTGAGACCTTCTCCTCCAGCGACGACGACCCTGAAGCTGCAGGCTTCATCGCCCTGCGCCAGGCACGCCATCTCCCCTCCCTTGGCTGGAGCGCCAAACAGACCCTCGCCCAACCCACACAGAACGCCGCGCGTAAAGTGGCACACCCCGCTTTGGGCCTGACCTCCATACGCCTCTGCAAACGGGGAGGCGGCGACCCGGACCTCGAAGAGTCCATCCTCCGGCGCCCACCGCTTGAGCTGGAAATGGCCCCAGCCGATCTCACCGCCCATTCTGCACATGTACTCCACGGCCTCTCGGTCGCTCAGGCCAAACGCGTCCTTGTACTTTTGGCCCGAGGTCCGGCCGCCAATCCTACCTCCCTCGAACAGGATTCGCCCCGCGGCCTCCGGACCCAGCTCCGCCTCGAGTTGTCTTTGATAGCCTACCAAGGTCTCCGGGCGAATGAGCAGATAGCGCACGCCTTCGAAGGTGAGCGCGCCCCGGTTGGAATCCCATTCCAGCTCATCCAGTATCGAGTTCACCGCTCTCGCACCTCGTTCAGCATCTCATCCGTGACGACGAACCCGTAATCCTCTTCGGCCGCCGCGGCCGAAACCTTGCCATCCCTTACATCGAGCAGGATCGCTTCCCGGTCTCGATCCTCCGGTGGACCATACCCGCCGCCGCCGGGCAAACGAAGGGAGACCACGTCTCCCTTGTTCAGAACATCCAGTCCCTTCGACTTCATCACCCGCTCCTGGTCGGTGTCAGGGTTGAGAACGAAGCGCCCTTTGGCGCCCTCTTTGCCGCCAAACAATCCGAAGGGGGCGAACTTCTGCCGGTCACCGTACCGCGCCCAGGTTACGTCGTCGATGAGCACCCGGATATCGCGCCGCAACCCCAGAGCACCCCTGTACTTCCCCGCACCGCCCGAGTCGCGGATATGCTCGTAGCGTTCGATCCTCACCGGATACTCCAGCTCAACCGCTTCGACCGGCGTGTTCTTGAAACGGGCCAAATGGGAGTCCTGGCCGTCGCGGCCGTCCTTGGTCGGTCGGGCCCCGGCACCGCCGCCCTGAATGTCAATGTACACAAACCGCTGTCCGCTGTCCGGATAATAGCCTGAGAAGCCGCAGTTCGTAATCTGCCCGTGGCTGCCGGCCATGACCCGCTGCGGCATCGCCTCCGCAAGGGCGAGCAGCATGGCCTCGGTGATCTTTTGCGAGGTGTTCGTGCGCGCCCCCACCGCGGCCGGCATCTTGGGATTGACGATCGTGCCGGGCTCGGCGTCGATGATAAACGGCCGGTAGCAGCCTGAATTCGGAGGTACGTGGGGATCGATCACGGCGATCAGCGCGTAGTACACCGCGGCGTGCACCGTGGCCAGAGGGCAGTTGATGTTTCCCTT
>CAZFCJ010000275.1:0-2430 GCA_964517315.1 uncultured Anaerolineaceae bacterium | reverse complement strand
CCAGGCCGCTGTAGAGGAGGAAGGATCCAATGATGAAGATGAAGATCGTTTCCTTGCGTAGCCGTTCGACGGCTGCGTGAACGTCGGCGGCTCCGCCACGCACACCGGCTTCCAGCGAGCCGGATTGCACCGCCGCCGTGTGGGCCTCCAGGAGTCCGAGGATCTCGCCCAAGCTCTGCGAGAGAAAGAGCACGATCCCGCCTCCCAGAAGCAGCATGACGACGAAGGCGGTAATTGAGAACTTGAAGACAAGATTCCCACGCAGCTTGTTCAATGTGGGGTCGGCCTTCCCTGTCGAACCGATGCCGGACCGGACGGGACTGGAACACAGTCACGGACGGACACCATCAAGATACCAAGCTGATGGAACAGGCGGACTTGCGGTCACCTTACAGTCGGACTCCCCGCTGTCTATGACAGCCGATGGGGCTCGATTGGGAGCCGGATGGAGCTATTGCGCAGGGATCTCGCCGTCGTCGAACAGCTTCTCGCCGGCCCGGATGGGGACGTCAACCCGGTTTTCAAAGGGGGTGATCGGGCAGGACCAAGCCTCGTTATAGACACAGTAAGGGTTGTAGGCGTAGTTGAAGTCGATGTGGAAGCGCCCATCCTCCAGCCGCTCGGGTTCGAGGTAGCGGCCCGCCGGATAGGTCTCCTCTCCGGCCAACCCATCGACGAAAGGCAAGAAGAAGCCGTTCTGATTGTGGTACAAAATCAGTTCAGCTTTCTCCCCGTTGACCTGGAATTCGAACCGTCCGAAACGTTCGTAGGATTGGGTTCCCCCGGTGGTGGTCTGCATCTGGATCCGCTCTTTTTCCTCGAACTCATCGACCTCCACGATCAAGTCGAGGTCGGGGTTCGCTTCAAAATAGCGCAGACCCTCAAAGGAGTCCTGCTGCTCCTGGGTCAGCGGGCTGTGGGGGCTGCTGCGGAAGAACTCGTCCTTCTGCTCTCGAAAATGGCCAAGCTCGCTCATGGTCACCTCAGATGTTCAATCGTTTGGGTCCGACGGAAGGTCCCCTTATTTTCACAACCTCATCATAACGGCTTGGGTCCTAGCTGCAGCCGTTTCTCCGCCGTCGGGGGCTGGATTCGATGTCCAGCCATCCTGCTGGCCAGGTCTTGTAGCACTCCTCACCCGGAAAGCGGTGTAGGATGGATCACACGGCTCGACGGGTTGGTTGCAGCCGGCCCGTATTGTTAACGAATATCTATCGTGATACGGCTAATATGGACCTGCAGTCATCAGGGAAAAGGGTATTTGTCAGCGGACTTGAGGTGAAATTCTATGGCCAAGATCATTGGAATTGACTTGGGCACCACCAACAGCGTGGTGGCCGTTATGGAAGGCGGCGACGCGACCGTCATCCCCACTGCGGAAGGCGGACGACTGCTGCCTTCGGTCGTCGCATTTAATGAAAACGGTGAGCGTCTCGTCGGTCAGACGGCCAAGCGGCAGGCGGTGGTCAACTCCGACAACACCGTTTATTCCATCAAGCGCTTCATCGGACGCCGCTTCGACGAGGTCGAGGAGGAGCGCAGCATGGTCTCCTACGAGACGGTCGAAGGGCCGAGCTCCGATGTTCTCGTCGAGATTCCGACGACCGGCAAGGAATACACGCCGCAGGAGATCTCGGCCATGATTCTGTCCAAGCTCAAGAAGGACGCCGAGGCGTACTTGGGTGAGGACGTGGACCAGGCCGTAATTACGGTCCCGGCTTATTTCAACGACTCCCAGCGCCAGGCCACCAAGGACGCCGGCAAGATCGCCGGGCTTGAAGTCAAGCGCATCATCAACGAGCCGACGGCGGCTGCGCTGGCCTATGGCCTGGACAAGAAGGAAAACGAAACCATTTTAGTGTGGGACCTGGGCGGCGGTACGTTCGACGTCAGCCTGCTCGAGGTGGGCGAGGGCGTCATCGAAGTGAAGGCGACCCACGGGGATACGCACCTGGGCGGCGACGACTGGGATCAGCGCATCGTTAAGTACATCGCCGAGGAATTCAAGAAGGACCAGGGCATCGATCTGCGCAACGACAAGCAGGCGCTCCAGCGTCTGCGTGAGGCCGCCGAGAAGGCCAAGATTGAACTGTCGTCGGTGACGGAGACCGAGGTCAACCTGCCTTTCATCACGGCGGACGCTTCCGGTCCGAAGCACCTTCAGATCAAGGTGACCCGGGCCAAATTCGAGCAGCTCACCGAAGACCTTGTGGAGCGGCTCAGAGGTCCGTTTGAGGCCGTTCTGGATGACTCCAATATCGAGGCTAACGCAGTGGACGAAGTCGTCCTCGTCGGCGGCGCAACCCGCATGCCGATGGTGCAGGAGCTCGTCCGCTCGCTGACCCAGAAGGACCCGCACAAGGGCGTCAACCCGGACGAGGTGGTGGCCATTGGTGCCGCCATTCAGGCCGGCGTGCTGGCCGGGGACGT
>CAZFCJ010000274.1:0-2472 GCA_964517315.1 uncultured Anaerolineaceae bacterium | reverse complement strand
ACTCGGTGGTGTAGGGATATCTATCGCCATCGCCAAACCAGCGCCGCACGGACTTTGCGGATACGCCGACGGCATCGGCGAGGGCCGGCCATCCAGAAAGGCGCAGCTGGCCGACTTGAGCCTCGTCCCGGTGCCGGTTGGCGTGACGGCGGGACCATATGAGGAGGCAACCGAGGCCGGGCGTGAGCTCCGGCAGCCACTTCTTGATGAAGTAGTGTGTAACCTGGCCGAAGTTCTGAGACTGCCAGCGCTCGAGGAGCTCGTCACAGGCCCAATCGAGCTCCTCCGTGAGGGGCCGATCGGGGTCTCGCAGCTCGCGAACCATCGCCTGAATCGTCTGTGGGCGATCGGGGAGCGAGTCGGCCGGTGGCGCTGGCCGCTCATTGGCCTCCAGGGCGCCGTGGAGGAGCTGGAGCCAGCCCTCGTCGGACTCGGGGGCGCGGTCCCGTAGATAACCCTGCAACCTGGCTTGGTCAGGAGGCGTCAGGGGGATCTCAATTCGGACCAAGTAGACGCGCCGCTCGGACCGGCTGCGCGGATGGGTGCCCAACTCGCCCTGGTCGGGCTGGACAAACCAGGTCAGGAGCTCCGGGTCTTTCAACAACTTGTGCATCTGCGGGCGGGACTGGCCGGACCACCGGGCGAGCTCGCGGTAGGTGGTGCGCGTCGGCCGATCGCCGGTCTTGTCCTTGCATTTGTGGACAAACGCGATCTGTCGGAAAGCGAGCGCGGTGAGCCAGCGGCTGGGGCCCAGAAGCGGCAGCCAGTGGTCGAGGAAGTAGTCGGGAACCTTGACGATGCGGTAGCTCTTGATGATGGCGTCGCGGGCGCGCTCGGTCTGCGGAGAAAGCGCGAGGCCGTGGCCCTCGTTGCCGGAGGGAATCTTAGTGGATTGTGTGGAACTGTGAGTGGCTTGTTGGTCCGTCGCCATCCGGTGCGTGCTCCCGCTTCTGATCCTCTCCCCTCGACAGGAGCGCGCGCCACCGACCGCTTGACAGCCGGTAAGGAATCGGCTATCATCCAAGCGTCAAGCAAATGAATATGTGACACGCACTCCCCTGAAGGTTGGCCGCCCGAGGGGAGTTTCGCTTTAAGGCCCACTCACCCCCTCCGAGCGGACCGGCTGTATTACGTCATAAGGCTATCTCGGTCATCGCCCTCCGTTCGATAGACCGGGCGCGAGCTCAATTAGCGCCCATGTTCATCCAAGTACTCGGCGAGGTCCATGAACGAATTAATATCTTCGTCGAGGACCAGTTCGCCGTCTTGCCGCAGTTGATCACGCAAGCGGAACGCCATGAAAGCGATCAGATGGCCGCGGTGCAGCGATCGGCCGAGATGCTCGGAGAGCAGCTCCACGAGCTCGTCGAGCGCCGCCTTCTCGTCCTCGGTCAGCGAGGACCGAACGCGCTTGCGCGGAAAGGGGTTCTTGGGCCGGCCGCGGCGCCGCCTGGCCGGTTCCGGCTCATCTTTGGTGACCTCGAGCTCCAGCAGGCGGAGCCAGGGATGGCGCGGTTCCGTTTCAGGCATTGGACTCGCCCGGGGCCAAGCTGCTGGCAGCGGCGCCGAAGGGGTGCGGGCGCCCGCGAAAACGGGCCGGGAAAACCCTGAAATAAACCGGCCCACAAAAAAGCCCCTTTATCCGGCCCACATTAATGGCGGCGCTCATTCGGCCCCTCTCCCGTCTTCGGGAAGCTCGATCTGCAGTTCGGGGCGCTCGCTGTGAGATTCCTCGTGAAGCCGGACTGCTGCCCGGGTGGTCTCGGCGTCGGCGGTGTGTTTGCCTTGAGCGCCCAGTTCGTCGATCGCCTTGGAGCAGACGGAGACGATGTCGCGGGGCACGCCCTCGGTGGCTTCATAGACTTCGAGAAAGCCGCCCTGGGTGAAGAGTGGGTCCTCGCGCCCGGCGACGGTGCAGCGGAAGCGGACAAGCGCCAGCGTGTCCTCGAGGGAAAGCGGGTTAAGGCGGTGCCAGGAATCGACGCGGCTGCGGATCTCCGGATGGTGTGCGAAGATGTAGGTGAGCTCCAGCTGGCCGAACAGGACCACCTGGGCCAGCTTGCGGCCGCCGCGATCGAAGTTGTAAATATGGTGCACGATCTGCAGGGCGTCCTGATCCATCAACTGGGAATCGTCCAGGATGATGCACACGTTGCGGCTCTGCTCGTGCTGGTCGACGAGGAAGGTCTCGAACTCGCGCCACTGCTTCGTCAGGCCGCGCCGGCGGGGCAGGCCCAGCTGGTGACAGATGTCCTGCAGGCCGGCGAACTCCGATTCGTAGCTGGCGGTGTGGACGAAGATAACCCTGTACTCATCGGGCAGCCCGCGGTAGATCGATTCGAGCCTGAGCGCCAGGGAGCTCTTGCCCACCCCGTAGCTGCCCTCGACGACCACCAAGCCGCGGAAGTCCTCCACGACGTCGCGGGTGCGCTCGAGCACCTCACCGTGCTGGGAGGAGAGATACAGGAACCG
>CAZFCJ010000273.1:2067-2480 GCA_964517315.1 uncultured Anaerolineaceae bacterium | reverse complement strand
GAAGAAAGTAAGACCGCCAAATGGCGCTGCGGCAGAAAATAAGCAGGAAAGCCGTGAGGACGATGGGCGCCTTAGTCGGAAATTTCAGACGTTCGATTGAGTAGTGGCCGGAGAGGCTAGCTGAGGAGGAAGCCCAGGCTGAGGCAAAGTGACCGCGCAAATTATCGCTCGTCGACGAAGCCAAATGTCTCTTTTCGACGCCATTGCGGACATCAGGAGCCACAACCCTCCAGGTGCACTGAACAAGGAAGTGAGTTACACTCGCTCACCATTTCGACCCAAGCAGTGGGAGACGCCAGATGAGAAGAACTAAGTTGCTGCTAGCGGCAATGGCCCTGGGACTTTCATCATGTGCGACCCAGCCGCAGATGGCCGCGGAGCTGCAAGTCCCTTCACCCGCTCACGATGATGTG
>CAZFCJ010000273.1:0-2057 GCA_964517315.1 uncultured Anaerolineaceae bacterium | reverse complement strand
TGAAGCAGGCCTCAGTAGCGAGAAGCTATCTGAGCTGACGCAAGCACTCCGGTCCGATGAGATACCAAACGTCCACGCAGTGCTGATCGAGCATGACGGCCGCCTGGTGTTTGAAGAATATTTCACGGGGACGGACGAGCGTTGGGGCAGGCCGCGAGGCGAGGTGACATTTGGCCCCGAAAGCCTGCATGATCTGCGGTCGGTCACCAAAAGTGTCACTTCGCTGCTGCTCGGGATCGCTCTGAAGGAGAACTACCAGTCGAAGCTGGATCGGCCACTCGTTAGCTACTTTCCCGATCGTGCAGGCTCGTTCGGCAGAGGCGTTGAGCAGATAAGCCTCAAAGACGCGCTGACGATGCGCACCGGCCTGCTGTGGAATGAGATGGAGGTCCCGTACACCTCCGAGGAGAACGACGAGAACAGACTCTACGATACCGCTGATCCTGTGGGCATGGTCCTCGCGCGGCCAGTCGTCAGTGCCCCAGGCGAGAAGTGGTCCTACAATGGCGGTCTTACACAGGTGCTCGCAGGCGTAGTCCACCAGGAGACAGGTCAGCCGATCGACGTGTTCGCCGACCAGGTGCTGTTCAGGCCACTGGGGATCGACGATTATGAATGGCTTGGCGCCGGGATCTGGGGCCCCGAACAGTCGCCGAGCGCCGCCTCAGGGCTGCGCCTGCGTCCGCGGGACTTAGCCAAGATCGGCTCTCTCGTGTTGAACGAAGGCAGGTGGCGCGGCCGGCAGATTATTCCCGCCGAGTGGATCAACCTATCAATCAGGCGGCACGTAGAAACCACTCCATTCTTAGGCGCTGGATATGGATTCATGTGGTATCCTTGGGTCCGCGATGGACACCGGGTGATAGCAGCTCTCGGCAACGGCGGTCAGAACCTCTACATCTTGCCCAAAAGGCATCTTACGGTGACCATATTGGCGGGCAATTACAACGATCGGGAGACCCGCAGCTCCCTTCGGGTACTCGACCGGATCATCGAAGCGATGGAAGAGGGCTCCCGTCGCTCAACAAACTAACCTCTGTGCGGCCGGTGCTAACGTCCGCATTCGACGCCATAGCGGCCTTAGCGGCAGGCCTTCCTTCATACGCGTCCCTTCGGAGCTTCGTCCGCTCGATCAACAAGCGCCTCGCTCGATTGCCACGGGGGCACAAGGGGTCAAGGCACGCAAGAGCATGCGCCACCCGTCACCGGTCCGCACGAACGTCGCGATGAATTTCATCGGCGGTAGCTTTCCCAGGGGCTCCATCACGGCGTTCCCTTGTAACTTTCCGGTCAATATTGCCGTGTCCCCGACGATAATGACCTCTTCTTCGGAAAGGGAGAGATCGCCGACCACGGTCCCAATCCCCTCGAGGACCATAACCTTATTTTCGAGCCTCCCTCCAGGCGCGAGCACGCGCAGCTCGTCGAGTGTGAGATCCCTGATGCCGCTCGGGTCGCCCCTCGCGTTCGCATCGAAAATCGTCCTATTCACCTCAAGGACTTCCGCTGCAGCCGTACGTTCATCGGCGGGAGGCAATCCACCCTGATGTGCGCAGGCCGAAGTCGCTCCTAAGAGGACGGGGAGGAGTGTGCTGCGTAGCATCAACGTCATGAAGCTCTCCTTCGCTGACCGGATCTATGACCTGCGATCATCGAGCCTATCCTGAAGATCCAAGCCTGTGGGTGACGATAGTACAGACCTACGGTCAGATCGCGGGAATGTCCATTTTCTACCCCGTTCTGCCGTCAGGACCCAGCATAGCTTATGCCAAGAGGGGACAGGCAGCCTAGCGACGCCGATGCGGGCTTCTGACCTTTTTTTGCTGTAAAAGCCCTTTATTAATTCCGCAGAGAACCTTAATCAGATGCGTTGGTGAAACGACCTTCGGAATGACTCCCTAAACTCGTCGTACCGCATCCAATTGGTGGCTTCTGGGGGCGGTGTGATTTTTCAGTATAGGGCCCCCGCTTACTCCTGAAGGTATGTGTTGGAGCCGACTTTGATAGAGGTACGACCACTCTCCTCGACGACAAATGTAGCTTCCTGACCGTCTTCC
>CAZFCJ010000272.1:0-2481 GCA_964517315.1 uncultured Anaerolineaceae bacterium | reverse complement strand
TGCACGGCTACCGGCTGGAGGTCGAGGCGCATATTGTGACCGCCAGCAGCACGGCGCTGCGTAACGTCGAAAAGAGCGTCGAAGCAGCTGGAATCATGGTGGACGGATGGGTGATCGGCTCGCTGGCTTCGGCCGAGGTCGTGCTCACAGAGACCGAGCGCGAAATGGGCGTTGTGGTCTGCGACATCGGGGCCGGAACCTGCGACCTGGCTGTCTACATCGAAGGCGCCGTCTGGCACACTGCCGTGATCCCGGTAGGCGGCGACCACATGACCAACGATGTCGCCCAGGGATTGCATCTCCCCTCGGAGACGGCCGAGGCGGTCAAACGCCGCCACGGCATCGCCAAACAATCGATGACCGACGAGGCGCAGGCGTTCGCCGTGCGGCCGTTCGGTCAGGACGGAACGGTACACATCAAGCGGACCGATCTGGCGCGCATCCTTGAGCCGCGCGTCGAAGAGCTGTTCAGCCTGGTGCGGCAGGAGATTAAACGCTCGGGCTACGACGGTTTGTTGCCGGCGGGCATGGTGCTCACCGGAGGTACCAGCCAGCTGCCCGGGATGCGTGAGGTGGCCAGCGAGGTGCTCCAGCTGCCCGTGCGGTGCGCGGCCCCGGACGCACTGCGCGGATTGGTCGACAAACTGCAGTCGCCCAGCTACAGCACGACCGTGGGCATCATGGAGTGGGCCCGTGTTCAGGAAGAGCAGGGCCTGCGCGACGGGGGCTACCGGGGAGGGTTCAGATGGGAGGAATTCAATCTGGCCCACGCCAGGGACTTTCTGAAGCGCTTATTGCCTGGATAAGAATCGGGTTCGACCTCGCGCCGTGACGCGGGGCGACGGAGGAGATCTGATGATGAGGAGGACGGAAATGCAACCTGCACCAAACACCGAATCGTTCGCACGGATCAAGGTCGTCGGAATCGGCGGCGGCGGCAGCAACGCCGTCAACCGAATGATTGAAGAGGGGCTGGCCGGGATTGAGTTCGTGGCCGTGAACACCGACGCCCAGGCCCTGCTGCTATCCGAGGCCCCCACCCGGGTGCGGATCGGCGACAAGCTGACGCGCGGCCTGGGCGCCGGCGGCAATCCTGAAATGGGGCAAAAGGCGGCCGAGGAGTCGGCCGAGGAGATCTATGAGGTGCTCAAGGGCGCCGATATGGTCTTCATCGCCGCTGGAATCGGCGGTGGAACGGGCACCGGCGCGGCGCCCATCGTGGCCCAGATCTCGCGCGAAATTGGGGCGCTGACCATCGGCGTCGTCACCCGTCCCTTCACCTTCGAGGGCTCAAAGCGCATGACGGCGGCCGAGGCGGGGATCGAGGAGCTTAAAGAGCACGTCGATACGCTGATCGTGATCCCCAACGACCGCCTGCTGCAGATCGCCGATAAGCGCGCCAGCCTTCAGGACTCGTTCAAGCTGGCCGACGATGTGCTGCGCCAGGGGATCCAGGGCATCAGCGAGCTGATCACCGTGCCCGGCCTGATCAACCTCGACTTCGCCGACGTGCGCTCGATCATGTCGGAGGGCGGCGCGGCCCTGATGGCCGTCGGACGCGCTTCCGGCGAGGAGCGGGCCCGCGAGGCGGCCGAGAAGGCGATCTCGAGCGAGCTGCTCGATATCACCATCGACGGCGCCCGAGGCATTCTGTTCAACGTGACCGGAGGCAGCGATCTGAGCCTGTACGAAGTCAACCAGTCGGCGGCGATCATCAAAGAGACCGCGCATCCGGATGTCAACCTCATCTTCGGGGCGGTCATCGACCCCTCGTTGGGTGAGGAGCTGCGGGTGACCGTGATCGCCACCGGCTTCGAAGGATCGGCCACGATGCGCCGGTCCAGACGTCGCAGTCGGGCGCAGACCAACTCCAAGAAACCGGAAGAAGCGGCGGAAGCCGGTCGGGAATCGTTCCAGCCGCAGTCGTTCGATGTGAACGATCTGGACATCCCAGCTTTCCTCCGCCGACGCTAATCGCATGGTGGCCGCCTAGGGATCGGGCGGCTTTCCGACGACAACACCGGCAAGCTCACTGACGGCGCGGTGACGCTTGTCCACCCAAGATCCTGCCCTGCCATCGGCTTCCTCCTCCCGATGGTGGGGCGGGTGGATTTAAGGGGGAACCCTTCCCCCTTACCCCCCGGCTTGATCAAGACCGATGTAGGGGCGCATGGCGATGCGCCCCTGCCCTAGTCTAAGAATTCGTCCAAGAAGGGCCCGCAATCGCGAAATGGCCCCTCTCCCTAAAAAGGGAGAGGGGTCGGGGTGAGGGTCCCATATAACTCGCAGCATGTGACTTAAACCATCGGGCGCGGTCCTGAGGCAGCCCGGACCGGTCACAGCTTCGCTGGCGCGGCCGGTTCGCATCGGTCGAGGCGCTCTCGAACGGGACTTGCATCTAATTTACCCCCTAAAGTCCCCCCAGCGGGGGGACTCAGGGGGGATTTCATCCCCCCTTTAACCCCCCGAATCGAACGCCGC
>CAZFCJ010000271.1:0-2489 GCA_964517315.1 uncultured Anaerolineaceae bacterium | reverse complement strand
CAATGTTAACTTCTACCGGAACATTTGTCCTCCCTGTGAAGGCACTTGCAAGCTGGCGCAGCAGCTCGCCCAGGCTGCTGTCGGTCAAGACCGATGGCCGCAGCTCGGCCAACAGCCCGCGCATTTCGGCCAGAGCCCCGCGCGTCAGCTTCCGCAGTTCCTCCAGCGACAGCTGCCCCTCTTCCGGGTCGCGCTCCCACAGGCGCGGCAGGACCTCGGCAATCAGGCCGGCGGAAAACAGCGATTGGTTGACGGCGTCGTGAAGGTTGCGAGCCAGGGCCTGGCGTTCCTGCAGGGCGGCGACTTCCTGGGCCTGCTCGTAGAGCTCAGCGTTATGCATCTTGATGGCTATTTGATCGGCCATGGAGAGGGAGAGGGAAGCGTGGTGGGGGGTGAAATGGTCTGTTTCGCGATGAGCGAAGCCCAGGCTCCCGAGAAGGCGGCCCTCGATCGCCAGGGGCACCCACATCCACGAGAGCATACCTTGCAGCAGTCCTGCCGCCTCCCCCGTAAGGACGGAGCGCAGCAGCTCCGCCGCCGGATCGCCGCTTCGGATGTCAGCGATCCGTATCGGCCGAAGACGCTTGAACAGAGCCGTCAGAGTCTCAGCCCCATCCTGATGGACCGGGAAAGGCGCAGCCTGTTGCAGCTGCGGCGCCCCCCTCACGGCCAGGGCATAGAGCGCCTGGTCCTCGAGAACAAAAAAACCTGCCCGTTCATATTCGATGATTCCGCTGATCTGCTTCAGAATCTTATTGGGCTGCAGTTCAAGCGTGGAGGCCAGGTCGTGTGACAGCTCAAGCAGTGCTTCCTGCTCGAGCGTGCGGGCTTCGGCGCGCTCGTGAAGACGGTGCTCGGCCTCCACGCGCCGGCTTACATCCCGGATGACGCCCAGGAGGCGCAGTTTGCCTTGGAACTCAATTGCCGTACCGTGCCACTCCCCATGAAACCTTGAACCGTCCCGGCGCACGTGCATCACTTGGGTCACAAATTTGTCATGGGTGCGAACCGCACGGATATGATTGCTGAATTCGTGCTGGTTGTCAGGGTGGATCAGCTTCGTCGCGGGGACGGCCTCGAGTGCCCCTTCAGGATAGCCGTGCATACTGCAGGCCGCTGGGTTGGCCTCGACCACCAGGCCGGAGTCTAGATCGATCAAGATCAACCCGTCTAAGGCGGCCCTGAAGATCTTGCGATAATCATCCTGGCTGTGTTGCGGCGAGGGACGGTTCTGCGCTTCGTTCATGAGGGTGGTTGGCGCCTGCGGACGGCGGTCGTGAGCGGTCCGATCTTGGTCCAGCCTTCGTCCACGTTAGTTTACCACCTGGCGTCTCATCCCTTCCTGCTCTGCAGCACGACCCTCTGTGCTGACCGGCTTTGATCGGCGTGTGCTCTGATTATCGCATAATGTGCCAGGGAGGGCAGACCACCACCCTCCAGTAGGCGGTCAATAGGGACACGTCCGACGTTGCATATCAACCATGGGCTAACGCAGGTGCCCGCGAATGGTACCAACGCGTGCCTATACGGCGTTTCTCGGATTGGATAGGAGCAGAAGGGAGGGTGGCTGTTGTAGTGCTCCCCGAATCTTGGAAAGTCGGCCATGAGAACGTATGATGTCCAAATGAGGAGGACGATCATGCCCAAACGGCGCCGCAAGTTCAGTCCAGAATTCAAGGCTAGAGTCGTGTTGGAAGTGCTGACCGGGGTGAAAACCGGTGGCCAGTCCAGCCGCAACTACGGGATCCGCCCGCGGCTGCTGCCGAGGTGGTCAGCTCAATTTCTCGAGAATGCGGCCCAGATCTTTGAGGCGCCGTCCGATCAGCATCCGAAGAAAAGGGCTCGCATCGCGGAATTGGAGGGGCTGGCGGGCCGCCGGCGGCTCTCGAACGACGGTGGTTGGGCTGGTATCTCAATTAAAATCGGGAAGGGAAAGGCAGGTCCATGATCCGGCTCCTGGTGCGAACGCCGGATGGTGCGCTCGAGCTTGATTATCCGCTGTCGCAGCTGACGGCGGTGGTCAGGGACGCTGCGCTGATCTGGCTCGACTTCGAAGGCGCCGACGCCGGCGAGGCGCGTCGAATTCTGTTGAACGTGTTCCACTTCCACCGGCTGGCGGTCGATGACGCCCTGCTCGAAACTCATCTGCCGCGGCTCGACGATTGGGGCGACTATACCTATCTCAACCTGCATGCGTTCGAACTGGGCCACGGCGGGTCGCTGGAGCTGATCAACCACGAGTTGGACGTGTTCCTCGGTTCGAGCTATATGCTGACCCACCACGCACACCCGCTGGCGTCTGTGACGCGGCTGTGGCAGGCGGCGGCCAGGGACGAGCGCCTTACGGCGCGCGGGCCCGCTTACCTGCTCTACCATCTGGCGGACGGGCTGATGGCCGACATGATGCCCATCGTCGAGGGGCTGGACCTGGAGCTGGACCAACTGGAGGACGATATCTTCGATTCGCCTGGCCGGGAGCAGCTGGAGCG
>CAZFCJ010000270.1:0-2500 GCA_964517315.1 uncultured Anaerolineaceae bacterium | reverse complement strand
ACCACATCGCCGTCGAAGTCGTGCGCTGCCTGGAGGCTCGACCGGAGCACCCGAGACGACGAAAGCTCATCCGGCCAGTCGCTGCGGAATTCATCCGTCAAGACAGAATCGACCGCCGAAGCTGCAATAAGCGCCTCACGGTAGAGGGGATGGACACCAGACTCGCTGGCAGCAAGGAAACGCGTTCCCATTCGAACGCCAGCGGCGCCTGCAGCCAGGGCCGCCGCCACACCCCGTGAGTCGCCGATACCACCAGCCGCGAGAACCGGCACGTCAACCGACTCGACCACTTCCACCAAGAGGGGCCAGAGCGACTCGGTCCCATACATCCGGCCACCCCCCTCCACCCCGCGGACTATGAGCAGGTCACACCCGGCCTGAGCCGCCGCCTCGGCATCGGCCAGGGACCCGACCTGCCAACCTGCCAGCGTGCCGTGCCCATGGACGATGTCGATCAACCTGGCATCGACGGGACCGTGATAGAAGTCCACCACCGTGGCGTTCTTGGCAGCAAGCTCGACATTCTCGAGATCCAGGAAAGGAAGCAGGATGTTCACCGAGAACGGCCGCTGAGTATGAGCGTGTACCTGATCCAGTAGAACAACAGTGGCCTCAGGAGGCAGCGGACCCGTACCTAAAGCTCCCATCCCGCCTCCGTTGTTGACAGCACCGATCAATTCGGGCGTACCCACTAAGGGCATTGGTGACAGCTGAATGGGCGCTTCACACCCGACCAGCTCAGTGAACGAAGTATGAAGCGCCATCCCCAACACTCCTCTCAGGAGAAGCCCAACAGTGGCCACAAACCTTACGCGATCGCCTCAGAACTAGAGGCTGACAATGCTCCCCATAACCGGCTTCAATCCATCGCGGATCCACAACGAGCGCATTCGTGATGCCGGTGAACAATGCCGGTGAAAAGCGGGAGCTGTCACGCTGTATGTCAAAGTCTCACGCTGTCTCACGTGTCTGGTCCCACAGCCGCTCCACAGGACTCTGAATTCGGGTCGTCTCCCCTGGTCACGGAGATCTGACCGCATCTATCGCAACGAGGGGCCGCGGGTTCAAATCCCCTCAGCTCCACCAAACACCCTGGTCGTCAGGGCGATTTCGGTGAACTCGAAAGTTCGTTGTCTGCCACGGTCCCGCCATGCGCCGCGCCACAGGAGCACCACAGGATTGAGCGCTAAAGCACCTCGCAGGATGCGAGGTGCTGTCATTTGACTCGCAAACATGGTTCTCGCTCGGTATCGATGAGAGGTGGGGGACCTCGTCATTCTGCGATGGGAAGATCGTCTGCGTGGTCGACTGAGCTATACCTTTGAGCAGCCTTGAGCCAATCCAATCTCGGCAAGGTGTCACCCAAGGCGTCTCGTTCTTCGTCTGTTCATTGAAACCGTTGCGAGGAGGCAACAGATGAGAGCAGGCAGAAGGATACTGGCGATGGCTGTAGGACTGACGGTAGTGCTGATGGCGTCGACTGCGGCTGCCGGCGGAGCCAATGTGACAAGGGGGTCGTTCGACACTTTCGCCGATGGGCCCACTCTGGGTTATGAGATCGAGGGGAAGGCCACCATGGTTAGGACGGCCGACGGCAAGACGATCGTCGAGGTCAATGTGTCGGGCCTGGCCCCTGGTGACACTTATGGCTCCCACGTCCACAACCAGGCGTGTGACGACGGTAACGCCGGTGGCCACTATCGGTTTGACGCTCCAGTTCCGGGTGGGGATCTGAATGGATACGAGATCTGGCCCGGACCCTTCACCGCAAATGCGGCGGGGAACGCTCACGGGAAAGCCATGGTGTCGGCCACGGCAGGCGCCGGGGCTGTGTCGGTCGTCATCCACGCGCCAACCGGCGAGAAGGTCGCTTGCGCGGATCTCTCATGAGCAGGCTGGATAGGAGAACAGTTTCGGCGAGTGTTCAGAGCGCCGTACTCGTCGGGATCGTCGCCGGAGCTGTGCTGTCGATGACATCGCTGGTACCGCTTGCCGGAGAACTGCTTTTGCTGATCGGTGTGGGTCTTGGTTGGTGGCTGGTTCCAGAGTTCTGGCGCAGCGTATTGTTCGGAGCGATCGGTGGCATCGTATCCGGCATCCTGGTACTTGGCGTCGGCCTGCGTGTAGCGATGCGAGCAGTTGCGATCCTGGACCCAATTCGGACTCCCGATTTCACACTGGAGGGAACAATGTTCATCCTGATTGGCATCGGGGCAATGTTCGGAGGACTCGTCGGCATCCTTGCCAATCTGGCGAGGAGAGGAATGCGGCTCAATTCGATTATCACTGCTGCGATTCTGCCGGCGGCCGGAGCAATGAGCCTCCTGCTCGTGGGCGATGAGACCCGCCGCGAGCTTTTCGAATTAGGGGCCGGCGCATGGGTGAATATCCCGATGTTCGGTCTGGTCGCGATTCTCTACGGAATCGCTGTGGGCGTCACAACAGGTGTCCTTGAAGAACGCGCGGCAACGAAACAGGCCGTCGCCAACAAGGCCGAAGT
>CAZFCJ010000269.1:0-2500 GCA_964517315.1 uncultured Anaerolineaceae bacterium | reverse complement strand
GGACTTCGCCCAGCAAAGAACGCGGGACTTCGCACCCCAAAGCCGTTAGGGCGCTCGACTGGCCACTCTTTGGTTTCTGACTTCAAATTGCAAAAAGAAAGATCGGTCTCATCCGCGCGGCGGGAGACGGCGCTCATGGCGAGTACAGGCGCGGCTATGTATTGCGAAGAGAACTCCGAGCGCTCTAGACGACCTCGTGATAGTTCTCCCGCAGTTCGTCTTCCGAGAAGCCCAGGTTCTGGACTTCTTGCATGTGGTTCTGGGCGAGGTCGATGGCCTCGGCCTTGTCCTCCGACTGGATGGCGGCTCGGAAGTCTCCAGGCGTTGCGTCGCAGTTGATCAGTAGGGGTCTGGGATGGTGTCATACACCATCTGCGTCTATCGTGGGGCGGTTCGAAGCAGTCGCAGATTGAGAAATTCTCAGGTCCCGAATTGTTTTGGAAGTCGGGGTTCCACTTGAGTTATGAAGGTTCTTGGGCAAGCTTTGGACCAGTGTTACCTGGTCGATCCAAGACGTCATGAACGCATGAACTCGAAAGGAAAATCAGTTTGAGATTCGCTTATAGCTTTCGAGGCTGAGGGGCTACTCGGTGGCTTCGGGGCTGAAGAACATCCGATAAGGGAGAAGTAGTCCCAGGAGCGCGACGCCGACAGCGAAGAGTAATATCGGCCAGAGGATCCCGTCTGCCTGGAAGTTTAGGACGGCTTCGATGAGCCAAACCACCGGAGCGACCCAGATCAACCCCCACGCCCACCGCTCCCGCCGGCGGAACGGGATGGCGGCAAGCGTCATGACGACGACGGCGATTCCAAAAGCGTAGAAGAGGTGTGCCCGGAATAGGAGCGCCGACGCTGAGAAGGCCGGTGTCGGGTCTACCGGCCCCTGGATCAACTGCCACAAGTCCGCGAGAAAAAAGACGAATCCGTCGACGAATAGGAGGATCCACGCGTGCTTCTCGTAGCTCCTCGGCGTTCTCACTGACTGTTCCCTGCTGACGGTCACTTCCGACCGGGCTTGTTCCGTTGACATGCCTATGCCACCGGGCTCGACACACGGGTGACGGCGGTCTGTTCCTCCATTACCTCAAAAGTCTTGACGGTGAAGTCGCGCATGGCAGGGTGGTTCGTGATTTTGAAGGCCAGATCGATTTCCAAGAAGGAGTCTAGGTGCTCGGCGTCCTCGAACATATAGATCCCGCCGGCTTCCCTTCGTCACGGTTGATCATCCAGATCTTCCAGCGCAATCCGGACACGGCGCCAATCCGCTTTGGCAGCGGCGCAACGGCCTCGGTGTAATCATCGGCGGATACGTCGTATTTGAAATTGAGTTGCATGATCGTGTCGGGCATCTGTCTCTTCTTTTGCGAATACTCGGAGTCCGCCTCAAGTGATCTTGGTGCTCCAATACAGGCCGCTTTCCCCAACACTTGCGAACAAGGTGATGCCCTTCGTGTCGTGCGCCGGTGATAGCCTTGGTGGAGTGCTGATTGGTGAGGCATGCAGGAGTTTGATGAGAGTGTAGTTAAGTTATCAAAGAGCTCATGCGCCGTCAAATACGGCCACCGTGCAAGCAAACATTTCGAGCGCTCTTACAACTCGCTGCCCCGCTAAGGACGCGGGATCTCCGACAGCGGACCCTGCGAGCGGCGGCAGTTAAGTCGACTCGCAATTCCGGGCAGAATGGTCATAATCGGTGGAGGGAGAAAGGCGGGCCGCCGAGCTCACCAACGTTAGGCGGCCTCGGGTAGCGAGACGTGGCCATGGACCGTAATATTTCTGTTCTGCTTACCCAACTCGTCGCAATCCTTAACCTTCCTCTCATCATCCTAACCAGAGACACTCTCTTCCCCGTAACAGGGCTGCTGATGGTACTCCCCTTTCTCATCCTCGGTCTCGGAGTCGCCATCCTGCTTTGGTGCAGGGGGCACACACCTGCCGGGGGTGGCTTGGATAATGTGAAGCCTCTGGACAATAACCTTCGGACTGAGGGTCCATACCGGCTCGTGCGGCATCCCTACTATCTAGGTGCTTTGCTTGTCTTTCTAGGTCTGGCTGGCGTAATGAAGAGCGGGTGGGGAGTACTGGCCACGATCGCCCTCGTCGTACCCTTGACGCTGTATCGCGCCAGGTTGGAGGAAGAAGAACTGCGTGAAGAATTCGGCGCAAAGTGGCTCGAATACGAGAAGCGAACTAGCTTCATCATTCCGTGGCCGCGCTGAATATTTGTGAACGACCGGGACCCAGCAAAGAACGCTGCACTGTTCGCTGGCAAGTTGACACATGGAGGTGTATGGTGGGCAACCGGGCGAAGCAGCCGGCGTTGAAATCCCCGGCCGCTCTCCGCTGAGAACGCGGGAGTCGCCCAGCACAGAACGCTGGACTTCGGAGCTCAAAGCGTTAGCCACCGCACTTCAACCGCAAACCAGATTCATGCTTGGGAGTGATTGAACAATGGACGAAGAGAGCTCGGAATTCAAACTGGAATCATGGCTCGTCTCAG
>CAZFCJ010000268.1:0-2521 GCA_964517315.1 uncultured Anaerolineaceae bacterium | reverse complement strand
GGTAGGGGCCCGTCGTGACCAGCTTGTGGTGGCGCTTGGTGGTCACGGTGGGAGTGACATTACGCCCGAGATGGCGCTGCGCCCAAAACACGAACGGCGGCACGACCAGGAGTGCGATGACGCCTGCAGCCCATCGGGCGAGCGGCGGAAGTGGGGACTGGGCCCAAGCGACGACACGGGGGAAAAGGGCGTACACGGGCGGGTAGAGCCAAATGATCACGCCCCCCAGTCGGAGCGCAACGGCGACCGCAACTCCCTCATGGCGCAAATCGTAGCTTTCACCGGCCTGGGCTCTGCGGCGGTAGGCGGCCACGCCGACAAAAACCGTGGCGTAGGCCAGCACGGTCAGCAAACGGAAACCGAGCTCATTGTTCATGGTGATCCACCTTGATGAAGTTAGTTATGCCTAAATTATATTCTAGGAACGTCTTACGTCAAGGGTGGCGCAGGCCATCGGCTTTTGGGTCCGGGGGCTTAGATGGTCCAAGAGAACCGCAGAAGGGCGAGTCATTCCTGGGAAGAGAACTCCCCTCGGGCGCAAGATCGATTTAGAGGTTCGCTCCATCGCCGATGGCCCAGTGCTCTGGGGTCGAGCGTGGCAGCTGGAAGGTCGTAAGACGTCGGCCCTCGGTCGCCGCTCAGGCCGTCTCGGGCAAGGGTTCGGTGCTGGGCTTCGCCTCGAAGGTCAGGCCGTCGTCGCCGCGCTCGACGATGACGGTGTCGCCGGGATGAAAATCGCCGGCAATCACGCGCAGTGCGAGCGGATCCTGAAGCTCGCGCTGGATCGCCCGCTTGAGCGGTCGGGCGCCGTATACGGGGTCGTAGCCGACCTCGGCCAGGTAGGCCCGCGCCTCGTCGGTGACCTCGAACTGGTAGCCTTGTTCGGTCAGTCGCTCCTCCATCCGCTCGAGCTGGAGGTCCACGATCTGGGCCAAATGGTCCCGGCCGAGCCGATGGAACACCACAATTTCATCGATCCGATTGAGGAACTCGGGCCGGAAGTGCTGAGTGAGCAAGGCGCGCGCTTCCTCTTCGGAAACCTCCTCGGCCTTCTCGGGATCGTTCCACAGCTCGGTGCCCAGGTTGCTGGTCATGATCACCACCGTGTTGCGGAAGTCGACCGTGCGCCCCTGGCCGTCCGTCAGACGTCCGTCGTCGAGCAGCTGGAGCAGCACATTGAAGATCTCGGAGTGGGCTTTCTCGATCTCGTCCAGCAGGATGACGCTGTAGGGTCGGCGTCGGACCGTCTCGGTGAGCTGTCCCCCCTCCTCAAAGCCGACGTACCCTGGCGGCGCGCCGATTAGGCGCGAGACGGTGTGTTTTTCCTGGTACTCGCCCATATCGATGCGGATCAAAGCCTCTTCGTCGTCGAAGAGGAATTCGGCCAGCGCCCGGGCCGTCTCGGTCTTGCCGACGCCGGTCGGCCCCATGAAGATGAACGTTCCGGTGGGCCGGTTTGGATCCTGAAGTCCAGAACGGGCCCGGCGCACCGCGTTGGACACCGCCCTTACCGCCTGGTGCTGACCGACCACCCGCTGGTGGATGCGCTTTTCCATGTGCAGGAGCTTCTCCATCTCACCCTCGAGCAGCTTGGTCACCGGGATGCCCGTCCAGCGTGAGACCACGTGGGCCACATCCTCGGCGCCGACTTCTTCTTTCAAGAGTGCGCCCTGAGATTGAAGCTCGCTCAGGCGCTGCTCCTGCTCTTGCAGGCGGTCCTCGAGGTCGCGCAGATCTCCATAGCGCAGCCGGGCCGCCCGCTCCAGGTCGGCGTTGCGTTCAGCGCGTTCGATCTCATGGCGCGTCTGCTCGATCTGTTCCTTGATGTTGCGCAGCTCGAGGATGGCCTCCTTCTGCGCGTTCCAACGGGCGTGGAGCTGGGTCGACTCCTCACGCAGGTCGGCTAGCTCGGATTCAATCCGTTCGAGACGTTCGCGCGAGGCCTGGTCGGACTCCTTCTTGAGGGCTTCGCGCTCAATTTCCAGCTGCATGATCTGTCGGTCGACCTCGTCGAGCGCCTGCGGTTTGGAGTCGATCTCTGTGCGCAGCCGCGCGGCGGCTTCGTCGATCAGATCAATGGCCTTGTCCGGCAGAAAGCGGTCCGCGATGTAGCGCTCGGAGAGGGTGGCGGCGGCGATCGCTGCGCCGTCCTGGATCCGCACGCCGTGATGGACCTCGTAGCGCTCTTTCAACCCTCTCAGGATGCTGATCGTGTCCTCAACGCCGGGTTCCTGGATGAACACGGGCTGGAAGCGCCGTTCGAGCGCGGCGTCCTTTTCGATGTGCTTGCGGTATTCGTCGAGCGTCGTCGCGCCGATCATGTGCAGCTCACCTCGGGCCAGCATCGGTTTGAGCATGTTGCCCGCGTCCATGGCGCCTTCGGCCTTGCCGGCGCCGACGACGGTGTGCATCTCGTCCACGAAGAGCAGGATCTCACCCGCCGCTTCGGTGACTTCGCTGAGAACGGCCTGCAGCCGCTCATCGAACTCGCAGCGGTACTTGGCCCCGGCCACCAGCGCGC
>CAZFCJ010000267.1:0-2522 GCA_964517315.1 uncultured Anaerolineaceae bacterium | reverse complement strand
AGGATGAACTGCCAGTGATCCCAGGTCAGCGGATAGGTATCGAAGACCGGCTGCAGGAACGGAACGTAGATCACCGCCAGCAGCAGCACGGCTGAGGAGGCCACGGCGTAGAACATGTACCGGTTGGAAAACAGCCCGAGCCTCCGCAGCGGGTAGCGCTCCGACCGGGCCGTAAACGCCCGTAACAGCTCCGAGAAGGACAGCGTGGCAAAGGCCATCGTCTGCGAGGCTATCAGCTGGTCGGGGAAGAGGTTGAGCCCGAGGATGTAAGCCGTGAGCGTGGCGGCGGCGATGGCCACGGTCTGGATCGAGATCCCGCGGCGCATCAGCCGGTTAATGATCGGCTCATCGGACGGCCGTGGCGGCTGATCCATGATGTCCGGGTCTCCCTTCTCCAGTCCCAGCGCAAGCGCCGGGGCGCCGTCGGTGACCAGGTTGAGCCACAGCAGCTGGATCGCGGTCAGCGGCGAAGCCAACCCGCCCAGCACGGCCATAAAGATGACGGAAATCTCCGCCATGTTACACGAAAGGAGGTAATAGACGAACTTGCGGATGTTTGAATAAATGATCCGTCCCTGCTCGATGGCCGACACGATGCTGACATAGTTGTCATCCGTCAGCACCATGTCGGCGGTTTCCTTGGCCACGTCCGTGCCGGTGATCCCCATGGCCACGCCGATGTCCGATCGCTTCAGCGCCGGCGCGTCGTTAACCCCGTCGCCGGTCATGGCCACGATCTCGCCGTTGTCCTTGAGCGCATCCACGATGCGCACCTTGTGCTCGGGCGACACCCGCGCATATACGTCGATCTCCTTGACCCGGCGGCGCAGGGTCTCATCGTCCATGTTCTCCAGGTCTTTGCCCGTCACCACCTGATGCCCGCGCTCCAGCAGGCCGATTTGCTCGGCGATGGCGCGGGCGGTATCCGGGTAATCGCCCGTGATCATGACCGTGCGCACCCCGGCCCGCCGGGCGTTCTCGATGGCCTGTTTCACCTCCTCGCGCGGCGGGTCGATCATACCGATCAAACCGACGAAGATCAGGTCGCGCTCGATCTGGTCCGCGTCGGCCTCGTCGGGGACGTCCTGCTCGAGCCGGTAGGCGACCGCCAACACCCGAAGCGCTTGCCGGGCCATTTCCTGATTGGCCTGACGCACGCGCTCCCGCACCTCTTCCGTCAGCGGCTTCCGATCGTCGGCCAAGGTCTGATAGTGGGTGCACAAGTCCAGGACGACGTCGGGGGCGCCTTTCGTGGCGGCCACCTCCCACTCGGTATGGGAGTCGTCGTAGAAAGGGCTGGGATCCTCGGCCTGCGGGCCGCGGATCTTGTGGATGGTGGTCATGCGTTTGCGACCCGAATCGAACGGGATCTCATCGATCCTTGGATAAGAGGACTCAAGCTCATCCTGCCATGCACCGGCCTTGGCCGCCGCCACCACGAGCGCAACTTCGGTGGGATCTCCGACGAGCCGATAATCCCCGTTCTCGCCTTCCCGCTCAATGACGGCGTCGTTGTCCAGCGCGGCGACCCACAGCGCGGTGGTCATGGCCGGATAATCGCTGAGGTCCACGTCCCGCCCATCGCGGGCGAAGCTGCCTTCCGGCTTCGTGCCCGGGCCGGTGACTTCCAGGTCCGTGCCGTCCACCCAAATCCTGCGCACCGTCATCTGGTTCTGGGTCAAGGTGCCCGTCTTGTCCGAGCAGATGACCGTCGTCGAGCCCAATGACTCGACCGACGACAAGCGGCGGATCAGCGCGTTGCGCTCGACCATCTCACGCATGCCGAGCGCCAAAGTGATCGTAACGACCGCCGGCAACCCCTCCGGCACCGCGGCCACGGCCAGACTGACGGCGATGAGGAACATCTCCAAGGGCTCGAAGCCGCGCAGCCAGCCCACGGCGAACACAAGGCCACACACACCGAGGGCCGCATATCCGAGCACCTTGCCCAGCTGATCCAAACGCTTCTGCAGGGGGGTCTCCTCGGTTTCGACGCTCTGCAGCATGGTGGCAATGCGGCCGATCTCGGTGTTCATGCCGCTGGCTACGATGAGACCGACCCCGCGTCCGTAGGAGACCAAAGTGCCTGAGAAAGCCATGTTGACCCGATCGCCGAGGGAAGCGTCCGGCTCCTGCACCGCCTGAGCCTCCTTGCTGACCGCGAGCGACTCCCCCGTCAGTGCAGCCTCCTCGATTCTCAAGTTGTGGGAATCGGCGAGGCGCAGATCGGCCGGCACGTAGTTGCCGGCCTCGAGCATGACCACGTCCCCCGGAACCAGCTCGCGTGCCGGAACGGTCTCCCGGTGTCCGTCGCGCATCACGCGCGCCTCCGGCGCGGCCATCTTTCGCAGCGCGGCTAGCGCTTCTTCGGCGCGCCGTTCCTGGATGACTCCCAACAGGGCATTGAGCAGCACAATGGCCATGATGGCCCCCGCCTCCACGTAATCTCCCAGGAGCGCGGAGATCAGGGCCGCGACGATAAGGACGATGATGATGAAATCGTCAAATTGGTCCAGGACCAT
>CAZFCJ010000266.1:0-2528 GCA_964517315.1 uncultured Anaerolineaceae bacterium | reverse complement strand
GGGGGTGGTGGCGGGGGTTTTTTCCCCGGGGGGGGGGGGGGGGGGGGTGGGGTGGGGGGGGGGGGGGGGGGGGGGGGGGGGTGGGGAGGGCGAGGAGAAGGAGGATGGCGGGCAGGAGGAAGAACGTGGGCGGGAGAGATGCGCGGCGTGGCATGGGGGTCTCCGGGGGCGGTGGGCGATGGTGGACACGGGGGTGCTCGGGGTCCGGGCAAAGGAGAGAAACTGGATGTGGGGGTGGGTTGGGGGCAAGCGGGGAGGAGCCGGCTAAGAAGACCTCTCACACTCTACGACCAGGTCCAGAACGAAGCCGCGAACATCCGCCCGCAGGTCTGCATCGTCCTCTCGTCCGAGAAATGCGGCCGCTCTCATCGGGCCCACGGACTCGATGGTCTCGAAATCGGTTCGGAGGACCTCGAGTGCACGCTCGGCTGCCGGGTCGAACAACAGCGGAACCAACCGCTCCGCTACATCTGCGATGTCTTGCCCGTAATGCCGGACCACGTAGTAGAGGTCGTAGGCGTCCTTATTGTACCCTCGCTCTCTCAAGGCCAGCGCCTTCAGGACCACGAAGGCGCCTGGGCCGGCAACCCATAGATCTCGTCGTTCGACCCGTTCTCCGCTGAGAGTCCTGCCGGACAAGCGTACTCGCTCCCGATCTTCGAAGCAGAGCTGCATGCCCGGCATGATCCACGCGGCAAAGTCTCCTTCCAGGCTCTGGAGGGTCGAGGGCTCTGCCTCTTCCGTTGCAGGACCGATCAGGAACTCGAGCTCCATCTCCTCTCCATCGCCGACTTCGATCACCCAAGACTGGCGAGTTACGTTTCCATCGTCCGTGGTGCCGGGGCGGAAGCCAGCGTGACGAAGGCGCTCGGAAAGGACGCTATATTTCGACTCCTTCAGCAGCGCGAGACTCAAGGCAACGTCCACATCCATGGTTCCCGGATGCGGCTCGATTCCCGCACCCAGCGATTCCACGGGAATCAAGAGTGGAGGTACGAGGCCTCCTACAACGGTGACGTCCTTCTGCAGAAAACCGCCCACCACCGTCGTTAACTCGAGACACAGCGAGCGTGCCCATTCGAGCCATTCGGGTCTGTAGCCCGTCACTGTCCGTGGTCTCTGGGGCGCCATCAACTGCCGTCCTCGTCCCAGGACAGGCACTTCTCCCTGACCACCTCAGCCGCTTCGGGGGCCCGCTCCGGCAAGTGACGTAGGTCCAGATACGTCTGAACCGCACTCACACATCGGTAGCCCTCCCCTTCGACGGCTCCGTAGAAGACCCCGATGTCGTTCGGCCGCAGGAGCCATACGTTTCCACCCTCCTCCTGATCTCGCCAACCGACCTGCTCCAGCGCCGAGGTGTCCGGCCACGCCTCCACAAACAGGGTGATGAGACGATATCCGGCGTGGCGGACATAAATCCAGGCGGCTGGCAATCCGGTGAGGGCGAACTCGATGCCCGACTGTTGGAGCACCTGCCTCAAGCGGTCCAACGCGTCCTCCGGCTTCCGGACGGCGAGATGGCCCTTCACCGCCCTGTGCTCGTCCGGGTCGTATTCGTCCGCCCACGCATCCAGCAGCAGGTTCGGATCTCGAGCGAACAGGCGCCGACTCCGGTCCCGCTCGACCAGGCCCGCGTCCTCCAGGCGGCGCGCCACGCGACTGACGTGTCCGGGATCCACGTCGGCCAGGTCCGCCAGCTCCTGCTGGAAGAAGCTACGACCGTGATCGACGAGAAGAATTCGCACGATGCGGGCGCTCTTCGGAGCGAAGAGATTCGCCGGCCGCCCTCTGCGCTTGAATTTGTTCTCCCGGCCCAGCACGGAGATGCGGATCTTTCCCGAATGAATCCAGGCGTTCCCCGAGAGGTCCATCCAGGCAACCCCAGCGTCCTCGCAAAGCTTCCTACCGACCTCCCCCATGTAGGGGACGACGAGGATTGGAATCGAGTCGTGGTCGGGGTCCACTCCCCTCCGCTTCTGAATCGCACGGATCGCCTGTCCCACCTGTTCGGTCCGGGCGCGGTGCTTGTACTGGACATCGAATTCCAGGCCGTCGAGTGCCACGACCAGATCGGCTCCCGGGACGGATTCTCCTCTCTCGGCCGCTGATTCCTCCCGCATGTGGCGCACCTCGAGCTGGAGGTGCTGGGAGAGGAGTTGCGGAATCTTCTCTGCGGCTTCTCGGAAATTCATGTTGTATATAGTTGTGTAAATACATATATATGACGCCAGCGGCAACTATAGATAATTACACAACTACCTTTCAAACAGTTCCGAAGGACGGATGGTGAGGGCCCAGGCTTACTGTCCGCAGAGGTCGCGGGGAAGCTTCTGCAGAAGACCGTGGGAAGGGTATGGTCAGCGGTTTGACAGGTGTCGCTTCGGCTTCATGATGTTGCGGTACCACCCCTCTTCTACTCGACATCACGCCATAGCCGAACGTCCAAAAAGTGCTCCAGCATGTGTCACGGACGCGTGTCGAGGTCGCAACAGCGATTCGCTCGGTCAGTCGTATCTGCTCCAGCG
>CAZFCJ010000265.1:0-2545 GCA_964517315.1 uncultured Anaerolineaceae bacterium | reverse complement strand
CGCTCCAGGGACAACCAAGAGCTTCAGGCTCTGCAAGCGAGATGCCCACAGGGGACGTCACTGATCGTCTCGACTGTGAACAAGCCTGATTTTTTCGCACGGGCGAAGGCGTACGAACAATCTAAGGTCTTCGTCGCGTGCGAAGATGATCAAATCGTTGGCTCAGGTGCGTGTGCTGTCAAAGCCGGGATGGTTGATGATAAACGCACACTTGTCGGATATCTCTTCCAGGCCTTTGTGGCTCCAGAGCACCGGCGAAAAGGCATTGCCACTCAGCTATTGCGGGAACGGGAAGATTACCTTGCCAGTCACGAGGTGGGCCTCATCTACACACTCATCCTGGAGGGCAACGTCCCATCCATGCGGTACATTGAGAGCCAGGGCTACGATCTCAAGCGGACCGTGCTCCTGCCTGGCCTTGCAGTGAAAAGGAAGATGGAAATCCCCTCCCGGGGAAGGATCAGACCAGCCACATCCCGCGACCTTGGGCCGGTTGCGGAATTATTGAATGAAACGTGGGCCGGTTACCAGTTCTATGAACCTAGTTCGGCTGAATCACTGGCCGCCTTCATCGCTCGGACCCCCGCCTTTTCCGCCGAGAGTCTGGTTGTTCTGGAACATCCAGGGCAACTGCTAGCCTGCCTTGGTTTCTGGGATTGGAGCCAGGTAATGGAAATCACTGTACAGGCGCTAAACCTTAGATTGAAGTTGATCGGTTGGTTACTCGTGACCGCTCGGGTCTTGCCGATTTTCCCTGGACCGGGGGATGTCTTGAGGCAGATGATGTTAACTCGGATAGGCTTTAAAGATCCGGCTGACCTCACGCCCCTTGTTCGATACGTCAACAACCTTGCAGTCGATAAAGGCATCCAGCAGATCTACGTTGTTTCCGAGCGCGACCATCCCTTACTGGAGAGCACCCGTCGCTTCACCACAATCGACACGACGGTTCATGTCTACACAAAGTCACTTGATCCTGTCGTTCAATTTGGCGAGCAGCCTGTCTTTATTGACGGAATCGACCTTTAGGGCACGCGTTCTTGCAACTACTCGCCGCCTAACAACTCACCGCAGCGGACCGCGCGCGCCTGGCTGTTAACTTGATTGGCGTTTTCCAGCCAGAATGGTCAAATTGGGTGGAGGTAGCGGGGTAGGGCGTTACCCAGCTACGCTGGCCCTACGGAGCTAGAGTGCAGCGTTCTTTGTTGTTTGCTTTGCAAAACTCACCAGCATGATGCAGACTGCCCCGCGAAACGGGAGGGGAGGCGACGATGACGACAGCGGTGAGAGCCCTTGGGGAGGTCGCATTGCGGGTCAACGATCTTGACAAAAGCCAAACCTTCTACCAGAAGGTAATCGGCCTCGAGCTGATGAAGCGCTTCGATCACGCTGCCTTTTTCCGGATTGCCGAGGGCTATGCAGGTCACACAGCAATCCTTGCACTGTTCGATCGAAACGTCCCTGTGGAGAAGGCGCGGACGACGATCGACCATATTGCCTTCACTATCGCCCTTGAGGATTACGAAGCCGAAAAGCACCGGATCGAGAGGCTCGGCGTTTCTGTGGGGACGGCAACGCACGAGTGGGTGCACTGGCGGTCGCTCTATGTCGAGGATCCCGACGGCAACCAGGTCGAGCTTGTCTGCTATGACCCTGAAGCATGAGTCCGTCCGGCCCTGCATAGCACGAGCATGCAACCGACCACTCGCTGCGCTCGTGGGGGGTGATTTGCCAAGAAGAGCTTGAAGCGGAAAGAGGGGAAGCCTGACAACTCGCTGCCCCGCTAAGGACGCGGGATCTCCGACAGCGGACCCCGCGGGCGGCGGCCGTTAACTCGACTCGCATTTCCAGGCAGTTTGGTCATAATGATTGGAGGTCGCGGGGCGGGCCGCTGAGCTCGCCAACGTTATCCGGGCGAAACGAGGTACCTATGGAGATGTCGATCTGGCTTGCGAAACTGCTCGGCCCCGTATTGGCGGCATTGGCCTTCCCAATGCTGGCCTTTCCGAAAGATTTGCAGAAGATAGCGGCCGAATTCCTGGAGCAGCGCCCGCTCATTTGGTTCACCGGTGTAGCAGTGATGACCGGGGGCTTGGCCATCGTGAACACGCATAACGTCTGGATCGCGGACTGGCCAGTGATCATTACGCTGTTCGGCTGGGCGATGTTGATAAGCGGAGCAGGACGACTGGCATTTCCGCACGTCATCATACGGATCAGCAACAAGATGATGGATCAGCCCCTACTAACCAGGATCGCCGGCGCGGTGTGGATCCTGATCGGGGGGTTCTTGACCTATAAGGGCTATTTTTGAACTCATGCCGAGCGGAAAAGGTTTTTGTGTGTCCATTGCGAAGGATAGGGACTCTGGTACTTGGATCAGGCGAGCCGGATAACAACGGCATGCAGCCGACGCCGCAAAGCGGCGCGGCTGATGCCGAGCGTTAGGAGCCACAAAAGAAGGGCAAGTCGATGCAGGATCGACCGATCGCATTCAACGCATGGGAAGAACTGGCTGAAGCCTACTCCGACATGGCAGAGACCA
>CAZFCJ010000264.1:0-2566 GCA_964517315.1 uncultured Anaerolineaceae bacterium | reverse complement strand
TGATCTTTCCAGGGACGGCGATTTTTGCGACACCACGCGGATGTCGCATTCTCAGGACGGACCGCCGATCAGTCCCGAAAGGCTTGCGGGGTTCTCTCCGGAAGTGCGGGAAGTGATTTGCGGCATTATTGAGCACTACGAGGGTCGGATTGCCGAACTGGAGGCGCGATTGGGCAAGTCTCCGCGGAACTCGTCCAAGCCGCCGGGCAGCGAACATCCCCACGCCAAGCCGCCGAAGAACACCAAGAAGAGATCGAAGCGGACACGGGGCGGTCAGCCGGGCCACGCCAAACACGAGCGGCCGCTGATCCCGACCGACGAGTGCCAGGACGTCGAGGTCCTGAAGCCTTCGGAGTGCCGGCGGTGCGGCCGGACCTTGACCGGCGAGGATCCGAATCCGCTGCGGCATCAAGTCTGGGAGATTCCCGAGATCCAACCTTGGGTGAACGAATACCAACGACACCGTCTGAGTTGCCCCTGCTGCGGGGTCACCACCTGTGCGGACCTTCCGCCCGGCGTGCCGAGGGGGCAGTCCGGGCCGCGGCTGATCGCCTTCACCGCCTTGCTGATGGCCTACTTCCGACAGAGCAAACGCCGGGCGGCGGAGTTTCTGACGGCGCTGTTGAACCAGCCGTGCAGCACGGGCCTGACGGTGAAGCATCAACAGATCGCCACGGCGGCTCTCGGTCCCGCCTACGGGGAAGCGGCCGGACAGCTTCCCCGGCAAGTCCGGCTCCGGATCGACGAGACACCGACGAAAGAGGCCTCGCAGAAAGCCTGGCTGTGGACCTTCGTGGCCGATTCGTTCACCGTCTTTGGCGTGCGTCGTTCCCGGGCCGGCACGGTCCTGCGCGACCTGCTGACGGCGGAGTTCAGCGGCATCATCCACTGCGACCGGGCCAAGATGTACTGGAACCTGGGGCTCGACCCGCCGCCGGGTCCGCCCAAGCATCGGCTGCAATGGTGCTGGGCTCATCTGAAGCGTGATTTTCAAGCCCTCATCGACAGTCCTGACAATCAGGTCAAACGCCTCGGCCACGACCTGATGCGGCCGACCCGGGAACTGTTTGAACTTTGGGGACGATACCGCGACGGGACGATCACCCGGCGGGGCTTTCAGCGTCTCATGGCACCGATCCGCCGCCAGATCGACCGCTTGCTGCTGCGCGGTGCCTTCAGCGGCAACCCGCATCTGGTCGGTATGTGTCACGAGCTTTACGAGCATCGCGACTGGTTGTGGACCTTCGTCGATGAAGAGGGCGTCGAGCCGACCAACAACGCCAGCGAACGCTCGCTACGGCACGCGGTCATCTGGCGCAAACTCTCCTTCGGAACCCAAAGCGCCGGCGGCAGCCGCTTCGTCGAGACGATGCTCACCGCCATCGAAACCTGTCGCCAGCAATCTCTCAATCTCTTCGAGTTTCTCACCGAAACCATCGACGCTCACCTCCACCACCACCCCACACCATCACTGCTGTCCACGCTGTGAACGGTTACCCTCATTGCACGGCATGAGCGACCTTTCGAGATGGTCCCGTGCGCGCGGAGGTCCGACACCCCTCCGCTGCTTGGAAAAATGCGTAAATCTGCTTCGGCGAAATCGACCGATCCCGATGTCCCGAAAACTTTTTGACTGCGCCTGCATGCTGTTGATGTCACATTTATCCCGATCTCTATGTGTAGCTCACCAACGCGACCGAAACGAACAGCCGGACCTGGATCGGGGACTACGGCCACTGCAACACGGCCCCGATCCTCGACGAGGCGATCCAGCGAGATAACACGTGGTCCCCAAAGGAGAATCGGCATTCAATCGAACGCCCGACGCAGCAACTCCAGGCTCTTGGGAACGGCCGTCCGGTAATCCTCCTTGCCCTCGAATTCCAGGGAGATGTAGCCGCCGTAATTGTGCTTCTGCAGAATGCCGGCGATGCGATCGTAATCCAGATCGAGCGTGTACCAGGTTCCGCCGCCGAAGTAGGTTTTGGCCTGCACGAAGATCGCTTGTGGGGCGAGCTGATCCATCTGCTTGTAGGGGTTCTCCAGAAAGTTGCCGGTGTCCAAGGTGGCCTGCAGCCAGGGCGAGTCAAGGGCCTTGATGATCCGCAGGCCCCCGTCGGCGGTGCGGCCCAGCCCCCAGTGGTTCTCCAATCCGAGCACCACGCCGCACTGCTCGGCCTTTTTCAAGCATTGCTCGAAGCTGCCGATGACCCACTCGAAGGCGTCCTCGTCGGTGTAGCCTTCCAGCCGCGGCTCGACGCCGCGATTCTTCATGAGCTTGTCGAAACTTTTGATGGTGCCCCATCGGCCGGTGTTGACCCGCATGGTGGGAATGCCCAGCCGATAAGCCAGCTCGATGCAATGCAACGTATGCTCGACGTTCTTGCGGCGAACCGCCTCCTTTGGCGAAACAAAGCCCTGATGGGTGGAGAACCCGCACAGATCCAGCCCGTGCCGAAAGGCCCGCCGCTTCAGCCGCTGCAGGTAGCCGTTGGACTCCTGCTGCATTTGAATGTGCAGGATCTCCACGCCGTCAAATCCCATCGCCGCGGCCTGGTCGATGGCA
>CAZFCJ010000263.1:0-2604 GCA_964517315.1 uncultured Anaerolineaceae bacterium | reverse complement strand
CCAAGATTTGCAAGATCCTGGACATGGCCACCAAGAACGGGGCGCCGGTGATCGGCTTGAACGACTCAGGCGGCGCCCGCATCCAAGAGGGGGTTGTGTCGCTGGGGGGATACGCCGACATTTTTCTGCGCAACACGTTGGCCTCTGGAGTCGTGCCTCAGATCAGCGCCATTATGGGCCCCTGCGCCGGCGGCGCGGTGTACTCTCCCGCCCTGACCGATTTCATCTTCATGGTGCGCAACTCCTCCTACATGTTTGTCACCGGCCCCGACGTCGTCCGCTCCGTCACCCACGAGGACGTCACCTTCGAAGAACTGGGCGGCGCCGAGGTCCACGGTAACACGTCTGGCGTGTGCCACTACGTCGCCGAAAGCGAAGCGGATTGTCTGGCTTTGATCCGCGTGCTGCTTTCTTACTTGCCGCAGAACAACATGGAGGACCCACCCTACGAAGCGACCAGCGACGACACGCTGCGCACCGAGCCCGAACTGGACACGATCGTCCCGGAAGATCCCAGCAAACCATACGACATCCGCGAGATCGTCAGCATGGTGGTCGATGACGGCGTGTTCTTCGAACTTCAGGAGGGCTATGCGCCCAACATCGTGATCGGCTTCGCCCGCCTGGGCGGCCACAGCGTCGGCATCGTGGCCAATCAACCCGCCGTGTTGGCGGGGGTGCTGGACATCAACGCCTCCGACAAGGCCGCCCGCTTTGTGCGCATGTGCGACTCGTTCAACGTTCCGCTGGTCACCTTCGTCGACGTGCCGGGCTTTATGCCGGGAACCGACCAGGAGCACGGGGGGATCATCCGCCACGGCGCAAAACTGCTGTACGCATATTGCGAGGCGACCGTGCCCAAGCTCACCGTGGTCACCCGCAAGGCCTACGGCGGCGCGTACGACGTGATGTCCTCCAAACACATTCGCGGCGACGTCAACCTGGCCTGGCCGTCCGCCGAACTGGCGGTGATGGGCCCCGAAGGGGCGGTCAGCATCGTGTTCCGCAAGGAACTTGCCGACGCCGAAGATCCTGAAGCCCGCAAGGCCGAATTGGTCGAGGAGTACCGGGAGAAGTTCGCCAACCCCTACATTGCCGCCCAGCGCGGCTTTCTGGACGCCGTGATCGAACCGCGGCACACTCGCCCCCGGCTGATCAACGCGTTGGAAATGTTGAGCAACAAGCGGGACGCCAATCCGCCCAAGAAACACGGTAACATACCGCTGTAACCACCGGGAGCAAAGCCCATGTTCGACAAGGTGTTGATCGCCAATCGGGGTGAAATCGCAGTACGGATCATCCGTGCTTGTCGCGAGCTCGGGCTGTCCACGGTCGCCATTTACTCCGAGGCTGACCGGCAGGCGCTTCACGTTCGCTACGCCGACGAGGCCTATCTCGTCGGTCCGCCGCCAGCTCGCGATTCTTATCTGCGTATCGACCGGATCATCGACCTGGCTCGGGAAAGCGGGGCCAATGCCATCCACCCGGGCTACGGTTTCCTGGCCGAGCGAGAGGACTTTGCGTTGGCGGTCGAAGACGCCGGCATGGCCTTCATCGGGCCAAAACCCAGCGCCATCGCGGCCATGGGCGACAAAGCGGTGGCTCGGGCCACGGTCGCCGCCGCCGGGGTGCCCGTAGTGCCGGGAACGGAAGGCGAAGGCGATTTGCCCGACGACGAGCTGTTGGCCCTGGCGCCCCAGATCGGCTTCCCACTGCTGGTGAAGGCCACCGCCGGGGGCGGCGGAAAGGGGATGCGCATCGTGCGGGAGCTGGACGAGCTCAAGCCCAAGCTGAAATCCGCTCGCCGCGAAGCGGAGGCCGCATTCGGCGACGGCAACGTCTACCTCGAGAAGCTGCTCGAGACCTCGCGGCATATTGAATTCCAGATCCTGGCCGATCACCACGGTTCGGTCATCCATCTCGCCGAGCGCGAGTGTTCTCTGCAGCGACGTCACCAGAAGCTGCTCGAGGAGGCCCCCTCACCGGCCATGGATGAGGGACTGCGGGAGGAGATGGGACGGGTCGCTTGCCGCGCGGCCGAAGCCGTCGACTACCACAACGCAGGCACGATCGAGTTTTTGGTCGACAAGGACCGGAACTACTACTTTCTCGAGATGAACACCCGATTACAGGTCGAGCACCCGATTACCGAGCTGGTGACCGGAGTCGACATCGTAAAAGAGCAGTTCCGCATCGCCCGCGGCCGCAAGCTGCGCTACTCGCAGGAGGACATCAAATTGAACGGCTGGGCGATCGAGTGCCGGATCAACGCCGAGGATCCGTACCAGAACTTCATGCCCTCGACGGGCCGGATCACGCTGTCCATCGTTCCCACCGGACCGGGCGTCCGAGTCGACACAGGGGTGTTTCCCGGGGCCGAGATCTCACCCTACTACGACAGCCTGATCTCCAAACTGATCTGCTGGGGAGAGACCCGCGGCGAGGCGATCTTGCGCATGCGCCGGGCCCTCGAGGAGTACCGTGTGCTGGGAGTGGTGACCAACATCCCATTCCACCAGAACATCATGGACTCGCACCGCTTCATGGCCGGCTCATACGACACCCGCTTCGTCGAAGAGCGCTTCTCGATGGACAAGGCCGAAG
>CAZFCJ010000262.1:0-2606 GCA_964517315.1 uncultured Anaerolineaceae bacterium | reverse complement strand
AGCGTCGCGTCTCGGCGGGCTTTGTCGAGCATCACCCGGAAGAGCCAGGCCGAGACCAAGATGTAGATCGCTCCCAGCAACACCATCACGCCCCAGTCGGTCATCAGGCTGGCCGTCGTGGCCTGCCCGGCGGCGGTCGAATGCAGGGCGCGAGCCGCCCAGTAGGGGGCCAGGATGTAGCTCAACGGAGTCGTCCACCCGGGAAGCAGTGCAATCGGGAACAGGAACCCACAGAGGATGTAGATCGGGAACTCCAACCCATTGCGGAAGTTGTGTGCGTCGGCGTTGACGACGAAAAGCGGGGAGAGCAGCAGTCCAAAGCAAACAAACGAGAGCACGATGAAGAAGCAACTGGCGGCAAACAGACCGGGTTGGCCGACCGCCAACGGGTAGCCGAAGATCAACGAGGCCAATGCATAGGCCAACGCCATCGACCCCATTGACTGGATGACATGGGCCAAATTCTTGCCCAGTACGACCACCCACATGGGGGTGGGCACCCCGACCAGCCCTTCCAGCGTGCCGGTCCAGCGCTCGTGTGTGATCGCGCTGCCGCTGACGAAGAGCAGGCTGCTCCACAATCCGGTCAATCCGCTCCCGACCACCACGAACATGCCGTAGTCGCCGCCGCGCTCCTGCAGCATGAACAGCCCCAGCAGCGCGATGACCAACGGTTGGATGAACACGGCGAAGATGACGAAGGCGTCGGTGGCCGCGTGGCGCATCGCCATTTCGCCGGACAGCCGGATGACCCGGGCGTAGGACAGCAAGCGGCTCACAGGCTTTGGTCCCCGGTTTCCCCGCCGTCCACCAGCCGGACGTAGGCGTCCTCCAGGGTCGGTTCGCGGACCTGGACGCGGCCCACGCGCACGCCGCGCAAAAGATCGATGATATCGGACACCGCCTCCGACCCCCGGGGCGTGTGCACCTTCAGATACTGTCTCTGGTCCCGATCCTCCACCGCCACGGTGTCCACGAAGGGCTCACCGCGCAGTTGTTCGATCGTCCCCTGCGCGATGCCGAACACCTCCACCTCGATCACCGAGAGGTCCCGCACGTGCTTTTTCAGCCCTTCGGGAGTGTCCAGCGCCACGATCTTGCCGTGATCGATCACGCCGATCCGGTCGCAGAGCGCGTCCGCCTCGAACATATAGTGGGTGGTCAGCAGGATGGTCTTCCTCTCCGCCTGCATCTCGCGGATCACACCCCGCAGCCGGCGCGCGCCGACCGGGTCCAGTCCAATCGTCGGTTCGTCCAGAAACAGAATTTGCGGGTCATGCAGAAGGGTACGGGCCACGTGCAAGCGCTGCTTCATGCCCCTCGAGTACCCTTCGACCTTCTCGTCGGCCCGCTCCTGAAGGCCGACCAGATCCAACAAGTGTGGAATGCGCTTGTCTGCCACCGTCGGATCGACGTGATACAGGCTGGCGAAATAACGCAGATTGTCGTGACCACTGAGCCGCCAATACAGGCCGCGCTCCCCGCCGAAGATAAAGCCGATCCGCTGGCGGATCTCCTGTGGCTGTTCGACGACGTCGAAACCCGCCACCCGGGCCGTTCCACTCGTGGGGATCAGCAGCGTGGTCAGCATCTTAACGGTGGTAGTCTTCCCGGCGCCGTTCGGGCCGAGCAGGCCGAACAGCTCGCCCGGCCGGACCCCAAACGAGATGTCGTCCACCGCCAACACCTCCTTGGTGGAGCGGCGGATCACGCCCGTTCGAGTTTTGTACACACGGCCCAGGTTCTCCACCTCGATCGCGGGGCGCCGCTGCGGCTCTGGAGCCCTGCGCACTTTCCGCCGCGCCGGAGCCACCCCTCCGGCCGCGCCCGGCGAACCAGCGGTCGGCCGGCCGCCGACGCCACCGTTCAGCACGTTCTCACGCGCTCGTGCCAGCTTGTTCTGGGGGTTGATCTTCAACGCCCGCTGCACGGCCTTGAGCTTTTTATCGTGATCGGGCAGCGCGAAGCTGATCAGATACCAGGCGGTATCGGAGTCGGGACGGTTTTGAATGTACTCAGAAAGCAACGTCAGAGCCGCGCCTCGCTGACCGGCGCGCAAGTGGTCCGCAGCCCGCTTGAGTTGTTCCGTCTCTCCCACCTCGGAAGTCCCCTGTCAAGATTTACTGTGAGGGAAGTGCCACTAAGTCTACCACTTTCCCGACTGAGATGAAATCCGGCCGGAGCGCGCCCGGTCTGCTATAATGCCGCTGACATGGCCCTCACCCTCGAGCAAGTACAGCACATCGCCCATCTGGCGCGACTGCGCCTGACGCGAGCCGAGGAGAAGCGCTACCAGGAACAGCTCTCCGACATCCTCGATTACGCCGAGCGCCTGCAGTCGGTGGACACCGACCACATCTCACCGACCGCGACCGTCCTCGATCGGTCGGCGCCGCTGCGGGACGACGAAGTTCGCCCCTGCCCGCCGCGCGAGGACATTCTTGCCAACGCCGCGGAGGCCGAGGACGGCATGTTCCGTGTGCCGCCCGTGTTGGACTCGGGCGGCTGATGGGTTTGACGTCCGCCGATGGGTGACCTGACCGGCCTTACGCTCGGCCAGGCGGCGCAAGGCCTGCGGCAGGGCGATTTCTCCTCCGAGGAGCTCA
>CAZFCJ010000261.1:0-2627 GCA_964517315.1 uncultured Anaerolineaceae bacterium | reverse complement strand
CGAATGGGCTGGTGTTCCGTCGTTGTTCTCGGCGCCGCGCCCGGCGAATTTGCCTGCCACCCCGGAGCATGCGGGCGCCTTGTCCCTCTCCGCCGTGCCCCTCGGCCCCTGGCATTCGGAGCCGCACACGACGCTATCGCAGGAAGCCCCTATACCCGCAGCGCACGCCCCTTTTGCGAAAACGGGGTTCGGCGCCTCCTGCATTGTCACGCAGGCTATCGGTTGCTTGACTGCGTGTCAATATATGTCGCAGAATTCAAACGTTTGAACAAACCTTCGTATCGTCAGGAAAACCCGAGATTTTTCTCTTTGACGGAGAGCGGCAGGCGGCGTCTAATGAACCGGTCAAGGGCATGTCGTAAGCTCGGAACTGGCCGAGAAAGCTAGCTCAGATGAACAAGCCAAGAACGCAGGCGGGGAGACGGAACTCCAGAGGCAGTCGGACATCGCAGCCCGCTCCCCACACCGACCCCGAGGGCCTGACCGTCAATCGCAGGATCGCCTTTCAGCTCAGGCGCCAGCGTCTCCTCAAGCGATTGCGCTTGAAGGATGTCGCGGACGCGGCAGGGCTGTCACCCAGTCTTATCTCGAAGATTGAGCACAACAAGCTCAGCCCGTCCCTCTCCACGCTGCACCGCCTCGCGCAGGCGCTTGACACCAGCATCACCGCCCTGTTTCTAAGCGGGGAAACTGCCAACAAGGTGGTCTACCGCGCCGCTGAACGTCCGGTGGTCGGGACAGTTCAGACCATGACGGAATGGGACGGCATCGAGGCCGAAGTCATGATCCCCCATTTCGAGGGTCAGCTTCTCGAGGGCTTCGTATTCGTCATGGAACCTAATGGCCATAGCGGCGGCCTCCTCCAGCACCAAGGAGAGGAATGCGGTTACGTCCTGGAGGGACGCCTCGAGCTTACGGTCGGGGACAAGACCTATCTGCTGGATCCCGGCGATTCGTTTTTCTTCCATTCCGACATCCCGCACGCTTACCGCAACCCCGGCACCGTCGCCGCGAGGGTCATCTGGATTAACACGCCCCCGACGTTCTAGCCCTCTCCAGGCCTTTGGCAGTCGAACGGAACACCGGTGTCCCTGGCGGGAATCGCCCTGCTGGCCAGTCGCCCGATGACCTCATTTGCCCTTCGGACGGCCCGTTAACAGGTCTATTGCGGCGCAGCAATCGCACCTACAAGCGTACGAGGCAAGCGTTTGACTGTCGGTCAAACACCTGATAGCTTGCCCTCGCTTGTGCGATTCCGCCCCGACCGAGCAACGCCGGAGAAAGAAGCCTTTCGGTTCGCTAGAACAAGGAGGGAGCCATGCAATCACCGTTCAAAGAAATCGTCGACCTCGGGCGCGAGTATTTCAACGGCATGCCCAATATCAGCGGCAGCGCGGTCGTCTTCTGGCCCCACGAGACGCATGACGATCTGCGCAAAATCACTGCCGGAAAGCTCTCGATGGAAAGCCGCATGATGCTCATGCCAGAACACTGCGCGACCCATCTCGACGTGCCGCGCCACTGTGACCCGGACGGGATTTCAGTGGAACAGGTGCCCCTCGAACAGCTCATCCTGCCAGGCCATCTTCTCGATTTCACGCATAAGAAAAAGGGTGAAGCGATCACCATCCAAGACTTCGAGGCGGCTGAGGAGAAATCAGGTCAGCAGATCGGCCCGGGCAAGGCCACCATGTGCTGGGCCGGGGTCGACGATGATTGGGGTAAGCCCGGTTTCACCATGGAACGGCCCTACATCCCTACAGAAACCGCGCAGTGGCTGGTCGAACGCAAGATCACGCTATTCTGCACGGATCTCATCGGCATGGACGATCCGAGCGAGTGGTGGTGGCCCACCCACGGCATTTGGCTGAAGAACGGCATCTGCATGGTGCAGCAACTATGCAACCTACACAAGCTAGCGGGTAAGGAGTTCCTGTTCGTCTGCCTGCCGCTGAAGATGCGCGACGGTACTGCGTCGCCCGTGCGGCCGGTAGCGCTGGTCATGTAGCACCACGTCGTACCTGCACGCGGTATGCGCTTCGGCATACCGGTGCTGCGGGACTAGCATCTACCGACAATTTGGGAGAACGTCATGGGCCTCGAAGTCATTCAACCTGATTCAGTTCACGACACCAAAAAGTTCTCGTATTCTCAGGCGGTGACACTTGGCAATCTGGTCTTCGTCGCAGGACAGGTGCCACTGGGCGCCGACGGAGAGCTAGTTGGAAAAGACGACGTGCAGGCACAGACCGAGCAGGTCTTCAAGAATCTGGAAGCGGTGCTGAACGCTGCTGGCTCAGGGCTCGACTTGGTGGGAAAGGTGACGGTGTTCACTACCAACATCGAATATCGCCCAATCATACACGAGATCCGCTCCAGGATATTCCGGGATATCGGTCACTATCCCGCCAGTACGCTGGCCGTTATCACGAGCCTTGCTCAACCGGAATGGCTCGTCGAGATCGAGGCTATCGCACTGCTCCGGTAACGACTTGACCTGGCTGGAACCCCCTTGAAAGTCTCTAAGAACATCCCCCAAGGTGGTGGAGTAAACAGCCACGCCCTGCAGGCGTGGAGTTGCCCCGGTTCCGTGGACAGCTAACGGTTTGGGGTGTTGAGTCTCTCGT
>CAZFCJ010000260.1:0-2628 GCA_964517315.1 uncultured Anaerolineaceae bacterium | reverse complement strand
AGTCAGGGGTGGAGCGCGGCCTGGAACACGGCCGAGGTGCGCTCGGGATGGAAGGCCTGCGCGCGATCCAGGTGCGCCGAACGGCCCAAGGCTGAGCCCGCCACCTGGAATGCCCCGAAGCGCCCGCGCGGGGGCTTTTTCGTTTGGAGGACCGGCATGGGCGTCAAATTGGGGGGGAAAGTCTCCTGCCGACGGGTTTCGGAACGCTGTGCCGAGGTTATCCGCACCATCCGCTCGCTGATGGCGAGGGCGGCGCCGCGCATCCTCTCAACGAAGGCCTCCACCTGGCGCTGAACGTTCTGCCCCGGCTGCCCTGCTCTGTGAGTTGAGTCCTCGGACAAGCCACATCCATCTCGTGGCTTGAGCGAGTCTCCTCCTTTGAAAACCGCCCAGTGGATGAATCAATCGCCTACGGTAGGCTTAGAAACGGCGGTCTGTATTCGAGCCCAGATCATACGTTCCGGTTCCGGCAACTCGGCTTCGGATTGGTCGCGCACATTCTCCGAGAGTTCGATCCCATGCTTCTGGCGGACATGGGCAAGCAACTGGCCGGTCACCTCAGGCCGGGTTCCTCGAGCTTCGAATGCGCAATCGTCGAATCCAACTTCCCGACACAACACTTTGATGGCCATGGCAGCCTCCTCTCATCTGGGTTGTCTGGACCAAGATAGCTTGCCCAGAGCGGGTGGGGTATGTGCCAGACTCCTTATGAGGGATCTAATCTTCGATAGAATTCACCATACCGTTGGAGAGTTACGCCACTTGGGCGGCAACCGATCGAGAAGGCGCTTATGGAATGTTTCCTGAAAGCCCAGCCTCAAAGAGGGGCGTGAGGTCGGTCGGGCTGTTCTGCTGGGCCAGCTCCAGAAAGTCCGCGGTGTTGGCGAGGTCGTAGCGGTAGGCTGACAAGTAGTCATCCAGGAACCCCTTAAATGCGGTTGTACCCATCTCCTGCTCCAACGCATCGAGGAAGAATGCCCCGTGAATGTAGACTGTACGTCGATAGGCGTCCCAGCCTCCGAATGCCGTCGATGGACTGTCGACAGGGGGGTCCTCGGGCCTACGCTCTCCGTACTGTTGGCGCCAATCCTGAAGCAATGCCTGACCAGCCTGAGCTCCGTGCTCAGCCTGCAGGTACCGGATGGTTGAGTAGTTGGCCATGGCTTCATCGAGCCAGGGTTCCTCGACCGGGTCGCTGCCGACCATCCCGAACCACCACTGATGCGCGAGTTCGTGGGCCAGCAGGAATTCGAGATCGTCCGAGGTGTCGGCCCTTCTCAGGCTGTCGTCGACAAAGACCATACCGGGGAACTCATAACCGCCAATCGTGATCGGCCACTCGACGACGTCTATGTGCCTGTACGGGTAACCTCCGAACTGATTCTGATAGGTTCGGAAGACGCTTGCGGCCAGGTCAGCTGCGGTTTCCGAGTCGACCGCGGCTTGTTCAAGGTCGGCCGATACGTAGCGGAGTTCGACGCCGTCCACATCTCTGGTTTCGACCGTTGGATGTTCCAGAACGATCAGCGCGAGTTCCCGGGCAGGGCCGGTCGTGATGTTCCATTCGGAAGTGGGGCTTGCTTGCGATTCGATGCCTGTGCCGATCGGCACGTAACCTTCTGGCAGGTGAATGGAGGCTGTGATGAACCCGGTCTGCGCGTACAGCAGGTCGCCCACCAAGGGGACCTTTGCCTGCCGGTTCATGTCCAGTGGCAGGCCGAGCATTGGGTACCAACCTGAGAGGGCGAGCCCGCGGTCGGAATGGGCCAGGATCCCGTACCCACGATTGGGGCTTGGCGCCTGACCTGAGAAGTCCGTCGTCAGCTCCAGCTCGCTGCCGGGCTCGAGGCAGTCCTCGAGGGATACGAGGATATCGGTCGGGCCGAGCTCCTGATGCGGGATGGCCTGCCCGTTCACCTTGAGATCCTGGATTCTCAGCTGACCTCCGTATATGCCGTTCGCATTTGCGTATAAGCGCAAGCTGAGACGCGGCAAGCAGGATTGCCGATTATTCGTGAGGCGAATCTCAGCTCGACCATCGTAATGACCGGACTCGGGGTCAATCGAGACGTCAAGCTTGTATCTGGGCGCGCCCGCCAAGGTATCCACGCTGGGTCGATGCTCGGGACGAAGCGCCATGCGCTGGTCTTGCAAATAGGGGTCTGGCTCGAGGACCGTACGCCCTAGATCTGCCCTGGCTAGCAAGACGACAGCCAGTGGAATGGTCACGATCAGTAGGGCCACCAACCGGAGCTTTGCAGCGCTGCGTTGGCCCAGAAAAGGCATTTTGATGCGGTTCAGTTCCTTCATGTGCCCGGCGCCACTCGACAATCGGCTGCCAAAGCCGAGGGCCCGGATTTACTGCGGGGAACGGGATCCTCCGGGTCAACAAACACCGGTTGTGTCCTGTCTTCCTGTGATGTTGATCGGCGCCGGTCGGAAGTCATGTGACCTGTCCGGTCTCAAATAAGGGACGGGAGGGTCGGGCTGGGACAGCTGGCGACCACCACTTCTGCGAACGATCGTGCTGACCTGGTCCAGCTTCGTCAATGTAGACTTGGAGTTCAAAGCCCCAATCCTTCGATGGGGCTCGGTCGGCACCTCATCCGCCGCGTATTCAGAATCCAA
>CAZFCJ010000259.1:0-2655 GCA_964517315.1 uncultured Anaerolineaceae bacterium | reverse complement strand
AGACCGTGCGCCGGCGTGTCGCCGAAAACAGCGGCGTCGAATTGCAGCTCGAAATTCAGCCGATCGGTGAATGGGCTGAACTGGAGGACCAAGGCGCGCCTCGCGGGGAAGGGGCCGGCCGATGACCGGAAAAATGATGGTCGGACTGATATTCGGCGGGCGCTCGGGCGAACACGAGGTCTCCTTGATGTCGGCCCGCTCGGTGCTCGACGCGCTGCACGAGGCGGGGTACGAAGTCGTGGAAATCGGTATTGACCGCCAAGGGCGTTGGCTCAACGGACCGGACGCACTGTCGGCGTTCGAGACCGGGGCGACCGAGGGATTAGCCCGGGTGGCGCTGCTGGCGGAGCCGGGCCACAGTTCGCTCTTCGCCTGGGGCCTGGGCGAGGTGCTGGAATCCTTGGGCGAATTGGACGTCGTCTTCCCGGTGTTGCACGGCAGCTTCGGTGAGGACGGGACGATGCAGGGGCTGCTGGAGCTGGCGGACGTACCTTATGTCGGCGCCGGAGTGTTGGCCTCTTCGGTGGCGATGGACAAAGGATTGTTCAAGGAATTGATGCAAGCGCACGAGCTGCCGGTGTTGCCGTTTGCGGTGCTGAACACGGATTTGATCCTGGAGGACGCGCAGGCCGCGTCGGAGGTGGCGGAGGCGGTGGGCGGGTATCCGCTCTTCACTAAACCGGCCAATTTGGGATCGTCGGTCGGCGTGTCCAAGTGCACCAGCCGCAGCGACATGCTGGAGGGATTGATGGAGGCCGCCCGATATGACCGACGAGTGATCGTCGAGCGAGGGATTGAGGGGCGGGAGATCGAGATCAGCGTGCTCGGCAACGAGGAGCCCGAAGCCTCGATCGCCGGCGAAATTTTGCCCTCGAGGGACTTCTATACCTACGAGGCCAAGTACATCGACGACGCCTCGGAGCTCCTGATCCCGGCCCCAATTGCAGACGACTTGATGGATGAGGTGAAGCGGATTGCACTCGAAGCTTATCGGGCGATCGACGGAGCGGGGATGGCCAGGGTCGATTTCCTGCTGGAGAAAGGAACCGACAACCTGTATCTGAATGAGGTCAACACGATCCCCGGGTTCACCCGCATCAGCATGTACCCAAAGTTGTGGGCGGCCAGCGGACTGGGATATCCGCAGCTGTGTGACCGCCTGATTGAGCTGGCGCTGGCCCGGCAGGGGCAGAAGGACCGATTGGTCCGAACCTATGGAGGCATATCGTGACGGTCGGCGACCGGATCCTCGGTGGACCCCGCACGCGCGCCGAGCGGGTTCGAGCCCGGCGGGCGCGCCAGACGAGACGGGTCGAGACCGTGGCGTCCGATCTGGCCCAGCCGAAGCCGCGCAAGCGCCGCAGCCGGCATCCGCGCCGCCGCTTCGACGTGGCTCTGCCGATCGAGCTGGGAGCGGAGATCCGTCTGCCGGCGATGCCCGCGGTGCGTGTGGGCCCGCGATTTGTGTCGCTCCTCCTGCTGGTGTTCGTCGGCTACCTGCTGTACACAATGCTGACCGCGCCGGCCTTCTACGTCGCCGAGGCCGCGGCGGAGGGCGGCGAGCTGCTCACCGAAAACCAGATCCGCTCGATCGCCCAGGCGGATCAGACGTCGGTGTTCCTGATCGATCCGGCCGAGGCCGAGGCGCGCTTTCACAGCGTGGCCGAGGTCGCCAGCGCAGAGGTCAAGGTTGGCTGGCCCAACCGGGTCACGGTGAGCGTGGTCGAGCGAGTGCCCATGGTGGCCTGGAAGGACGCGTACCGGGAATGGTGGATCAGCGAGGAAGGCGTTGCGTTCCTGAAGCACGAGCACCGCGACGGACTGCTGACCATCGAGAGCGAGGAATCGGTGCTGCATGTGCGCCAGGATCCAAGGGCGCAGGTCATCGATCCTCAGGTGCTGGTTGCCGCCGGAGTTCTGGAGGCGCAGCTCCCCGAGGCCGAAGTGCTCAAATACCATCCGATCCACGGCTTGGGATACGAAGCTGAGGCTGGATGGACGGTCTATTTTGGAGTGGAGGGGGACATGATCGGCCGGGTTCGCCTGTACAAGGCGATCCTGCGCCGCCTGGAAGCGGAGGGCATTTCGCCCTCCTTCATCAGCGTGCGCGACGTGTCCGCGCCGTATTATCGACAGTGAGGGTAGATCTGTGTCGACCATGATCCGTTCGGACGAACCCATTTTCGTGGGCCTGGATATCGGGACCTCCAAGGTCTGCGCCTTAGTCGGTCATCTCGACGAATCCGGCCATATGCGCATCATCGGAGTGGGGCGAGCTCAATCTGCGGGGATGCGCAAGGGAGGCGTGGTCAGCTTGGAGGCCCTGGCGCGCGTTGTGGCCACGGTCAAGGACAAGGCCGAGCGCACCTCCGGTTATGAAATCGATGCGGCCATCGTCAGCCTTTCGGGTGCACATATTGCGTCGATGAACAGCAGCGGCATGGCTGGCGTCTCCGGACGGACGATCGGGCTGGATGACGTAGCCCGGGCCGTCGACGCGGCGCAGTCGGTGGCGATCCCCTACAACCGGGAGGTCGTCCACGTGATCCCGCGCGGTTACATCGTGGACGGACAGGACGGTATCAAGTCGGCCATCGGGATGCACGGCTACCGGCTGGAGGTCGAGGCGCATATTGTGACCGCCAGCAGCACGGC
>CAZFCJ010000258.1:0-2681 GCA_964517315.1 uncultured Anaerolineaceae bacterium | reverse complement strand
GAGCTGGACGGCCAGGGCATCCCGGCCGACTTCTTCTCGGACGTCCACATCCGCAAGGCCTTCTACCACTGCTTCGACATGGAGACCTTCATCGAGGATGTCTGGCTTGGTGAGGCCGAGCAGCGGACGGGCCCGATTATCTCGGGCATGATCGGCCATATCCCGCCGGAAGAGGCGGATTTCCTGCCTGAATACGACCTCGCCGCGTGCGAGGAAGAGTTCAAGCTGGCCGACGTGGACGGCGACGGCATCCCCGCCGGCGAAGATGAAGAAGGCGATGTCTGGACGACCGGGTTCTACATGAACCTCACCTACAACACCGGCAACGATCAGCGCAAGTCAGCAGCTGAGATCCTTGCTGATGGCGTCGAGTCGGTGAACCCCAACTTCAGCATCGCGGTCTTCGACCTGCCATGGCCGACGTACCTGCAGTCCATGGTGGACGGCCGGCTGCCCCTGTTCTTCATCGGCTGGCTGGAGGACTACCACCACCCGCACAACTGGGTGACGCCGTACATGGCGACCACCGGTACATTCTCCGCCTGGCAGAACTTCCCCGACGAGCTCTACGCGGAGTTCGACGAGGGAATCGCCGAGGCCAAGGCACTGCCGCTCGATGAGGCTCACGACGCCTACGCCGAGCTGCAACGAGCTTCGGTCGAGAACGCGATCAACATCTTCCTGACCCAGCCGGTTGGACGGCGCTACGAGCAGCTGTGGGTCCAGGGTTGGTACCTGAACAACGCCTACCCCGGCCCGTGGTTCTACCCGCTGTCCAAGCAAGCTGAGTAGACAGGTGTAGACGTAACCATGACCGGAGGGCCAGGGTCGTTCCCGGCCCTGGCCCTCCGCTTCTATACACGACAAACCGAGTTTCATGAGAAACGTGCTGAAACCAACGGCAATTCGTTTGGATAGAACGTTAAACTGGGATCGAATGAAGGTTTCGTAACAGGAGGTCGGAGTGCTCGCCTACATCGGTAGACGGCTGCTGATCATGCCGGTCATCGTGATCGGCGTGACCCTCCTGATCTTCGCCATGCTCATGCTGCTCAGCCCGGTCGAGCGCGCTTCGCTTTACGTATCTGACGTACCCCGCACGGCAACCGCAATCCAAGACATCATCCAGAAGTACGGGCTCGATGACCCCATCCACATGCAGTACTTTCGCTGGATGGGGCAGGTAGTGAGGGGGAATCTCGGCTGGTCAAAAACCGCCCAGATGTCGGTCACACGGGCCATAGCCCACTACGCGCCGGTCTCGCTCGAGCTGGCCATGTGGAGTATTGTGCCCATCATCGGTATCGGCATCTGGTTCGGAGTAGTTGCGGCCACACATCAAGACTCGATTATCGACCACGCGGCGCGCTTTTTCAGTATCGTCGGCTGGTCGTTTCCGACCTTCGTGTTCGGCCTGCTCATGTTGATGATCTTCTACGCCCAGCTGGATTGGTTCCCGCCGGAGCGGCTGAGCCGCTGGGCGCTCGAGGTCGTCCGGTCACCCGATTTCACGCAGTACACGCGCATGTATACTGTGGACTCGCTGATCAACCTGCGCCTGGACATCTTCCTGGACGCCATCCGGCATCTGTTCCTGCCCGTTCTCACGCTCTCTTATCTGAGTTGGGCACTCATCCTGCGCGTGGTGCGCTCCTCGATGCTCGAGGCCCTGCGCGAGGATTACGTGACCACTGCGCGCGCCAAGGGATTGACGGAGAAGCGGGTGGTGGAACGCCATGCGCGCCCGAACGCGCTCATCCCCGTGGCGACCATCGGCGGGCTGGTCTTCATCGGACTCGTCAACGGGGTGGTCATCACGGAGGTCATCTTTAACATCCGGGGCATGGGTTGGTTTATCGCCACCGCCGCCCTGCAGCTCGACGTGGTCTCCGTTTTGGGCCTGGTCTTATTCAACAGCCTGATTATTATCTTTGGCAATCTGTTCGTGGACATTTTGTATGGCTTCCTTGATCCGAGGGTGAGGCTCGAATGAAACTCGTCAGACGCTTCCTCAAGAATCCGCTCTCCGTCATGGGCCTGGTGCTGGTCCTGTTCTTCGTCGTCGTGGGCGTGGCCGCACCCTGGCTCGCCCCGCCTGACCGGCCGCAGGATCCCTATTCGGTGCCCCGCGACGGCTTCCGGGCTGAGCCGAGACTGCCCAGCGCGGACCATCCCTTCGGGACCACGGAGGGCCAATACGACGTATACTATGGCGTCGTGTGGGGCACGCGCACGGCCTTCAAGGTCGGGCTGGTCGTGACCGCCGCCACCCTGGCCATCGGATTGACGCTGGGGATGATCTCGGGCTACTACGGTGGCATGATCGATGAGATCATCATGCGCCTCGTCGAGGTCTTCATGGCCTTCCCGTTCCTGCTTGCGGCGATCACGTTGGCCGCCGTGCTGCAGCCCAAGCTCGGCCGCAGTTTAACGGTGGGCATGATCGCGCTGATCGCCTTCGGCTGGACGGGCTATGCTCGACTTATCCGGGGTGACTTCCTTGCCGCCCGTGATCGGGAATATATTCTCGCGGCCAAGGTGATCGGCGCCAGCGACATCCGCATCATCCTGCGCCACCTGATGCCGAATACGATCTTCCCCACGCTGGTGGTGGCCTCGATGGACATCGGCACCTACGTGCTGACCTTCGCCGCCTTGAGCTTCCTGGGCCTGGGGGTGGA
>CAZFCJ010000257.1:0-2712 GCA_964517315.1 uncultured Anaerolineaceae bacterium | reverse complement strand
TCGAGCGCTTCGCGGACCGCGGGTGACCCGACGTGGACCAAGGCACCCGATGGCCGCGCCTTGAGGCTGCTGTCTAGCTCAATCGCGAGGTCCAGCTTCGTTTCGTGCGGAGGCGCATGGATGACGAAGATGCTCCGCTCCGGATACTCTAGCCGCTGCGCCAGAGAACGCAAGCTCTCGCCCAGTACATCGTCGGGAACGTCCCGTGGGGCATTCCACGGTGTTAGGTTGGCGAGGCCCAGTCCCAACGTCGGATGGCGGCCGGCAACTACTGCCACGGCCCGGTCGATCATCTCGACCTCCCCAGTCTCCGCCATCACGGCGTCGATCTCCGGGTAGTCATCATTGCCCGGGATGATGAAGAACTCCGCCTCGCGCGAGCTCAACCAGTCCCGTACGAGGTCCATCCACTGTTCCATCCGCCGGACCGCAAGCTCTCGGAAAAGTCGATCGGTCTCAGGGGTGTCCCGCAGGCTCTCTAGCTCTTCCTCCCCTAGTACGTACGGGTACAGGCCAGCGTCCTCAATATCCTGCTCGAGCTCATGTAGGCCTGCTCGCGTGAGCTCTTCACCTCGTGTACGCCACCCACAGACGTACCAATTGCCTTTTTCGATTATTGGTACGACTATTTTGCCCGTCAGATCCCCCGCGACGATAATCGCATCGGCCTCATATCGGTCGGAAGCGGCGAGCAGCTTTCTCAGGCACAACGTCGACCCATGCAGGTCAGATGCGACCACAAGCCGCTTCACGTCAGCCAAGCTGCCGGGCTTTTGTCCGATCATTGCAAGACCCCGAACACGCGACCCCAGATTGCTATTCCGGCGGCAGCGCGTCGTATGCGAGCGAGACAGGGATCCCCTGGCGCTCCCGATACTTACGCATGCCGTGGAACAACCCAAGCCCCCCAACAAACACAGCGACTAGGTAAACTACGAATCCTGTCGTCATGCCGAAGACATCGCCATGCGCGAAGACCGCAGCGGTCCAGAATGCAACAAACGCGATCGTGAGGAAGCCCGTGATCGCCAGGAGTGGATGATACTTACTGATTAGAGTCTGCCGATAAAGCTCTGGGTGTCGCCGAGCCAGGAAGATGGCCGACAATCCGGTTATACCCCACGAAAAGATCGCAGACTGTACGACAGCGACTGCAAATACATCGAACACAATGTCGCTCTGGGTGGACCACACGAGAATCGCTACGGCCACCACACCGATTGCGAGGGTAGCCCCGATGGGCGTGTGGGTCCTGCTACTCACACGAGTGAACACTTCCGGAAATACCTGATCCATGGACCACGCCAGCGACGCGCGGATTGGCTGGAGCAAAACAATGAGGCACACCACCCACGCCCATGCTATGAACATAACGACAGTAAGCACCGCAAGAAAGCCGCTACCCAGCGCGAGCCCCGCCAGATAGAGGGGGGGACCACTCGCCACCTCTGGTTGTAGCTGCCCTGGGTCAACCAACGCAAGGTAGTTTACCGAGGTAAGGAAGTCATAGCCGAACGTCTTGAACATGACTGCGAGTACCAAAACGACGCCCAGCACGGTGAACACCATCGGCCCCAGGAAGATCTGAAGCGCTCGACGAGATTGGCCTGCTTGGCGAACCTCGCCGCCGACATAGGTCGCCCAAAACCACCACCCCACAATGAAGGCAAAGACAGCGACCATTGGCCAGATGCTGTCCGTGAAATTGGTTTCTACCTGCGCCCCTGCGTCGCGCGCCGCATCGATAACCCCTTGGTAAGCATTTGGATCGTTCATCTCGGCGTTGAACGTCTCCGTAAAGCCCTCGCGGGAGGTGACGAGAAGCCCAATGAACATAAGGAGCACCGCACCGACACCGATTGCATATGCCCCCAGGTTGACCTTAAGCGCAAAGCTAGTACCCTTAACGAGGCTCAGTACCACCGCCAAGAGAAGGAGTCCGCCCAAGGCTATTACCCAACCGGTCTTCGTAACATCGGCCGCCCAAGAAGCGAGGGTGGGGGAGTCTAGGAACGCTCCGAGCATCGTCAGAAGTGGACTGCTGATCGCAGTCACGGAGATGGCGGCAAAGGCCCCCGCTGCGACAATCTGGGACACCGCCAGGCTAAGACTTGACGCAAAGCCGACGTCAGGTCGAATGAGCCGCGAGGCGAAGACATAGTCGCCACCCGAGCGTGGCATGACGGCAGTAAGAGAAGCGTAATTAAGCAGGTTTGGGATCACGCCCAACGTGACGATGCCGACAGCGACCCACACTGGCCACGCATGCGGCCCAGAGAACAGCGCAAGTAGCGGGACGGAAAAGAAGACGAGCAGGCCTAGGGGGCCGGATGAGGCGCCAAGTGCACCCGCTTGAAGGGCAGAAACCTCGCGCACGAGCCCCGTTGCGTCGCGCGCGAACACGCCCTTTTCGGTGGGCTGAGAAAACGAACCCTCGGTGCCGGAATCCTTATCAGATATCGACATCAGGTCCTCCTCTGTAGATCCTCTAGTTGACGGCTCAAGGCATGAATCGCCGTCAAGCACACTAAGACCGGTCTTCGGCACGGAGGTGTCTCATCTTGGGACAGGACCCCGGTCCGTCTGAGGAAGGAATGGCGCACGCTCACCCCGACGGACTGGAGCGTGGGCCTAGACGCTATGGAGGTTGGCGTCCGGTTGGGCTGGTAGGTATGGCCGGTCCCCCGATGCGATCGGGGAGGTTCTAGCCGC
>CAZFCJ010000256.1:0-2723 GCA_964517315.1 uncultured Anaerolineaceae bacterium | reverse complement strand
GCCCCTTCCTGCGCGCACTGGAGGAGCGCGGATTCTACGTCGCCGATGGCAGTCAAAGCAACTACGCCAGTACGGGCCTGTCGTTGGCCTCGTCGCTGAACATGGAGTATCACAGTTTCCCGGAAGGCATCGCCGACTCCGAGAATCCGACCCAGCACTGGCCCTCATTGGGCAGGAGCAGGGTTCGCAAGTTCCTCGAGTGCGAGGGCTACTATGTGGCGGCTTTCGACAGCGGCTACTATTGGTCGGGATGGCGCGATGCGGATCTGTTCCTCAGCCCCTCGTCGGGACGGGAGCAGTCGGCAGCCCTGGCGGGGCTCAATGCGTTCGAGGCGCTTCTGGTCAACACTACGCTATTGCGGGCTGCGGTCGACGCTGTGATCGTTCTACCAGACTTTTTGACCCCGGATATTCAAAATCCGCTGGCCGAGCACCGAGAGAGGATCCTGTACGCGTTCGACACCCTGGAGGGCAACGTGACGGCTCTGCCCGCGCCGAAATTCGTGTTCGCCCATATCGTCTCGCCTCACACCCCTTTCGTGTTTGGACCGAACGGCGAATGGAGGGACGTTCAAGGGCCATTTACGTTGGCGGAAGGCGCGAACGATCCGTTGCGTGAGACGGAGGCCTATCCGGATCAGCTGCAGTATGTGAACACGCGGGTCCTAGGCGCGGTCGATGGGATCCTGAGCGCGTATCCGCCGGGTAAGAAACCGGTCGTTCTTATTCAAGCGGATCACGGCGTTAACACCAATGCAAAAGGGCGCATGCGCATCCTCAACGCCTATTACCTTCCAGACGGAGGCGAAACCCGCCTGTATCGGACGATTACCCCGGTCAACTCATTCAGGGTGGTTTTCAATCACTATTTCGGAACGGATCTCGAGCTGCTTCCGGACGTTTCATGCTTTTCCACCTACGATCATCTATATGACTTTCGCGTGATCCGCAATCCGATAGCCCCTGAGCCACTCGATCAAGACATGGTGTCCCTGTGCAGGTGATCGCGGTATGACGGAACCGCTGGTTTCGGTCGTGACCCCATCATTCAACCAGGCGCGGTACCTGGAACAGGCGCTGTGCTCCGTGCTGGATCAGGATTATCCGCGGATTGAGTACCTGGTGATCGACGGCGGCTCGACCGACGGCAGCCTGGAGATCATCCGGCGTTACGAAGATCGTTTGTCGTTCTGGGCGTCGGAGCAGGATCAAGGCCAGGCCGACGCGATCAACAAAGGCATGCGCCGGGCCTCGGGTGAGATCGTCGCCTGGCTCAACTCTGACGATGTGTACCTCGCCGGCGCCGTCGCGCAGGCCGTCCAAGCTCTACAGGCCCATCCGCAGGTGGGGCTGGTGTACGGCGACGGGCTGATGGTGGATTCCGACCTGCGGCTGCTCGACCCGCACAAGTACCCGCAGGTCGACGTCGTCGATCTGCTGGCCTTCGAGGTTCTGCTGCAGCCGGCCGTTTTCATGCGGCGCTCAGTGCTCGAGCAGGTGGGCTATCTCAACCACAGGTACGATCTCATTCTTGATCACGAGCTGTGGGTGCGCATCGCCAGCCAGCGCCCGATCCAGCACGTCGACTCCTTCTGGGCCCTCGAGCGGACCCATCAAGAGGCCAAAACGATCGCCCAGGCCGCCGATTTTGTGGAGGAGGCCCAGCATCTTGTCACATGGGCGAAGGGAGAACCGGAGCTTGCAGGTCTGGTGGAGCAGCACGACCGACGTGTTCAGGCTGGCCTCGATGTGTTCGCCGCCCGCCGGCTCATTGACGCCGGCGCTTACAACCGGGCGTTCGCCCATCTCATGCGTGCGGCGCGGACCCATCCGACCACCGTATTTCGTTATTGGTACAAAGTTCTACAGGCAGGATTCAGCGCGTTAGGATTGGCGCCGCTATTCTTCGGCTACCGGTCGCTGCGTCGTCGAGTACAATACCGGGGCCGGCGGATTGACCCGTCGCACCCTGATCTCCAGAACCTGAGATGATGCCCCCGGGTTCCTTGGTTACGCCCCGTCGATTGACCCGTCCGAGAGAAAACGTTGAAACCACTTGTCTCCATCATCACACCGTCATTTAACCAGGACCAGTACCTGGAGAGCACTATCCAATCCATCCTCAAGCAGGACTACCCCAACCTAGAGTACATTGTCGTCGACGGGGGGTCCACGGACGGGACGGTGGAGATTCTCGAGCGCTATGAGGACCGACTTTCGGCCTGGATATCCGAGCCCGACCTGGGACAGACCGACGCCATCAACAAAGGCTTCGACATGGCCGAGGGGGAGGTAATGGCCTGGCTCAATTCGGACGACACATATCTCCCCGGCGCGGTGAGTGGCGCCGTGGCCTACCTCGACGAGCACCCGGAAATTGGAATGGTGTACGGCAACGCCTACTACGTTGACGCGGAGGGACGCCGCGTCGCCCGCTATCCGGCCGGTCCCACCGATTACACGGGATTACGCCGGGGGGTGAACACCATCCCGCAGCAGGCGATGTTCTTCCGCGCCAAGCTGTGGGATATCGTGGGTCCGCTGGACCCTTCTTTCTACTACGCCATGGACTACGATCTTTGGGTGCGCATTGCCGGGGTGACCGCGATCGCCTTCCATGACCGCTACTGGGCCAACTTCCGACTGCACAGCGAATCCAAGTCGCTCACCGCCGCCCGGCGCTGCTGGCCGGAGATGATGCGCGTGCACTTCCGCGACGGCGG
>CAZFCJ010000255.1:0-2723 GCA_964517315.1 uncultured Anaerolineaceae bacterium | reverse complement strand
GGCCTGCTCGACGTAGTCGAGCGATTGGTGGCGGAAGTAGGTGTTGTACAGCTCGGCGTAGTGGCCGCCCCGGCCCATGAGCCCGTCGTGGTCGCCTTCCTCGAGGATCTCGCCCTCCTCCAGCACGATGATGCGGTCGGAGGCCTTGACCGTCGACAGGCGGTGGGCGATCAGGATCGACGTGGTCTTCTCCAACACCATTTCCAAGGCCTGCTGAATCTGCCATTCGGTGAACGGGTCGACGCTCGCCGTGGCTTCGTCGAGGATGAAGATGGCCGGCCTCTGCACCAACACTCTCATCAGCGATACGAGCTGCCGCTGGCCCATCGAAAGGCGCCCGCCGCGCTCGCCGACTTCGGTGTCCAGGCCGTTGGGCAGCGTCTCGAGCCACTCGCCGTCCCCGATGGTGTAGGCCAGCTCCTCGATCTCCTCCACCGGCATGCCCGGGTTGGCGTAGCGGATGTTCTCGATCACGGAATCGGAGAACAGGAACGGCGATTGGGGCACCAGTCCGAGCTGGCGCCGGTACCCCTTGAGGTCCAGGGTGCGGATGTCCATGCCGTCCACCAGCAGATGTCCGCCCTGGAACTCGTAGAAGCGGGCGATAAGTTTGGCGAGGGTCGACTTGCCCGCGCCGGTGTGGCCCACCAGGGCCACGCTCTGGCCGGGCTCGACGCGCAGGTTGAAGCCGCGCAGCACGGGCTCCTCCGGGTTGTAGTGGAAATCCAAATCCTGAAAGACGATTTCGCCGTGCAACTCCCGTACGGGTCGTTCTCGCTCCTGCACGATGTCGGACTCGGCGTCGATCAGCGCGAACACGCGCTCCGCCGCTGAGAGGCCGCTTTGGACCTGACTCCAGACAGAGGAGAGGTTCAGGACCGGGAACCAGAAGCGATCCAGGCTGTTCACGAACAGGAACCAGGCGCCGATGGTGACCACCCCCTGCGCCGCGCTCAGTCCGCCGATGTACACCAACCAGGCCGTCGCGACGCCGCCCAGGCTGTTCAGCGCGGGAAACACCATCGACAGCACCAACCCGCGCTTGACGTTGACCGCGTACGAGCGCTCGTTAACATCGTCGAACTCGTCGTAAATGGCGTCTTCCTGGCGAAAATTCTTGGCGACTGCGATTCCGGTCACGGCTTCCTTGATCGCGGCGTTGACATCGGCCAGCACTTGGAGCCATTCGCGCGTGACACTGCGGGCCATGCGGCGGAAGAGGTTGGCCGCCAGGAACAGGATCGGCATGAAGAGCAGCAGCCAGAGCGTCAGGCGCCAGCTGGTGTTCATCAGCACGACGAGCAGCACGCCCATCTGCAGAAACTGGCTCAGGACATCGGTCAGGAGCACCAGCACCCGGGTGAACTCCTCCGTGTCGGAGGTGATGCGGCTGACGATGCGGCCGGACGAGAGATCGCTGAAGAAGGACAGGGCCTGAGTCGACACCGCCGCGAAGGCGGTCTCGCGTAAGTCGAGCATCACGTTGCCGGCCGTCTGGGACGTCGCCCGACGACGGACCCAGTTTGAGCCCCACATCAGGAAGCCGATGAAGAACAGCACGCCCGCCAGGCTCAGCACAGCTTCGGTGGAAAAGTCCTGAGCGATCAGGTCCACGCCCTCGGCGACCACGATGGGGATGAGCGCCATGCTGCTGGAGGTGATCGCCAGCGTGATTAAGGCCACGATGACCGGACGCTTGTACGGGCGGAAGTAAGCGGCCATGCGGGAGACCAGCTCACGATCGGAGTAGCTGCGGTCGTATTTTTCCTCTTCGAGGCCGGCGAAGAATCCCATGTCAGTCCTTGTACTGGGTGAAGATGCGGCGGTAGGGTTCGGACGTCCGCAGCAGTTCTTCGTGGCTGCCGATGGCGGCCACCCGGCCTCTGCGCAGCACGACGATCAGGTCGGCCCAGCGGATCTGCGAGAGACGGTGGGTGATGAGGAGGGTGGTTCGACCTTCGGCGGCATGGAAGATGGCCTGCTGAATGCGGTCCTCGGTCTCGCTGTCGATAGCGCTGGTCGCGTCGTCCAGGATGAGGATGCGCGGGTCGGTGAGGAAGGCGCGCGCCAGGGCGATCCGCTGGCGCTGGCCGCCGGACAGCGTGGCCCCGCGCTCCCCGACTGTAGTCTCGTAGCCCTCGTCAAAGCTCAGAATGAATTCGTGCGCCTGCGCGGCCCTGGCCGCCCGTTCGATCTCGTCCTGGCTGGCATCCTGCTTGCCGAAGGCGATGTTCTCGCCCAGTGTCTTGCTGAACAGGAACACGTCCTGCTCGATGATCGAGATCTGGCGTCGCAGCGAGTCCAGATCCCAGTCTCGGACGTCAATGCCGTCCACCAGCACCTGACCGTCCGTCGCGTCGTGAGTGCGGTTGATCAAGTTGGCCAGCGTGGTCTTGCCGGCGCCGGTCTGCCCCGTGATGGCCACCGTCTGCCCGGGATGGATTTCGAAGTGGACCTCCTGCAGTGCGGGTTCGGCGTCGGGGTAGGCGAACGAGAGCGCCCGGAATTCGATGCGACCGTCCATGGCTCCGGCGTGACCGGTCGGGTTGCGGTCCAGCTCGGTCTTGCGCTCCATCAGCTCCAAAATGCGCCGGGCGCCGGCCATCCCCAATGAGACTTGGGAGTAGGCATAAAGGGACACGAACACCGGGAATCCAAACAGATTGATCAGTCCGACGTAGGCCACCACGTCACCGGCGGCCAGCAGCCCGTCTTGAAACAGC
>CAZFCJ010000254.1:0-2727 GCA_964517315.1 uncultured Anaerolineaceae bacterium | reverse complement strand
CCCGCGTTCTTGGCTGGGCGAAGTCCCGCGTTCTGAGCGGGGAGCGGCCGGGGATTAGTACACCAATTGCCCCGCCCCTTTCCCCACCATGCCCCCTCATTAGTTACCCCACCAGCACATCGTCCAGCGTTCTTTGCTGGATCCCCGGCAATTGTCCCGCGTTCTTGGCGGGGTCCGATTCAGCGACTTGTTAAGGCGCTAAGTTTAGCTTGAGAAATGGTCGGCCGCCTTAGACTTCACGGATTTGCAATCGAGCGTGCACATTTGACGACCTCCAAGGCCGCCGGCAAATGGACCGCCTGCGACGTCTTTATGCTGTCGCCTTCCCGAGCTGCGCCCAGCCGTCGCGTTCCAATACAAACGATACCGCCGACCCAAGCAGCAAAGACCAGAATAACGGGCCCAGGCCGAGCAGCGAGATGTCTGACAACACGACTGCGAAGGCGACAACCGGTCCCAGTTGTAGCGGTCCACGCACAACGTCGGCGAGCGAGGCTTGCAGAACCCCGATGAGTGCCAGGCCGGCGACGGTAAATATCAGTTCTGATGGGACGAACATGGCCAAGGGCGCGGCGAGGGTGGCACCGAGCGCGAAGAGAAGCGGCAACACGGAGGCCGCGGAAGCGGCCCGGTGGCGGTCCTCGAGTGGTCCGGCTTCCGGGCCGCCGACGATCGGGATTCCTCCAAGTGCTATGGAAACCGCGAGCGGTCCGAACAGAGCGCCGACGAGCGTTGTTCCACCGCCGGCGACGTTGATCAGTCGCTCTGGCGGATCGTAACCCTGCTCCCGGAGATAAATCACCGACGGCACATTGGTCTGCAAGGTCATCAGGACCACGAGGACAGGCACGATCGCTACGATCGCCTCAAAGGAGAATTGGGGCAGGATCAGTATGGGATCCGGTAGTTTGGGGGGAGGCAACGGCTCTCCGAAGTGCCCGGTCAGACCTGCCACGATCACCCCTACAGCCAGCGCCGGTACGATGGGTGAGATTCTCTCACCAAGGAATCGGCGACTTGCCACGTAGGCCACCAGAGTACTGCCGACAATGGCCGCGGCTGTGCCAAGCGACGTAAACATATCCGAGATGAACGGCACGACGACCCCTGCGATCATGCCCATGACCACGGCTCCCGGGATCAAGGAAGTGACCAGTCCGGTGACGCCGGTGACGCCGAGGATGAGAACGAGGCCCCCCGCCACCATCGACGCGCCCACCATTTCTGGAAAGCTGACTTCAGCAGCGAGCGAGCCGAAGAGGATCAGCGCCAGGACGTGCGGCGTGAAAATGAGCGGCACTCGATAACGGGCTGAGAGAACGATGCTGAGCACTGCCGGCAGCCCGAATAAGATCATGATCCAGCTCGAGGCCTGTGGCGCTGAGAGGTCGAGGCTCTCGATCACTGTAAGTGTGATGGCAAGGGCCGCGAGCCACAACATCCACATCGGAATGGCTGCGGTGAGCTGAGGCCTGAACTCCTGGAGACGCTCACCGAGGCTCATGGTGTACCTCCTTGACTTTGTGGATGTTTCTGGGGCTAGAGCCGGTTTCGTCGCGCTGGATGCATATGACGATCCACGGGGAAGGTACAAGAACGTTTACATCGTGTCAAGAAAGCGCTAACCGCAAAGACACTGGCGCCCTCACGGCTTTGAGGTGCGAAGTCCCGCGCTCTTTGCGGGGCGAAGTCCCGCGTTCTCAGCGGGGCGAAGTCCCGCGTTCTCAGCGGGGCGAAGTCCCGCGTTCTAGGCTGGGCGAAGTCCCGCGTTCTTGGCTGGGCGAAGTCCCGCGTTCTGAGCGGGGAGCGGCCGGGGATTAGTACACCAATTGCCCCGCCCCTTTCCCCACCATGCCCCCCTCATTAGTTACCCCACCAGCACATAGTCCAGCGTTCTTTGCTGGGTCCCAGGTCCATCTCCGGCGAATTGTTAGGGAGCCGCCGATTTTCTCGCCCGGAAGCAGACAAATCCTGGTTGCCTGCAAAGCCGTTCGTACTCCTCCGGATAATGAGAGCCGAACTCCTTCACTGGCGTGGGCTCCCATATCTTCTCAAGCTTGAAGCCGGCGGATATGAGCGGATTGACCATTGCTCCCAGCGGACGGCGATAGATGGGCATTTTCAACTCAAATCCAAATGTCGTCCAGGTTTCCTCCACCTGCTCAACCTCGTAGTAATTGCCTTGTTCGGTAAATCGATAGTCGTTATCGAAGGGATGATCGGCGGAGAAGACTAAAAGGCCATCCTGTTTCAAAACTCGATTGAATTCACGGAGGACTGGATCCCATTCCTTGACATAGTCCAAGACCAGAGAGCTCAGAACAATGTCAAAGGAACCGGTGCTTGCAGATTCGAGGGGCTAAGACACGTCGGCCTGCGAGATCTGCACCCTGTCGCCAACACGATCCGACGCGCGGTCGACCATCTTTGGAGAGCGGTCAAAGCCGACCACCTTGGCTCCATTGTCGCTCAGGATTTGTGCATAGATCCCAGGGCCACATCCTGCGTCGAGAACACGCAATCCCTCTACATCCGGAAGGAGCGACAATGTTGCAGGTCTTTCGTAGAGTGCATTGTGTGGCTTGGTCTCTGCCATGTCGGAGTAGGCTTCAGCCAGTTCTTCCCATGCGTTGAATGCTGCATCGACTTGCCCTTCTTTTGTGGCTCCCTAACGCTCGGCATGAGTTCAAAAATAGCCCTTATAGGTCAAGAACCCCCCGATCAGGA
>CAZFCJ010000253.1:0-2739 GCA_964517315.1 uncultured Anaerolineaceae bacterium | reverse complement strand
TGGACCAACTGGAGGACGATATCTTCGATTCGCCTGGCCGGGAGCAGCTGGAGCGGATTTTCGGCATGCGCCGGGTGCTGCTGCGGCTGCGGCGGGGGCTGGGCCCTCAACGAGAGGTCTTCCACAAATTGGCGCGCGGGGATTCCGAGGTCGTGCCGGCCGAGACGCGCGTGTACTTTCGCGATGTTTATGATCACCTGGTGCGCCTGCACGATTTGGTTGAGGGGCTGCGCGATCTGGTCGGCGGGGCGCTGGACACCTACCTCTCAGTCGTTTCGAACCGCATGAACGAAGTCATCAAGACCCTGACAGTGATCACGACGGTATTTATGCCACTGGCCTTCATTACCGGTTTCTTCGGCATGAATTTCTTTCAAGCCGGGGCCAGCCTACAGGACTGGACCGAGCCACGTGTAATGCTGCTGGCGTTCGCGATCATGCTGCTGCTGCCGGGCTTGATGCTGCTGTGGATGCGCCGACGGGGGTGGCTTTAGTCCAACCTGTCCGGTATCGATGGGCAGCAGGCTCCTGATATTTCCGCTGTCGTCCCGTGGCGGCTCCAATTCAAACAAATTCGGTTTGGGGGTCCACGTTCGGCCGCGAGGGGCGCAAGATCATGGAATACCCGACAAGCTGCTTCCATTGTGAGCTGGCACGGTCTGGACTGGACAGTCCACCATCGTCAGGATCGACCCGGCGCGCAGGGCCGCCCTCGGTTAGCGCGCGATTCCAACCAGGAAGTCGATCTCAAGTGACTCGATGGTCTGCTGTCCGCGCTGCCCAGTCCTCTCGTGCTGCTAAACGTTCCTCCCGATGCGACGGCAGTTGGCGAACAGGGGAAAGGTGTTGGCGGGACAGATGATTAGGATCGAGCGTCACGCGCGAAAATGAAGGACCATCGTGTTGGATAAACTGGGAGAGGTTGAGACTCCAAACCGCCGAAAATCTCCAGGCGACCCTCAGAAGGCCAGCCTGACGATCTGAGGCCCAGCTCTCAGGAGACTACCACTCATGACCATAACCTGAAGGTCGCCGGCCACAGGCCCCGCGAGCATAGCGAACCGGGAGAGAATCCGGCCCCCGCTACCTAAAGGCACCCGAAAGGGTGCTTTTTACTTTCCAACGTATGGTGTATAGGATTGCAACCCGTAACCGGCGGATCACAGGTTGGACTCCTGACCGCGTCCCCGGCCCTGCGTTCCTACAAGGTCCTTAATCGCATTAAATGTTCGGTAAACTCCTCAGTTCATTGAAGCTCATTTCAACCTTCATCTGGCAGAGCGTCGAGAGCCCACTCTTGGACATCTGTTCGCATACCTTGCGGGATTGTGTCAAATTAGTTGTCTACCTAGATTTAACTCATCAGTGCAAAACTAACAGGATGGCTGCGATGGCTCGTCTGCTGTGGAAGTTGGTTCTCACTTCGAGGTGCAACCTCGACATGAGTGGATAGGGAGGCAAGCCGCGACATTTCGGCGCTACCCGAGGGTCGCGCCGAATTTTACCCGGGCCGCAATGGATTGTTGGAGAGCTCTGTGCTCATTCGCCCTGCGTTGGTGTTGCCGTTGGTTCGTCCGTGGGAGTATTGGTGGGCCGTACCTGGGGGACGTCAGTGGGCTCTGGGCCAACATTCCATACTGAGTTGCGTGTCACATCGAAGCTGAGGGAGATGTCGATAACGTCATCCTTGCAGTCCTCTGCGCGCAGGTTGTAGCGTCCGGAGGATAGGTTGAAGGCAATTGCTCCGCCGTCTGGAATGTAGGAGTTCCGTGGCATTTGACTTGTACCCCAGCCTGTTTGTCTGTGCGGAATGATAAAGAGGAAGCACAGATTCTTCCCCGATCGGTTGCGGATGGTAAGCGCGAACGGATTGACCAGTGGTGCCGGGGTCGGTGACCTAACAGCCGTGGGGGCCGGAGTCGGTGTGGCCGGCGGAGATACGACAGCAACTCCACCTGCATCGCCAGCGGTCTCGACGAGGTCGCTGAAGACCCAACAATCGGTGCCCTCGACTCGGATCATCCACCATAAGGGTCCGAAGAAGCGAGATTGCCCCCGTATATCATGACGGGTGCCCGCACTTACTGACGTCACAATCCCGTAGATCACGCCCGGGCCACGGCGGCAGTTCGCTGGGGTCCTTATTGTGAGGGTCGGTTGGCTGGGGGTTGCCGTCTCGGTGGGTCTTGGTGTGTCCGATTCAGTCGGGCTCGGCTCGGGGGTTTCGGTAACCTCCAGCGTGGGTTCGACGGTGGGTTGGGCAGCAGTTTCAGAGGGTGGCTCCGTGGTGGCTGTGGGCTCGACGCCAGCTGGTGCACAGGCGGCAACCCCAAGGGCTAAAATCAGCGAGGCCACAATAACTGGCAGGTATTTCTTGGAACGAGAAAATGGAGTGCCATCCATGCGCTTATGCCCTCCCAATCGCCACGGGCTAAATACGGCGAATATATTTCTCTCCAGTTCCATGTTAGCAGAAAGTCGCTCCTAGACGGAGGCAATGTCTGACATAACAGCTGTCCAGGATTATTCTCCACGTGGCTCCGTCCACCTTCCGCTCGGGCAATCGAGATGAAAGAGCCAGCGAGGTTTCAGAATGATTGGATCTATCCTTCTGGCAGCATCGATTCGCAGTTAGCTTGTTTCTGACCCTTCCCCCGAGACTCACCACCTGACTCGATAATGGCTCATTAAGTGGTGTAAAAAGCGGCTTGTAAAAAGAGCCATCGTGTGCTTCCTTTT
>CAZFCJ010000252.1:0-2824 GCA_964517315.1 uncultured Anaerolineaceae bacterium | reverse complement strand
CGCCTCGACCGAGCCTACTACGACATGCTCGCCAGTGAAGCGCGCCTGGGCAGCTTCATCGCCATCGCGCGCGGAGAGGTGCCCGTCGACCACTGGTTTTCAATGAGCCGCCCGTATGGTTCCCGGGCCGGTGGGCGTGTGTTGATGAGCTGGACTGGATCGATGTTCGAGTACTTGATGCCGCACCTGCTCCAGCGTACGTATCCCAATACCTTGCTGGAAAAGGCTGTGGCCGAGGCGATTGACCTTCAAATCAATTATGCGCGCAGTCGAGGCGTTCCGTGGGGGATCTCGGAATCGGCGTACGGCGATCTGGATTTCAATCGAACCTATCAGTATCGCGCCTTCGGCGTCCCCTGGCTCGGACTGAAGCGTGGGCTGGAAGAGGACCTGGTGGTAGCTCCTTATGCCACGATGCTCGCCCTGCCGTTTGTGCCCAAACAGGGGGTTGAGAACCTGCGCCGGCTTGAAGAAATCGGGCTCGCCGACGGCTACGGCTTCTTCGAAGCAATCGACTACAATCGGCGCGACCCGATTCGAGAAAGAAGAGGGGTGTTCGTCCGCGCCTATATGGCCCATCATCAAGGAATGAGCTTTCTGGGTGTGACGAACTTGATTCAGGAGGCGGTGATGCAGGCTCGCTTTCACCGCGACCTGCGCGTGCGAGCGGTGGAACCGCTGCTCTACGAGCGGATTCCGGTCTCGCCGGTGCTCCACCATCTACCGACGCGTGAGGAGCTGCCCCCGCCCGCTGGGATCGACAGCTTGCCCGCCTCTGTCAGTGAATTTCATACCCCGCATACGATCACGCCTCGGGTCCAGCTTTTGAGCAACGGCCGTTTGCATTCGATGGTGACAGCAGCTGGCGGTGGCTACACCCGCTGGAAAGACCTGGATGTCACCCGCTGGCGTTCGGACACGACAAGGGATCACTGGGGGAGTTTCCTCTATCTACGCGACCTGGACGCCGATCGGATATGGTCGAACACTTACCATCCGGTCGGCGCCGAGCCGTCAGAATACAAGGTCCGTTTCCCCCTGGATCGGGCTGAATTTCAACGCAGGGACAGCGGTATCCAGGTGAAGACTGAAGTGATCATCTCGCCTGAAGACGACGTCGAGATCCGCCGGATCAGTCTCGCCAACCGAAGCCTGCGCATGCGCCATATCGAGCTGAGCAGCTACATTGAGCTGGCGCTTGCCGAGCACGGCGCGGACCGGCAGCACCCGGCGTTCAACAAGCTGTTCATCGAGACCGAAGCGGCTCGAAAAAGTGAGGTGCTGCTGGCGAAGCGGCGACACCGGGATCCGTCCGATCCAGAGCTTGTAGCCGGTCACCGGTTGACATTCGCCGAACCCGACCTGGCGGCCACGGCCTATGAGACGGATCGCGCCCGATTCATCGGCCGGAACCGGTCCCTTATGGACCCGGAGGCCGTCCATCGAGAACTCTCCCAAAGTTCGGGCTTCGTGCTTGACCCGATCTTCAGCCTGCGCTCAGCGGTCCGCCTGCACCCAGGGCAGTCGATCAACGTTTCGCTGATCCTTGCAGTTGGCGAGACGCGCCAGGCCTGCCTTCAGCTGCTCGACAAGTACAGCGACCCCGCTCAGATTGACCGGGCATTCGACCTGTCGTGGGCGTCGACCCAGCTGGCTTTGAGGATGCTCAAGATTCAGCCGGATGAGGCGAGGCGCTTCGAGAAGCTTGGGAGCTTTATGCTTTATCCGAGCCTGCTGTTGCGACCGCCGGTCGACAGGATCCGTGAAAACCGCAAAGGCCAATCGGGATTGTGGCCCTACGGGATCTCGGGTGACTATCCACTCGCCATGGTTTCAATCAGTGAGGCAAAGGACCTCGGATTGGTCCGGCAGCTTCTGCAAGCCCACAGCTACTGGCACCGTCATGGCCTGAACGCTGACCTGGTCATCGTCAACGAAGAGGCAAGCGGCTATGAACGTCCACTGAAAGCGCGCCTCGAGCAGATGATTCAGGTCTACGGCGTTTATGCCGACACGGGCCAGGGTCCGGGGATCCACATGGTGAATGCCGATCAGCTGCCCGCCGATGACCTGGCACTGCTGCAATCGGTCGCCCGCGTTTCGCTGGTGGCCGCGCGAGGCCCGCTCTCCCAGCAGCTGGGAACGGCGTCCGAGCTGCCGGATCTACCGCCACCGCTCGAAAGACAAAGCAAGACGGAGGAGCCCCCGGCGGTGCTCCCCTACATGGAGCTTCCATATTTCAATGGATTGGGGGGCTTCACGACCGATGGGCGAGAATATGTGATCTACCTGGGCCCGGAATCGAACACGCCCGCGCCGTGGGTCAACGTCATCGCCAACCCGTCATTTGGCACGCTGGTGAGCGAGTCCGGAGCCAGCTTCACTTGGTTCGGCAACAGCCAGCGCAATCGACTGACGGCGTGGTCGAACGACCCGGTGATCAATCCGACCCCGGAAGCCATGTACCTGCGCGACGAAACTACCGGAGAAGTGTGGTCCCCGACCCCGGCGCCGGTCCGTGATCCCCATGCCTACCGTGCCCGCCATGGTGCCGGCACGAGCAGCTTTGAACACAGCGGACACGGCGTCGATAGCGAGCTCACGGTCTTCGTTCCAATCGATGAGCAGGGCGGTGAGCCGCTCAAACTGAGCTTGCTGCGCATCCACAACGACACGGACCGAAGGCGCCGTCTTTCATTGACTTACTACGTCGAGTGGACGCTCGGCGAGGACCGTGAAGAAACGCAGCAGCACATTGTGACCCGTTGGGAAAACGATAGCGGCATCCTCTTCGCCCGAAACCGCTACCATCCGGATTACGGCG
>CAZFCJ010000251.1:0-2855 GCA_964517315.1 uncultured Anaerolineaceae bacterium | reverse complement strand
GTGCGCAGTCCAAACATCGAGGTAACCATGGAAAGCCTTAGGCGGGCCGAGGCAGCGGGCGTCGAAAGAGTGATTTTCGTATCGGATAATTTCAACAAGTTTCCGGAAGTACGCGAGTTGCTTGAAGCGATGATCGAGGAGAATCTCAATCTGAGATTCTTCTGTCAATGCGACACGCAGGTGGCTAAACAACCTGAACTGATCGAGCTGCTAGGCCAAGCCGGATGTTTCGAAATGTTCCTGGGCGTGGAATCTTTGGACAGGGACACCCTCAAAGCCATGCATAAACATCACAACCGCCCTGAGCACTACGAACGTATCATTGAGATGTGCGAAGCGGCCGGCGTTGCACCCCACTTTTCCAACATTATTGGTTTTCCGAATCAAACCGGCCCGGACATCCGGGATCATCTCAATGCCCTGATGGATCTAGGACCTCGAGTGGCATCCTTTTACATCCTCGTGCCTATACCCGGTACCGAACAGTACGACGAATATCGACAAAAAGATTTGCTGGTTGACGACAACCTTGACCGCTATGACGGAACCTGCCTGACATGGAATCACCCGAACATGAGCAAAGACGAGCTGGCCGACTGGCTGTTCTGGTGCTATGAGCGATTTAATGCCACTCTAATCAGGCAAGGACATACGTCATCCGAGCAAAGAAACCTGGCCGTGTTCAACTATCTAACCGCGAAGCAGAGGATGCATCCCAACGCCGGAGGCTTGCGCAAAACGCTTGTGGATACGGTGGAGGACTATATGCCTTACCGCATTAAACAGTACGGCTACGAGCTCGTTCCCATGCCGGACAGTCTGACGCTGTCTCCAGCGGACGAGGCATTGAACCGCAAGGCGAAGCTGGCTGTTTGAAAGACACAGGGCATGGAGCGGCGTTGCCTAACCACTCCATGCCCTTTCCGTTGTCAGCATCAACGAATCAATAGCTTCGCTGCTGCGCCCTCATAAGAAAGTCCATCGTCTTGAGATCGGATTCACTCAGATTGAACGCGGCATCAACCCAGATATCCACGCTTTTCACCAGGTCGTCGTATTGAAGGCCGTCGACTTCCTGAACGACGCGGCGCAGGGCGTCGCGACCGTTCTTTTTCGAATGGGCGGTACGGATGTAGTCCCAGACCGCTTCTTCGCCGTTTCCTTCGTCCGCAAGGATGTCGACAACACCCATCTCATAGAGCTCCTCGGCGGAATAGGTCCTGCCGCTGAGAATCAGCTGCTCCGCCTTCGCCGGCGGCACGCGTCTCGACAGCAATTGATACGCACCCATGCCCGGAAAGAGATTGAACATGATCTCCGGCAAGCCCATTTGGGATTGTTTTTCAGCGACCAGAACGTTGTGCGCCAGAGCGCCCTCGAAACCGCCGCCCATGGCCGCGCCCCGCACCAGGGCTATCGTTGTAAGCGGCAACCGCAATCCGGTGGATGTCGCGTAGACGTAGTCGATGCAGGCCCTGGCGTATTTCCTGAGCCCCTCGCGATCCCCGGTTGTGACCTTCTCCTTGAAGAACTTCAGATCCCCACCGAAGCTGAAAACACCGGGCCGCTCCGACGCGAATACCATGAACCGGACCCGGGGGTCTTTCCCCGCCGCCAGATCCACCCTGATCTCTTCCTCCAAGGCCGCCCGTTTGTCACGAAAGGAGGCCAGAACACCTTGCGTGATCTTTATGGGCGCATCTGCCTTCAGCGAAATCCAGCGGGTGCTGAGAGCTGAATTGTCGTAGGATTCAAGCGGATCAGATTCCCGAACCTCGGGGATGGGAAACGTGGCTCTGTCGGCGGGAATATGAATGGAACTGTCGAGTTTTTCTATTGCAACGTTCTGCATGGTAGTTATGCTCCTTGGCAACGAATTGTTATGAAGGCTTTACAATGCCCAAGCACAATGCAGGAATGCCACAATAGACCGATGAATTGCGGATTTTAGGCGCCGAGTAAACGCTTTTCCCGACCGGGCTCGCATTTGTCGAGCCGCTGAGGGGTACAGGCGACGGAATCTTTGATATATGATTAAAGGTTTTTGTGGGAAAATTTCACACAAATAGCAATGGGGTAGAAGCCAAACAGAGTATGCAAAACACACTGGAGCAGCAGGTTGTAAACGTCGCCAACGAAGTCTTAACTCTCGAGCAGCGCGAGAATTTGATGGACGCGTCATTCACTGACGACTTGTCCTTGTCTTCCCTGGAGAGAATGACTTTGTTCATAGCATTGGAAGACGAATTCGAGCGCGACATCGCCCAAGAGGAGATCGAGCACATCGATACCCTTCGGGAAGTCGTCGAGTACATCGAGAACAAACTCGAATTGTAGACGGAATGTTTGAATGAAACGGCGTGTTGTGGTAACCGGAGTCGGGGTCGTCAGCGCCATCGGGACGTCGGCCGACGAGTTCTGGAAGAGCTGTCTCGAGGGCAGGTCCGTCGTGGAAGCGATACCATCGCATTGGAACGAGTATTCCGATTTCAAGTCCACGATCTGGTCCCCGTTGCCGCCGGTGGATTATGCTGCGCGAGGCATCACACGCTCGCAGCGCATGCAACATGATCCCGTGGCCATGAACACCATCCTTGCGGCGCAGGAAGCCGTGGCCGGCGCTGGATGGCCCGAAACACCGGCCGACAACGACACGACGCCGGCGAGCGGTGATTCGGATACAGCGGTCTATATCGGCACCGGTATCGGCGGCGCTCATACGTTCATGGAGAATCATCTGCACCCCGTGTCGGCCGGCGCCAGGAAGCAGTTGGAGGCGCTTGCCCGGAGCCCCGAGCTGGATGCCGAGCACAGGGAGACACTGGCGCCCATCGTCGAGCAAATGCATCATCCGC
>CAZFCJ010000250.1:1808-2858 GCA_964517315.1 uncultured Anaerolineaceae bacterium | reverse complement strand
GTGCGGTACATCCACTCGGGTCAGAAATACTTCTCAGAAGAACAATCCGAGGGTGCAGGCTGATCGGCGGTGCATGGCCCATGATCGGGGAGCCTAACGGGTTTGCGATTCTACTGCGCGATCTTCTCGAAGAGGATGCAACACGACACTCCAATGCGCCGGCAGCAATCGCTTTTCAGGAAGCCTCGCTGCGATCCTCTCTCCGCTCCCGATACCACAAGGCGAGATGCTCTCGACTCCTCACAACCCCGGGACCACGGACGAGTAGATGGATCATCGTTTTGAGCACGCTCGACGTTGAATGGCTCCGGAGTTTTCGCCCTGAGGTGATGACTGACTCTCGCAGGAGCACGAATCTGCCTGCTCGCTTCAAAGCCCGACTGAATGCGATTTCCTCCGAGGCGAAGAGGCTCTCGTCAAAGCCACCCGTCTTTTCAAAGGCCGCCCGAGTGCAGAAAATAAAGCAACCAGCGGCAAGGTGCGCGATACGAAAGACCCCGAGAATCAGAGGCAGGAGGATCCGCGCATAGAGGGGGACTGGTCCGTCGAACTCAACTTGAGCCCCTCCACCCGCAGCGCCGGCGCGAAGCTCGATGACCGCCGCCCGTACTGCCTCGCTCGGCACGATCGTATCGGCGTCCACGAACATAAGAATGTCTCCGCTCGCAGCTCGAGCCCCCGAGTTCCGCGTTGCGGCGATCTGACGATGCGCAACCTGGATGACCCGTGCACCTCCTAGCACCGCGACCTCTGCGGTTCGGTCAGAAGACGCGTCATCCACAACGATTATCTCGTACTCCTCATCGAGGCCGCGGCCCGCAAAGTGAAGCGCCTGGAGCGTTCCGGGGAGACACCGTTCTTCATTGTGGGCGGGGACTACAAATGTGATCATGCCGCGAGGCTCTCTCCTTCCTGTTTATACCGCACAACCGCCCCGGAATCCATCAGGAGACACATGTCATATAACGTTCAGCGGTTGGCGGCGGCCGCCTTCAAGGCGGCTGCCCCAAAGGGCAAAGGCGCGGGGCAGGGGTCCCCGCGCCGACGCGC
>CAZFCJ010000250.1:0-1798 GCA_964517315.1 uncultured Anaerolineaceae bacterium | reverse complement strand
CCGGGGCTCCTCAGCTGGGGGGCGGGGGGGGGGGGGGCCCCCCCCCCCCCCGACGCGCAAACCGACGTGTTAGGCGATGTCCCGATTTCTCACGTTCTTTCGTAGCATAAACTGCGCGAAGATAGTGGTCATTCCGGCTAACGCCGCGGCCAGATGAAAGTCAAAGGCGATGGAGCCATCTACTCCTGTGAGCGCCGTCTCTGGAGAGAGAATATGTGCAGCCACCCCCAGGACCCAGAGCAGGGAGAGGCCATACAGAGTCCCAACGAAGAAACATGTGACGGGATGCCACTCTCGGATAGGTGTCATCCATCGGTCCGTTACCATCTCGACGAGCCACAATCCCAGAACGTTTGGCAGAACGGTCACCAAGAGCGAAAGACGGACTGAATGAAGCACCGAGTCGGGCCCGCCCGACCAGTTGCCGTGGAGCCAAGCGGCGAGGGCTACCCAAACTCCTGCACTTGCGCTGCCAATGCTGGCGCTAATCACGAGTTGCAGGAATCGTTTCAAATCCCCCCCCCAATCGATCACCTTTGGACTTTCGCCTAACGTTCAGAGGTTTGCGGCGGCCGCCTTCCGGGCGGCTGCCCCGGAGGGCGGAGCTGCCGACGGCAGCGAAGCGCAAACCGACGAGTTAGCTGAAGTCGTTCCTCGCTCGAGTGGCCCAGAGGCGACTCCCGATGCCCGGTCCGCTCAAAGCAATAGAGGCGTACAGGATCACAGTAAGCGCTGCAATCGATCTGGTTTTGATCCTGTCCTTCCTTGACGAATTCACGAAACGATGGGCTCACCCCCGGACGAATCAGGGGCCATACACACGCCGTCTTGGGGTCCCCGAAGATGGTCCGCAAGCCAACGCAGCCGAATCGCGCCAGCGGGATGCTCGGTTCCGGCCACATCTAGCCAACGACGTGCCTACTGACCTCCTCCCTCGCCGGCGGCCTGCATCGACAGGTCGGGCCGGGGGCGAAGGACCGTGTTGTACAGAGCGCTATAGGAATCGTAGTACTGATCCGACAGTTCCTGGGCCTTCTCCTCGCCGTAGACCGCCTGCACGACCTTCAGTGGCGACCAGTCCTCATCTCGGAAGTCGGCGTAGTTCTCGTGGAGGACCGCGATCCGGGCGTGGGACACGCCCGCCCCGACGGGGCGAGTGAACGTCTCGAAGTACTCGGAGCGGTTCTCCTGCTGGTAGGCGTCTCGGACAGCCTGCGCAGCTTCCAGCCACTCCTCGCTCTTTCCAGGCTTCAGCTTGTAGGTGAACATCTCGGCCAGGGACCATCCGCCCGGGTGGAAGTAGCTCCGGGCGGTATCGACCTTCGAGACGTAGCTCCTGGTTTCCTTGACCAGCGGGGCGACGGTCGCGTTGTAGTGGTCCACGGCCTCTCCATCGAAGCCCTCGCTGTAGGCGTCCAGGTCGCTCCAGCTGTGGCCCCACGAGCGGACCATGAAGGTGCCGTGGTTCTCACCCTGCACGATCTGGTAGACGTCCCACCCCCAGGGATCGCCATTCGCCTCGCGCCACTCGTTATGGCGTTTCAGAGCCGCTTCGAAGGCGGCTTGCTGGCCGTCCTTCGGCGTCAGTTCGTAGACCTGCACCAGGTTTTGGGCCTCGCCGGATTCGGGTAGGGTGAGAAGGGTGGCAACGAGCGCGGCAACGGTCAGCTTGGCGGTGCGCATGGAGTCCTCCATGGATCGATCTGGAGATAAGGGAACCACCGGGCGGAGCTCGGAGGAGACCGCCCCGTTTGGGGAGTTGAGCTGGCTTCGACAGCCGCATGGCGCACCTCGACGT
>CAZFCJ010000249.1:0-2870 GCA_964517315.1 uncultured Anaerolineaceae bacterium | reverse complement strand
CAGGAACTCGATGAACTGGCCGGTGATCGAATCCCCGACGCTCTTGATCTGAGCAACTTGGCCCAGGGACAGCCTTAGGGAATGGTACGTGCCATCCTTCTCAAGGACCACTTCGAGCAACGAATAGCCATCCCGTTTTTCAAACTTTTTGACTCGAGCGGGCCCGTCAAGAAAGTCAGCCGCGATTAATTGATTTTCGTCAAGTTGCGGCATTTCTAACCTCAGAAGATGGGTACATCATTCTTGGTTCTTCCTCATACGCCCCCTTCCAAAGTTTCTGTCATTGGATTCCTTCATAAGTAATCCACAGACCGGCTCCCGCTCTCCCCTATGGCTTTTCATCTGTCATCCGTTCCGCGATCCTCATCGTTAACATTGGACAGCCATTCATCAATTGCCGCCCGATGGAATCGCCATCGCCGTCCGGCCTTCTGACATGGGATCCTTCCCTGTTGAGCCAACCTATAGACGGAGGATCGTGGGATCCGCAGATAGTCCGCAACCTCCTCTACCGTCATTACTAAGGGCATCTCCTCGGCCATTGCCACACCTCGCAAGTCCGGCCCCCGCCACTTTCCCACCTCTTCATCCTGAGCTATAGACAACTTACACGTAATTCCAACTTATTGCAACTCGTTGGAGACTGACCGACACCCCACTCCGGCTACCGACCCCTGAAGTCCCGTTTCCGGTACTGATAAGGGAGAAACGGTAGGCGCATTGGTCCCGGGCCGGTGAGGACCATCGCCTAAAAGGAAGACCCCGGGCGTGAGGGGGACACACCCGGGGCGCAAACGAGATCTTGCTCTAGGAGCTCAATCCCGCTCGCCACCAAATTGTAGAGGCGCCCACTCACATGGTCAAGCGTCCTTGCGTTCTCCTGGTGAGGATCTATCAGAGTTATTTGCACGCCTACTTGCTTAAATGGAAAAGGGTCCTCGAAACAGATAACGCAGGGTCCGCAATGACAGAATGCCTGTCCCCTTTCGAAATCGCTATATTCCGCAGCTCGATTAAACAGCGCGGGGACAGCCACACCGCGGTGTGGCTGTCCCCTCTTGCGGAATTGCCCCTTTCCGGCGCTTCGCAATCCTCCTTAAGCGATTCTTCAACCACTCTCATCCTGTCTGCTCGAACGCCGACGCCTTACCTCTCCCTGCCCCCTTCAAGATCAGACTCCTTGTCCCCCGGCCTACCTTGTCCATCACCTAGTCTCACGTACAGGGATCGACGCAGCATCCGATCATAGGCCGTCCATTGCTCGCCTCTTGCCCTCGCCTCCCGTGAGAGTTCCTTGAAACGGTTCACCTGCGCATCCAGATTGTCGAGATGGTGGAGCGCAATCGCCTCCATGGATTTGGGTCTCCGCGGCGACCCCCACTCGTGTCGGCCGTGATGAGACACGACCAAGTGCAGCACCTCCAGCGCAAGCCTCTCCGGGAACCCACCGATCGCATCGATGGCCCGGCTCACCTCCCGCTCGCCCAGGACAATGTGCCCCAGCAGGTGACCGCCGTCGGTGTGGTCCGTGTCGAAACCCCACTCGAGCTCGTCCAGCTTTCCGATGTCGTGCAGGAGGATGCCGGTGATCAGTAGGTCTCGGTCGATATCGGGATATAGCTCAAGTAGGGGTCGACAGAGCAGTAGCAGCTCATAGACGTGCTCAAGAAAGCCCGAGAAGTATGCGTGGTGAACGTGACGCGCTGCTGGCGCCTCCATGAACCGCCCCACCCAGCCGGCATCGCCATAGAAATGACGTACGAGCTGCAAAAGGTGTGGATCCTCGATGGTCTTGATCGCCTCCCGCACCACCCTCTTCATTTTCTCGAAATCCCGCTCGGTCGTGCGCATCATGTCCGCGAGGTTGACCTCGTCCTCTCCGGCCGCCCGCAGCCTGGAGATCTTGACCTGCGGTTCGTCCCGGAAGCTCTCCACGACCGCAGCCACCTTGATCGGGCTGCCCCCATTGACCTCATCAAAACACTCTTCGGCCTCCTCCCACATGCGCGCCTCGATGGCTCCCGTCTTGTCGACCAGCTGCAGCCGTAGATATTTGCCCCGGCCGGGATCCCGAAAGGGATCCAGTCGGGGATTTCGAGCCACGTAATAGCCGACGAACTCCACGCCTTCTTCCAGATCGGCCACCCATGGACCTTTGTCGACTTTCCTATCATTTCCGTTCGTCCCCACTTTTCCACCTCCTAATAACTCGCTGGAGAGGGGCCCGATGCAACTCGTCCCCATCCCAAACACTCGTCACCGCCCCACCCCTCTTTCATGCTTCACTCCCCTCCGATATCCTTCACCGTCTCAAGTGTGTGACCGTCCCCCAGCAAGGCCGCGGTTGCGGCTTGCGCCCCATCGATCGCTCGCTCTGTGTCGGCCCGACGATTTGTCGGGTAGCTCTCGACCAGCTGATTGAGCTGCCGATACTGCGCCCTGGCGATATCGTTCACCCGGACAATCAGGGCCCGGCTCACTTCTTCGCCAGAAAAGACAACCACAAGCCACGCCGGTGCGCTGGCCATCAGATTGAGCAGCTCGCGTTGACCGGATGTGTGCAAAGGTATCCAGGACCAGTACCAGCCCGTCAGGGTCTCTACCTGCTCCGGGAACTCCACGCCCACGGCCACGACCGGGCACTCCGAGGTCTCAATTCCCAGCACCTGGCAACGCACCACCGGCCGCCTCAAAATCGTTTCCTCGGCTCCCTTTACCACAACCGCCGGCACCTCTCGCTCTTCTCCTTCCAGCTGAATGGTGGCCGCCGAGCAGGCCACTGTCTCCTCTTCCATTCGTTCAGCCAGCGCCGCGAACCGCTTCCGACACATCTCCAGAACATCCTGGTTCACCTTGGACTCCCCTTTCTC
>CAZFCJ010000248.1:0-2942 GCA_964517315.1 uncultured Anaerolineaceae bacterium | reverse complement strand
GCGTTCTTGGCTGGGCGAAGTCCCGCGTTCTGGGCGGGGAGCGGCCGGGGATTTGAACTTGGGATGCTGGCTCCGGTAGCCTATGGAAATCGTTCCTTTGTTAACTCCCCCTGCGTCCCCGGACCGCTCCAGCGAATTGTTAGGCAGCGCCCTGGTCTAATCCTCTCCGAATGCCAGGCGCCACCGCTCCTGCGGATCATCGAAGATGATCTGATCAGCTTGAAATGCTTCTGGATCAAAGGATCCACCGATCCAGTCCGACAACTCCTCATGGCGCTCATGGGAACGATCTCCGAGTGCCTCCAGAAACATTTCATAACCGTGTGGCCCTCCGACATCCTCCGGAGGACCAGATCGCTCCCCGGCCAGACAGACGGGCAATTCTTCGGGAGCGGTGTCGGAGAGCACCTTCTCGAAGCGGATCTGATGGCGCCAACCGTCCCCAAAGTCGTAAAGGTACGTTGCCTTCTGGTTGTCAGGCCCGAAGAAGTCGGCAATCTTCAGCTCCCATCCGGCCTCTGTGTCCTCATCAAACTGCAGGTCGGGATCGGGAATTCCGATCTGCAGCTGTAGCCCTGTGGCGGGATCCTTGATCTGGAATTCGTGCAGATGATAATCCAACCAACCCATCGCATCTTGAATGGCCACATGCAGATCCCAGAATGAGTAGTCGTGGGGAACGACAATTCTTCTCCATACCTGAGGTTTGACCTCGGCGAGAGTGACCTTGAATTGGTAGGCTTCGGAAGATGCCATCATGGCACTAGAGTATCACTAATCACCCCCAACGGATCAGGTGACCAGCGCTGGCTAACCACGGTACGAGGCAACTGTGTCACCCTGGCCCTCCCTTCACAGGCCCGACACGGCGCGAGTCTTTATCAACTGCCGGTTTTGATTGCACCTGCACGCTGGTAATTCACAACAATGACGCCATTCGAGGTGACTTTGCTTTCCGTCACCTTGAACGCCGCCGGGATCGTGCCATCGGCAAACAATCGTTTTCCACCGCCCAACGTTATTGGATATATCATCAGCCAGAAAGCATCGACCAAATCATGCTTCATAAGCGTCTGAATGAGATCACCACTTCCCCAAACGTGCAAATCTGCTCCCTGCTGTTGCTTGATGTTGGCGACCTTTTCCGCGATATCTCCGTTCAAAAACACAGACGGCTGCCAATCGTGAGCAGTCATAGTATTCGAGGCGACATACTTGGTCGCCGTGTTGACGCGCGGCCATGCGTCCGCATGCTGCGGCCAGTACGACGCCCAAATTTCAAAGGTTTTGCGCCCCAACAAGAGGTCGAACGGCATGCTCATCTGCTTTCTCAGGACTGCTTCAAGAATCGCGTCGGAATATGGAGCTATCCACCCGCCATGCGCAAAGCCGCCGCTGGTATCTTCGTCTGGCCCGCCTGGGGCTTGTATGACACCATCAAGGGAGATATGCTCAAGCACAATGACTTTTCTCATGACTGAGTTCCTCCAACATCTGGATTCCTACCTGGTTGCCTCGTTCAAAGTAGGTAGACGACATGTCAAATACCATGCCCAAGGTGCTTACGATGCCACCTGTTCGCGACCAAGCCTCCAATTTAAATCGGTAATCGATGAACAGCCGAGTGACTGGATGCCGATATAGGTGCCCGACGCGATGATCAGTTTGTGAAAACATACGTGAGATTTCGTGTGTGAGGATGCTCCCACGATGCGTAAGGCACGTATATGTTGGAACGCGACGAAGCCGCCTAACGTTGGCGAGCTAAGCGGCCGGGGATTCCCCCGTCGGCTGCTGCGCGCGGTTGCCTATCATACACCTTCATGTGCTAACTCCCCAGCACATAGTGCGGCGTTCTTTGCTGGATCCCCGGCAATTGTCCCGCGTTCTTGGCGGGGTCCGCATCAGCAAGTGGTTAGGCAGAAACGAAATCTGGCTCGGACCGCTTGGCCAGGAAATAAACCACGAGAAATAGAGTGACCAGCACGGAGAAAGTTACAAGCACCGTATTGGAAAACATGGCAGCCTTTCCCTCGCCGCTCAATTCCTGGGGGAAATTTGCGATTAGTGGACGAAGCGCCTCATCCAATTGCGGGCTGGCAGGATGCCACTCGCCCTCCCTTCCGTCGATGATCGTGGCTACGTTCCTCGTGTAGAAGTGTTCGCCGGGCCCTGGCACATAAACGAGACCTTCGCCCCCTTCGAAATTGGGATGGTAATAGAAGAGGTAGATAGCCTCCAGTTGGGTTTCCGGACCCTCACTCGGTATATACAGCCAAACCTGGTATGTGCGTTCCAGCGGTGGGGGAGATTCAACAAGTCCATCCTCCCAGTCGGCAAACTTAGCTCCCCATGGATTGAGAATATATAGCGCATCAACATCAGTCAGCTCAACTGATCGGATCCGATCGGGACCGATAATTCTTGCCATGGCAAGGTCTGGCTTGGCGCGCGCGGTGGATTGCACACCTACTAGAAGAGCGAGAACGATGGTGACTACGCCGAGGGATTTCTTCAAAGCGAAATCCTTGCCTCCGGGAGACAGTGCTTATGAACAATATACATTAATCAAGAGGGGACCGTTCGGAAATTTCTGCCTAACGGCTTTGCGCTGCGAAGTCCCGCGCTCTTTGCGGGGCGAAGTCCCGCGTTCTGGGCTGGGCGAAGTCCAGCGTTCTGAGCGGGGAGCGGCCGGGGACCGCACCGCCGATTGGTTGGCTCCCTGGCCCATCATACATAACCACTTCATAACCCCCCAGCACATCAGTGCAGCTCTGCTGGATCCCCGGCAATTGTCCCGCGTTCTTAGCGGGGTCCGCTCGAGCGAATCGTTAGCTTGCCCGGAGAGTCATTCCCTGGGCACGTATTCGATGTCTCCAAGGCCTTGGAAGTCTGAATCCTGTGTCCAAAGAACCGCATCATGCTCTCGAGCACTTGCCAGC
>CAZFCJ010000247.1:0-2943 GCA_964517315.1 uncultured Anaerolineaceae bacterium | reverse complement strand
GGGGGGAGATAAGATCGAAATTCAGTTGTCAGCGCCAACCCCGATGCGAACCGGCCGCGACAGCGAAGCTGTGACCGGTCCGGGCTGCCTCAGGAGCGCGCCCGATGGTTTGAGTCACATGCTGCGAGTCATATGGAACCCTCACCCCGACCCCTCTCCCTTTGTAGGGAGAGGGGCACTGTCGCCTGGGGCGAATCGCTCATGGATCGGGCCGACCGCCCGGTCGCCTTATGGGAAGTCTGAACTGCACGGGTAGGGCGCATCGCCATGCGCCCCTGCCCCGAAATGGGGCCAAGCGGCAGGTCAATCAGAAAGCCTGTTGTTCAACGTGAGATCTCGAATCTCCAACCGCTGCTCGCCTTGTGTCGGCAGGACGCCGAACCGGAGACCGGTTTTCGGAGATACGGCCGCGTACTGGTTGTCGATCCAGGCAACGAGCCCAAGGGGCCCGTCAGGAGGGCTTGGGGCTGTGAGGACCAGGTCGCCGTCCAGCCAGAATTCGGCACCTCTGAGATCCCATTCAATCCGGTATCGATGCCATTCGTCGAGCGGGACATCCAGCGGCTGCTCGGCGGAAGTGACGAACGCTCGGGCCAGGCCGATGACCGGACGGCGGATCAAAGGCAAGGCGCTCAGGATGGCCGCCGCGGCCGCAGGCAAGGCCAGCGCGATTGACGGGATGTGGGGCGTGCGGAGCGAGACCGCCTTCCATCCGTGCCCCGGAACGCCTGCTGTGAAGCTAAGATCGTTGGGGGATGAGCCGTAGAAAAACCAAACGGCCTGTGGTGAAGCCGGAAGACGGCGGGCGGCGCCCGCCTGGCCCAGGTTGAAGGCGAACGGGTCGTTCCAGAAGCCAAAACCGAGCGTGCCCCGTGGGCGCGCGGGATGGGCCCTGGCCTCCAGCTCGAGACTCAAGGGGGGCTTCCAATGGAACGCCTCGCGCGCCAGATCGCGATGGTCGTCGATCTGGGCGTTGGCGTAGTCCTGTCTGCCGGGAGGAAGGATCAAATGCCAGCCCTCATCGCCCTCGACCCTCCCGCCGCCGATTTCAAGTCGCTGCAAGTTGTGCCTCGCCTCATTCATTCTGACCCCGGCTCTCTTTTGCAGCCTCCAATGGCTATTGTATAATCGCGCCGGTTACTTGAGGAGGTCGGATGGAAATCACTTGGTACGGACTTTCATGCTTTCGAGTCACTCAGCGCGGCATGGCGACTGTGGTCACCGATCCTTATGCCAATAGTGTCGGGTTGGGCAAGCTCAAGCTCAAAGCGGATGTGGTCACCGTCAGCCACGACGCCGAGGGACACAACAATCTGGATGCGATCAGCGGCAAATTTCGACCGCTGACGAGTCCTGGAGAGTATGAGATTGGGGATGTGTTCATCACCGGAGTCGCCGTCGGCAGCCTGCAAAACGGCGACCAAGACGGGAAGAAGAAGAAAACGAAGGACGAGCGGCCCGAGCGGCGCAACGTCCTCTTTGTGTTGGATTACGATGGCATCAAGGTCGCGCATCTTGGCGATCTAAATCGCGTTCCCTCCCGTGCATCGGTGGAGGAGCTGACCGCAGTGGATGTGGCGCTCATCCCGGTGGGTGGCGGTGCGGCGCTCACGCCTTCGCAGGCGTCCGAGCTCATCAGCTTGATTGAGCCCTCGGTCGTCATCCCGATGCACTACAAGACCGATAATGAGAAAATTGCCCTGGGCTCGGTCGACCCCTTCTTGTCGGAGATGGGCATTTCGGATTATGAGCCCGAGGAATCGCTAAAAGTGACGAAATCGGGGCTCACCGACGAAACGCAAGTGGTCGTGCTCCGGCCGGCGAAGTGAGTCGGATTTAGGCGAGGCTGAAACTGGAATCGAACGATGTGTACCGGGGGAAGGTCGGATAACCCTTATGGCAGTCAAACTTCTCATGACTTGGGATATTCTCCCCGGACGGGAGCAGGAGTATTTCGAGTTCGTGGTGCGGGAGTTCGTTCCCGGCATGCAGCGGCTGGGAATTCAGCCTACCGAGGCCTGGTACACGACCTACGGCGACCGTCCCCAGATCCTGACCGGCGGTGTGACCGAGGATCTGAAGCAAATGGAAGAAGCGCTGTCGACGGATGACTGGGAAGAGCTGCGCGAGAGCTTGATGGAATATGTGACCAACTTCGAGTGGAAGGTCGTCAAGGCCAGCGGTGGATTTCAAATGTGATCCTTCATCGGACCGCGAGCGTCTATTCAGCGAGTCGGGACCTCCCGGCTCGTCGCCACTTTGGGGAGGGGGCAGGGCATGAGGGGGCTCAGTCGTCCTTGGTGGAGGTGGACTCAGCGGCGTCCCCTTTGGAGTCGGCACTGGCGCTGTTCGGCTCATCCGACGCCTTGTCGGAGCTCTTGGATGAGGTGCCAGGGCGCCGGCCATTGCCCCCGCGGCTGTCGGTGACGTAGAATCCTGAGCCTTTGAATACGACACCTACCGGCTGAATCAGCTTGCGCAGCGCCGGCTGGTCGCACTCAGGACAGATGGTCAGCGGATCGTCGGAAAAACTCTGATGCCGCTCGAATTGGACACCGCAGTTATTACAACGATAAGCGTAGATCGGCATGCGTACCTCCACAAGGCATAACGATGAATTATAGTTCGTCCATGGACTGTTGTGCAAGATGAGTTGGGGACCTCGCATTCATATAATCAATCTACTCCTGGATCGTTGGATGCGTGTTAGAAAGACGTTAAAAAAGTGCCAGCGATATTGACGGGGTCGGCGGCGGCGATTACCATATATAGGCAACGTGGGTCGACCGGGTGGCCGCGAGCGGGAAACCGCTCGAGGAAAGTCCGCGCTCCGCAGGGCAGGATGCCGGGTAACCCCCGGCCGGGGAAACCCGTGGACAGGGCCACAGAAACGTACCGCCCGGATTCGTCGAGCTGGGAGCGCCCAGTAATGGGTCACGTGAC
>CAZFCJ010000246.1:0-2963 GCA_964517315.1 uncultured Anaerolineaceae bacterium | reverse complement strand
CGCATTCGCTGCGGCGCAGCAAGGCCACGATGATCTACCGGAGGACGAAGAACCTGCGAGCGGTCCAGCTGCTGCTGGGCCACACCAAGCTGGAGAGCACGGTTCGCTACCTGGGAATCGAGGTCGAGGATGCCCTGGAAATGGCGGAGCAGACCGAGATCTAAGCACTGACCGGGGCCGGAGGCGGGCCCTCCTCCGAGGAGGGTCGCTTACCGGCCATGAGCGGCCATCGGCGAGTGCAAAAACAGCGATCTGGATTTCCGTTCAGGCTCCATTCCTGCCGCCCACTCGCGAGCTAAAATCTCTCGGAGTACCATTTTTGCAAAGGCGCCATACGTAAGGGGGCACCGTTGCGTGGCCCTCTGCCGCGAAAGCCCCTTTTCGAATCCGACAATACGCGAAAACGAGGAGGAGGTTGCGATGATAATCGCCAGCTTGGCTCGGAATCTGAAAGCGGTGCTTGCCTTGACATCGGTCTTCGCCGTTGCATTCGGCATCACCAGCGGGGTGAGCGCACAGGGAAATGCCCCCGGCCCCCGAATCGAGACCGCGAGGCACGTGTCCCCGCGCGACTTCGACAACCACAACTACGAGCGGATCTTCTCGCACCGCAAGCACGAAGCCATCAGGATTCTGCTCGAGGACCCCGAGGTCAACGCGCTCGCGCGCGGATGGATCTCGAGTTTCGAGGCCTACGACCCGTTGACGAACAATCTCGAGAGCGTAAGCGTTCAGGGAGCGCGTGACGTGAAGATGGAGGGAGGGATCGAGACTGAATTCAAGGTTACGGTGCTCGGGCGGCAGGTCGCTTACGGCCTCGTCGACCGCATCACCAACGAGCTGGTGGCGCTCGAGATCACGGAGCCGAGGGACGTCAGCTGGACGCAGTGGAAGAGCGGCGCGGAGGAAGGAGGCGTCGAGCGGCTCAGGACGGTAATCGAGCAGCCGGAGGTCGCCGAGTACCTGGAGGGGAAACCGTGGTACCCGTTGGTCAAGGTGGCCGAGGAGATCACGGCCTTTCGGGACTACCCGCACGGAGAAGTGAGCCCGGTGGCACTCTTCGTCAAGGACGCCGGCAAACTCTCGGTGGCGTCCGCGTTCATCGACGTCAGCGACGCTGCGAATCCCCGATTCCTCGGGTGGAAGCGCATCGAGAAGTTCGTCGAGCTCGCTCCCCACGAGCTGGCGAGGAACATCACACCCAACGCGGAGACCGTTCTCGGGTCGATCCCCAGGGTACCGCTCGAGCAACGGCCCTGGTTTACTGCAAACGACGGGTTCCACCGTATCGAGGAGCCCTCCGAGACCTTCGAGCAGCACGGCTGGCGAATCACCTGGACGCCTCCGGTAACGCAGGGTGTCACCCTGGAGGCGTCGTTTCGGGGCAAGCCGGTGTTCGAGGCGATGGACAGCCCCACCACATACACCGGCTACCATCTCCCGCCAAGGCAAGGCCGTGATATCGCGAGCTGGTACTTCCCGGACGACTCTCCCGTATTCACCGGGCATCTGCTGTATTGGGACATCCACTCCATAGACTTCGGCGGTCCCGGGATGCTCGGAAAGATCGACTACTCCGCGCGGCGCGGGCATCCCGCCGGATTCCGTCTGCGGACTCACTACCACACCGGCGCGTACCAGAAGTCGAGCGTGGACTTTCATTCGGGGCTTCGCTTCGGGCCCTATAACTACGACATCTCCTACGAGTTCTTCGAGGACGGCACGGTGCTCCCCATCTGGCGCCGTCAGGGGCCCGGCTACGTGACCGAGCATCTCGCTCACGACGGTGAGGGTGGAGCCCGTGACTGGATCGTGCAGCACTACACGTCGGCCATAGCCATAGATGTCACCCCCGGCACCACCGAGGGGGTGGCGGTGCAGCTCTTCGACGGAAACGAGTGGAAAGCCCCCGAGCAAGAATTCTATGTGGAGGGCGAGCCGGGGATGATCGCGAGCTTTCGCAATCCCGCCGGGTCCGAGCGCATCGACATCCCGCTCGATCGCGACAAGGAGCTGGTCGTGGTCAGGCGCAAGTCGGATGAGTTCGGCCCGGGCGAGGCGACCGCCACCCGGGTGCTCGACGCAGAGGCCGAGGCGGCTTTTTATCATCCCTCCCAGTACGCCGACCGCGAATCGATTCAGAACGAGCGCGTGATCGTGTGGCTGCTGATGGAGGCGGCTACCGGCCAGATGCCCCATCCCGCCGGGCTGACGTCGTTCGCCACCCTCGGCGAGCTGCAGCTCAAGGGTTACTGATGCTCCCGGCCGGTCCGCCACCGCTGGATTTGAGCGGGACGGGCCGGCCCTATGGGGGAGGCAATTTATGGAATTCAGTGGTGAGATAGGTCTCTATCAGAGGAAACTCGCCGAGTCGCACCCGGGCCACGAGCGGCGCCTGGCGGTATTCGAGGCCCTCGTGCCTCAATCGGGTCAAAAGGTGCTCGACCTGGGCTGCGGGGGCGGTCATCTGGTACGCGAGCTGGCCTTGGCGGTTGGAAAGGACGGACGCGCCGTCGGGCTGGATATGAGCGCGGAGCAGGTCGAAACGGCTCGTTCGCTTTGCTCGGACCTGCCGGCGGCCGAGCTGGTCGAAGGCGATGCCACCGATATGGTTTTCGATGATGGCACTTTCGACGGTCTTGCCTGCATCCAAACGCTCGAATACATCCCGGATCCGAATCGTGGTCTGGCCGAGTGTCGGCGTGTTCTCAAGTCCGGCGGCAAGGCGGCCTTCGTTTCGGTATGCTGGGACCATTGGCGCTTTCATGGCCCGGAGCCAGGGCTCAACGACCGCATGCACGAGGCCTGGCGTGCTCATTGCTCGCACCAGATGCTGCCGTTGGAAATGCCGCGCAGGCTGTCTGGAGCCGGCTTCGGCGGCATAACAAGGCGACCGATTGCGTTTTTCAACGGGGCTTTGCACGAGAACACTTTTGCCTACTGGGCGGCCAAAGTCGTCGTGG
>CAZFCJ010000245.1:0-3001 GCA_964517315.1 uncultured Anaerolineaceae bacterium | reverse complement strand
ATCTCGTACGGCTACGCCACCGTCTTTCAGGTCGGGCCGGATGGCATGCCGGTGGATAGGGAGAGTTGGGTGGTGGCGAAGGAAGAGGCTGAGCGAAGGATACTTAAAGAAGCGGGCTCGAAATAACGTTCCCCCTCGTAAAGTCGAGGGGTGTGGTCACCCCTCGATTCTAAAATTCAGATCAGAACAGGAACTCAGGCCCCACACTGAACACATTGATGTCGGCTTCACCGAGCTCGTCGTCGTCACCCACGTTGAGCAGAAGGTCCCAGTCGGCTCTTACCCGCACTTTTTCGGAAACTTCGTAGCTCGCACCCAGGCCTGTTCGCAAGGCCACGCCACTGTCGTCATCGCTGGCGGAAAAGGTCTGGAAGCCGTTGCTGGCGGCGACGTCGTAGTTCAGGCGCCAGAGCATCAGGCCGGCCTTGGCGAATACCTTGAAGGGACCGGTTTCAGGCATGCCGAGTTGCAGGGTGGTATCCACGAAATGGCCGTTGACGGCAGCAGCGACAGCAATGCCGTTAATGAAGCCGGAGGCTTCCACTTCATCGATGTAGCGGTAGCCCAACTCCAGGTTCACGAAGTCGTTCAGCTCGGTGCCGCCGTGGACACGGAAGCTGATGGCGCTGTCGTCACAGGAGCTCTCCCCGCCTCCGCAGAAATCGTCAACGGTGGCCTGGCCCACGGTAATGCCGGCATAGCCCTGTTTCGGCTCAGCGGCCTGGGCGACTGGAGCAGCGATTGCGGCCACGGTAAGGGCCAACAACAGTTTGTTCGGTTTCATCTGGACTTCCTTATTCAGTTTCATGAATGCCCGGTGGTCGATTCATTCGGATCACGCGGCGAGAGGCCATACTGACCTACCCGGCCGACAGGGGGCGTCGCATTCTAAGGAGGAGGTTTTTTTCAGACAAGGAATCGTTAAACGCGGACTCGGGCCAGCCCCCGTTCGAGCGTGCTCTGGATCTCCTCCCGCAACCAGGCGGGTTCGAGAATATCGCAGTGGGCGGCCTGGGCCGTCAGCCACCAGCGCAGGTCCTGGGTGTCCCCCACCGTTACGCCTATCTCGAACGTCTTGTCGTTGATGTCCTCGGTGACCTGGTCGAACCCCAGGGGCGACTCCATCAAGTGGTTGAGTACCGGTTTGTCGCAGCGCAGGCGCAGGTAGACGGGCTCGTTGGACTTGAGAATGCCCATGGCCCCTGAATGGATGTAAAGATCCAGGTCAAAGTCCTCCGGCCGGGAAACCGGCTCCTCTACCAGCTCTCCCGCGGTGGCACGGTGCAGCACCAGTTGGCGAACTCCCTCCCTGCCCTCGATGGTGCCGATGAGGTAGACGTTCGGGTCCCGGAAGATGAGGCCGAAAGGATGGACGCGAATGGTCTCCGGCTCTGGCCAGTTACGGGCCTGGTAAGTGAGGTTGCACTGGTACTCCCGCAACAGGGCCTCGGTCACGGTTTCCAGCACATCGGCGGCAACGATCGGGCGCTGGCCGCTGAGGCCCCGATTGATCACCCGTACCCGGTCCGGCCATTTGCCCAATGGGTTCTTCTCCCGCAGCAGGGATTTGTGGGCTTCGTTGAAATGGGGCTTCAGGTGAGCCAGCGCGCGGGGTGGCAGGACCGGGCTGAGGTAGGCACGGGCGAGCTCGAAGGTCAGCGCTGCCGGCAGATCCAGCGCCGGAATCACATCGAAGGTCGCCTCCCGGTCGAAGGACCAGCCGTAAGGCCGGCTGCTTTCGTCCACCTGCAGCGGGAAATAGGTGGAAAGCTTTTCGAGATCCCGCTGGATCGAACGCATGGTCACCCCGAACTCCCGATCCGCCAGCCGCTCCGCCAGTTCGCTGGTGGTGATGGACTTGGGGTAGCGGGGCACCATGCGCAGCATGGTGAGGTAACGGACGGCGGTGTCGGACATCTGCGGCGGTCTCCACGATAGCAATGTGGGAAACTATAGCAGAGGGAGCGACAGGGGTTGTCGTCACCCCTTGTAGACTCAGATGGCATCGAAAGAGCAGTCATAGCAAGCGCCAACATTCGCTCCAAATCCTGGCAATCTAGTTCCAGTTGTTACAAGTAGCGGGAGGATCAGGGTTTCAGGTATCATTTTTTAACCAGGTGATGCCAGAAGTCACCCCAACCCACTGGAACATAAATCATTTTCAGTCGGTTTTTTGGGGAACTAGCCGGGAAAACTTGCCAAGAAAAGGACTCGATATGCAGCCGCAGGTGGAACAGGTAGTCGAGAAGCTCGAGCGCCTCTCACCGGACAGACTGTCGGAAGTTGAAGATTTTATCGATTTTCTGAGCCAACAAGATCAGAACAAGCGTCTGCGGCAGGAGTACGCTCAAGCGTCGGAGCACGTATTCAAAGAAGTATGGGATAACGACGAAGATGCCATCTACGACAGCCAATGAATTTGGCGATGTGGTATTGGTAGGTTTCCCCTTTACCAATCTCCAGACCACCAAAAAACGTCCTGCCGTAGTGATCAGCAATGCTGCTTACCAACAGGGTCGACCGGATGTGATCCTGATGGCCCTCACCAGCCAGATTCGACAACCACTGGCTTTCGGCGAATATTCATTGAAAGACTGGCAACAGGCCGGACTACTCAAGCCCTCAGTGTTGAAGCCTCTCATTGCGACGATTGAGAGAACTCAGATCATCAAAGTAATGGGACAACTATCCGAATCCGACCAACAAGGTCTGGAAGCAGTAATACAAGAGATCTTAGGACGTTGAGAAATAGCACGTTAGCGGCCACGACAAAGCGATGAAGAGAGACCGGAGACCGCTCAATTGCTGAGGAGTTGCTCATTATGCGTATTCAAGAATTGATAGACGAAGCAAGCGCCCTGCCGGTTGATGAGCGCGCACATGTTGTGGAATCTCTGCTCCGAAGCCTTAATCCAACCGATCGTTCAATCGACGAACAATGGGCGGAAGTAGCCAAAACCCGCCTTGCAGAGTTGGAGGGCGGTAAAATCGACGCCGTATC
>CAZFCJ010000244.1:0-3015 GCA_964517315.1 uncultured Anaerolineaceae bacterium | reverse complement strand
CGCCAGGCGCGGTGTGAGTGGTAATCCTGAAAGCTGGGCCTTAGATCGTCAGGCCGGGCTTCTGAGGGTTGCCTGGAGATTATCGGCTGTTTGGAGCCTCGCTTCCTGTGTTGCTCCTATTCTCGACTATCTTACACGATATCCGCGAATGGCAGACAGGGCACCGCTACCTCAGCTAGGTCCCGATGGCCATACTGCTGGATCCTGAGACGCAGCCGGGGGCGGGTTCCCAGCCACTGAGCCTGATGCCGGTCCAGCGTCTGGAAGCATGGCAGAAGTTCGAGGAAGCAAACTGAAGTTACACCTTTTGACAAGACACAAATTCACCAAGTGCCGCACCGCCATGCGCGGTGTGACTGCCAATCCCGAAAGTAGATCCATAGATCGTCCGGCCGTTCTCTCCATTCATTGTGTCGTTCTGCTGAAGAACGATTGCATCTACAACTCCAGTCTAATTGGTGTCGACTCATCCGTTTGGAACCTCATTATGGGCAATTCCCACGTCAACGAGCTTCAAGCTGAGTAACACCACAAGCGACAGCGGAATTACAAGGTGTTCGAATTTCGATTGCTCTGCCCCCATCAGATGGAAGATCCAGGGTGAAGAAAGGACCAAAGCGACGGGGATCCAGTACAGCCCTCTACGTCGTGGCTCAGCGGCCAAAATTATCCAAGCAGGCAGTAAGCCCAGGATGAGAGTGTAATTGCCAGTTTGGGGAAGAATGATCAACGACAGGAGCGCGGACGTTGCCAGCAGCCATCCAGTCTGGCTGCGCTGGTCTAGTCCACCCAACCTCCTGTAGACCCACAAGGACCACCCCAGGACCAGAAGTATGAGAAGCGTGGCGATCCACGCCTCGCCCACCAGCCCGGGAGGCCAGATGGGTGACGAGTAGGCCTGGTACGCGAAGAGCCCCCGCACGTAATCAAGCTCCCACGGCCCGATCCAGAACCGCGTCAACTGCCAGGAGAACAGCATGGTGATAGTCCAGCCGATGAGTATCCGCCTCTGTCTGAAACGCCAGGCAACTACCAGGAGGGTCACCAGTGGAATGAAAACTACCTCAGGCCGGACCATGGCAAGGACCAGGGCCGCAGTGGCAACAATCCACCGCTCATGCAGCATCCCCCACCAGGCCGCGACAAGCGCACCCAGGCAGAAAGGGATGAACTGACCTATGAGGTAGGCATTCATTGGGTACCTGAAAACAACCGTTGAGAACAGGAGCAGCATCACGAAGCTCAAGATTCCAGGCTGCCATTTCAATATGTAAGCGACCCACAAAGGCAGGATGAGGAGAAGAAGAAGCTGCAGTCCCATCCAGAGGCTTATGGACAGGGAAAACGGCAGCATCCAGAAACCCAGCAAGAGCCAAGTGATGGTCGCAGCGTAAGCAAACCGCTGCTGGTCCTCCTCAGGACCCAGGGTTCTTCCGAACATGCCCTGCTGGATATCTTCCGTAACCGTATCCGAATAGGGCGACTCCCCACGGAGCACCGCCCGTGCACCAACCCATCTGGGATAAAAATCAAAACGCTGGTCGCTATGTACGACCACCAGAAAATAGGATGCAACTGAAAGGGCCAACCAAAAAAGAATCGACAGTGGGATGAAATGTTTCGCGCCGAGAGCGCCTCTGTGGCCGACTTCCTCGCTACGATGCACGCATCATTATCCTGTTCCGTCTCCTCCGTTAGCTCTGTACCGGCCGGGACGGGTCCATGCCGCTCTCAGGTAAACCCAAAAGCACGCAACCATCACGACCAGCGGATAGACTATATCGAGTGCTGCGAGTTCGAAGGATTCACCTCCTGCAGCTAATCGCAACAGAGGTGTCAGTGTCAGCACCCAAAGCAGGAGGAACCATCTGCTCTTTCCGGCAAGCAGCCTGAAGGCAGGGGCAAGAATGACAAAGTGGCTTCCCAATGCGTAAGGGGTGATTGAGAGATTGGTGGAGGCTGCAAGGGCGAATGGCCACTCCTCCGTCACTTTGGGTACCCGAGTCAGTGCCACAACGAACAAGAGAAGAATCAGAAGAGCAACAGCGACCACCGAACGCCCGTCGAGGCCGAACAGCTCAAACGCACGCCAAAGTGTCGTCTGGAGGTATGTCAAAGGAGGGCTTGAGACCACGAACTTGACGTATCGGAGGGGCCAGTCAAAGCCAAAAAGCGGCAGGGAGATTAAGAACGTTGCTCCCAGCGGAGCCAGGTAGGTCAAGATCGCGCGCCGGGTCCACCCGCGTGTCAACCACACAACGACCCCAGCAACCAGCAGCACGTTGATGGGTTTCACCGAGAGCAGCCACAGTCCGATACCAACCAGGTAAGGGTTTCTCCTTCTGATGCCCAGAAGGCCGAAGGCCATACCGGTCACGGGGACCGCATCGATGTTTCCCCGTATCAGCATGTCGAATGTATGCAGATTTCCGATGGCAAGTGTGGCCGCAACCACTCGCAACCTGAGGGGATCCTGATGTGAACCGAATACCGACACGGAAAACAATAGCCCTGCCAATGACAGGGTGGTCAAGACGGCCTGACCGTATTGAACGGGGAGGAGGAGCGTGGGTCCGATCAGGAAGATCCCCCAGGGTGCCGCGTAATAGCCGAAATGATTTTGGACATAGAGCATGGATTCACCGGCGAACCATGCTTGCGCAGCAGGTCTTAAAGTAAAAAAGTAATCTGGTCCTACCGGCCAGTATCTGCCCAGCACGAAAACAAATGTTACCAGGGCCGTGGCGACCGCGATCGCACCTACCGACTTTGTACGCCTCAGCCTGATACGGAAGCTCAACGCCACCCCCTAAGTTCACACACGGTCAAACTCCAACTCGCTTCCCATATTCCATCGACCTACATTTACGGTCATGTTTTTGTTGAGCGATAGCTCAGGGGGAGTTCCGCCAGTTGTCCTTCCATCACGGTTCCCGGTCGTAATCTCGTCGATGCGCTCGCCTGGGATTAGCCCTTTCTGGAGCCACCGCTCTGGTGCCAGCGGATGCATATGCG
>CAZFCJ010000243.1:0-3016 GCA_964517315.1 uncultured Anaerolineaceae bacterium | reverse complement strand
GCTTTATGCAGTCGCACCCCGTCAGCCAAATGTGCTGCCGGACCCAAGAAGACGTCCCGTTCACATTGACGAGGCACTAGAATTCCAACCCGCCTTCCCGCGCGCCCTCCGCCAACGCCTTGACCCGGCCGTGATATTTGTACCCGGCGCGGTCGAACACGACCTCTTCCACGCCCTGTTCCTTGGCCCGGTGAGCGATCAGCTCGCCGACCCGCCGCGCCTGCTCGGTCTTGGTCAGGCCGTTCAGCTCCTGCTTCACCTCGTCATCCAACGTGGAAGCCGCGGCCATCGTATGACCATTAATATCGTCGATCACCTGCGCGTACATGTGTGACAGGCTACGAAAGACGTTCAGTCGCGGTCGGTTCGGCGTCCCAACCAATTTCTTGCGGATGCGTTGATGGCGGCGTTTGCGTTCTCGGTTGCGGTTCTCTCTGGCCATCTCTCGTTATCCTACTTTGCCGGCCTTCCCGGCTTTGCGACGCACGTGCTCGCCCACGTAGCGGATCCCCTTGCCCTTGTAGGGCTCCGGCGGGCGCACTTTGCGGACGTCAGCGGCCACCTGGCCTACGAGCTCCTTATCCGGCCCATGAACGCGAATCTCGCGGGCCCGCTCGTCTACGTCGAATTCGATCCCTTCGGGCGGTGTGAACCGCACCGGACTGGAATAGCCGACATTCAAGATCAGGTCGGCCCCTTCCTTGGAGGGTCGGTAGCCGACTCCGTGGACCTCGAGCTTCTTCTCGAAGCCCTCGGTCACGCCGATCACCATGTTGTGGATCAGTGTGCGGGTCAGCCCATGCAGGCCGCGCACCTTCGGGTCATCCGAATCGCGTTCAACCACGACTTCGCCATCCTCGAGCTTGATCGCCAGCTCGGCGCGGAAGCTGCGCACAAGCTCGCCCAATGGCCCCTTGACACGCACCCGCTGGCCGTCGATCTCGACGTCCACAGTCTCCGGCACAGGCACCGGCATACGTCCGACTCTCGACACCTCAACCTCCTCGCGATCTCGCTGGACCGCTGCCGCTTACCATACTTCGCACAGCACCTCGCCGCCCACGCCCTGCTTGCGCGCTTGGAGACCCGTCATCACGCCTTGGGAGGTGGTCATGATGGCGACGCCCATCCCCGAAAGAACCCACGGCACATTATCTTTGCCGACGTAAATCCGCTGGCCGGGTTTGCTCACCCGCTTGAGATCGGTGATCACCGGCCGGCGCTGGCGGCGCTTACCCACGTACTTCAAATGCAGGCGCAGCACAGGCTGGGGGTTGCCGTCGACGGCCACCACTTCGTGGCCCTCGATGAATCCCTCCTCCTCCAAAATGCGGGCGATCTCGGCCTTCATCTTGGAGCTGGGAATCGACACCAGCGAATGGCCCGCCCGCACCGCGTTGCGCACGCGGGTCAGCATATCGGCGATCGGATCGTGGTTGCTCATCGCACCTTCTCCCGGTCGGCCCGGTTCACCATGACGCCTTCTTCACGCCCGGAATCTGACCCTTCAGAGCCAGCTCCCGGAAGCAAATGCGGCAAAGCTGGAAGCGACGGTAGTAGCCGCGCGGACGCCCGCATCGCTTGCAACGGTTGCGTACGCGCACTTCGAATTTGCGGTTCTTCTCCCGTTCCGGAAGACACTTCCTCGTCATATTATTGCGCCCTCCTAAATGGCATCCCCAGCGCGGCCAACAGGGCTCGGCCCTGTTCGTCGTCCGGGGCAGTCGTCACAATGGTCACCTCGAAACCTCGAACTCGATCAATCTGGTCGTAATCGATCTCCGGGAAGATCAGCTGCTCCCGGACGCCGAGGGTGTAGTTGCCCCTGCCGTCAAAGCTGTCCCTTGAGACGCCGCGAAAGTCGCGCGTACGGGGCAGGGCCACGTTCATCAGCCGGTCCAGAAACGACCACATACGCTCGCCGCGCAGGGTCACTTTGACCCCGATCGGCCGACCCTCTCGCAGCTTGAAATTGGCCACGCTGCTGCGGGCACGGGTGACCACCGGCTGCTGCCCGGTGATCTGGGCGATGTCCCCGACCGTGGCGTCGAGCGCCTTGGCGTCGTCGATCGCCTCACCCACCCCCACGTTGACCACGACCTTCTCCACGCGCGGGACCTGCATCACGTTGTTCAGGCCGAATCGATCGGCCAATTCCGTTCGGGCTTCCCGGTAGCGTTCTTTCAGATAATGCATCTCATCAAATCCATGTTCGTTCGTACCTACGTTTCGATCAGCGAGTCACACTGCTTGCAGACACGGAAGCGCTCGCCGTCCTCCCGGGTCACGCCCACCCGCGTGGCCTCCCCACAGTGGGGACACACGAGCATCACGTTGGAAACGTCGATCGGCGCTTCGAATTGAATGATCCCCGGCGACATCGTCCGGCCGGCTGCCTGGACCTGGCGCTGGTGCTTCTTGCGCACGTTCACGCCCTGCACAACGACCTTGCCCTCTTTGGGCAGGACGCGCAGCACCTCGCCGCGAAAGCCTTTGTCTTTGCCGCTGATGACGTGCACTTCGTCGCCGCGGCGGATCTTGTACTTTGTGGTCATTCCACCAACCTCCTACAGGACTTCCGGCGCCAGCGAAGCGATCTTGGTATAGCCGCGCTCGCGCACTTCACGGGCGACCGGCCCAAAAATCCGCGTCCCCTTGGGATTTGTGCCATCGACGTCCAAAATCACCGCCGCGTTGTCGTCAAAGCGAATGTACGAGCCGTCGTGGCGGCGGAACTCCTTGGCGGTGCGCACGATCACGGCGTGCACGATGTCGCTCTTCGAGACCGCCGAGTGCGGATTGGCGGACTTGACGGTAGCCACGACGACATCCCCGACGCGGCCGTAGCGCCGCTTCGAGCCACCCAGAATGCGGATGACCAGCAGCTCACGGCCCCCCGTATTGTCGGCGACATTGACGCGGCTCTCGTACTGAATCATTCACCCGCCTCCGCCTCCAGCTCAGGCTGGCTTTCATCGATGATTTCCTGCTGCTCCGCGGCCACCTCGGCCTCGGT
>CAZFCJ010000242.1:0-3027 GCA_964517315.1 uncultured Anaerolineaceae bacterium | reverse complement strand
CGAGTCCGGTGGTGACATCACCGTGCTCGAGAACACGCGATTCGACGACGGGGAGACCTCCAACGTCGAAGCGACCGCGAAGAGGCTGGCCGAGGGCTTCGACCTGTTCGTGCAGGACGCCTTCGGCTCGGTGCACCGCGCCCACGCCTCCACGGTTGGGGTCGCCGAGCTGGTCGAGTCGGTCGCCGGTCCGCTGCTGGACAACGAGCTCACCTCGCTGGGACGTTTCCTCTCGGACACCGATCGGCCCTACACGGTGGTGCTGGGAGGCGCCAAGGTGTCAGACAAGCTCGCCGTGATCGAGAACCGGCTGGCGAGCCTCCGCTCCACGTACTCCACGCCCGGCAAGGGCACAACGACAGGGCGTGGTTTTGACAACCAGAAAGTGAGCCATTTGATCGCGAAGAAGTGAGCCACCTGGGTCAATAACAACAGCACTATGATCTTCAGAAAGTGAGCCAGGTGATCGTCAAAAAGTGAGCCAGTAACACCTCCTTTTAAGGCAATTCCTCAACAGGTTTGTGCAGGTTGCTGACGGCGTCGCGGCCGACTTCGGCCAGCTGTTGCTGCCGTTCGAGGCTCTGCCGGAAGCGGTAGCTTTCGCCCTTGAACTCGACAATATGACAGCGATGGGTCAGTCGGTCCAGCAGCGGGCCGACGCTGAGGGCGTTGCCGAAGACCTCGCCCCAGTCGGCGAAGGCCAGATTGGTCGTCACCAGCAGCGCGCCCTGAAGATAGCGCTGGCTGACGAAGGTGAAGAGCATATTCGCCCCTTGTTGGCTGAAGGGGACGAAGCCTACCTCGTCGATGATGATCAGGTCGTGCTTCATGAGCAGCTTTTCAACCCGGCTGAGCCGGTGCTGTTCCGCCGCTTCCAGGAGGGTGTTGACCAGGCCGGCGGCAGTGAAGAAACGCACCCGCTTACCCTGTTGGCAGGCAGCCAGCCCGATACTGATGGCCAGATGGGTCTTCCCCGTGCCGATCCCACCGACGAAGACGACGTTCTCGGCCTCGTCGATGAAGTCACAGCGCGCCAGTTGCACGATTTTCTGCTGGGGCAGGTCGGGCATCAGGCTGAAGTCATACTCGTCCAGGGTGTGCAGGCGCGGGAAGCGGGCATCCTGAATACGGCGCTTGCGCCGGTTGATGTCCCGCTGGCTGACTTCCTCCTCCAGCAGGCTCAGCAGATACTCTTCATAGGGCTGGCCGCCGCTCGCAGCCTCTTTCGCCAGCCGGCGATAGTGGGCGGCAACGGTCGGCAGCCTGAGCTGGCGAAACAGGATGGGAAGTCGAGCTTCACAATGAGCCGAAGGCGCTTTCATCTTGCACCTCCCTCGGGCAACAGCCGGTTGAACTGGGCCAGTTCAGGCATCTGCACCGCCACCTGGCGCAGGTCAGGGCGATCCTCCAACGGAAGTGGCAGTGGCGATGACGGCTCGGTCTGCCGGCGCAGCAGCTCGCACACACCGTCGTAGCTGTAGCAGTGGTGGCGCAGCGCCTGCTCCAGCGCCATGGCCATGGCCTCTTCCGAGTACCGCTCGCACAGCTTGAGGACACGCACAAACGTCGCCGTCCCCTCATGGGCGGGGAGCTTGTGCTTTAGTACCTCCCAATAGCGCTCGAACGCCTCCGGCCACCGATCTCGCCACTGCCGGATAGCTTTCGATTGGGTAAAGGCGCGCGGCTTTCGCTCCAGTAGAGAGAGAAAGTGTAGGGGGTCGAGGATGTCCTGTTCCCGCTCCCAGCAGCGCCGGTGACTGGCCACGACCTGGGTGCCGCTCGTTATCTCCACCCGGTCGACAAAGGCCCGCAGTAACAGCTGCTCGTAGGCGTGGTCCACGGGCACCGAGTAGCGGTTGCTGTCGAAGCTCACCAGGGAGAGGTGGTTGGGCTTGACCGGCGCCGTCTTGCAGCAGGGGAAGGGGGCCGGCAGCGGCAGAAAGTGCTCCTGTTCCCGGGCCAACCGCTGGCCGATGGTCTCCTCTCGGCCGCGCAGACGGCGCTGCCACTCGCTGCGGCACTGCTCGGCCAGATAGTCGTTGAGCGCTTCCCAGGAGGGAAACTCCTTGGTCGGGACGAGCCAGTTACGCCGGCCGTAGCCGACCCGCCCCTCGACCCCGCCTTTCTCCCAGCCGGCTTCCGGATTACAGAAGTGGGCTTCAAAGAGATAGTGGCTGCGCAGGCTGACGAACGCCTCCTGTTCCTGGCGGTTTCGCCCCTTAAGGATCTTGAGCACGGCAACCTTGAGATTGTCGTACCATACCTGGCGCGGCACGCCGCCGAAGAAGTCGAAGGCCGAGGCGTGGCCGTCGAAGAAGATTTCCTGCGTTTGAGCCGGGTAGGCCTTCATGAAGGTGGCGCTAGAGTAACCTAACCACATCAGGAACAGCTGCGCCACGACCAGCTTGCCGGCGACGATGACCTCGCCCTCGCCGAAGTCCATCTGCGCCGCCTCGCCCGGCTGATAGTCCAGCATCACGTACACCTTGTGGCGTTCTTTCCGCCGCGCCCGCCCCACGTAGCGGCGCAACGTCGATTCGGCGCCCTGGTAGCCGTACGGTTCCTCCCGCAGGATGTCATACATGCGCCGGGCTGTCCGCCGTTTCTTTTTGGGCTTCTTCTCGTCCTCGGCCACCCATCTGTCGATGAGTTCCTTGAACGGCCCCAGGACGGGCGCCTCTTTTCCCTCTGTCAACGTGTACCGGGGCACGTCGCCGTTCTCCAGCATCTTCGGAATGGTATTACGCGAGTGGCCTGTCTCTCTCGCCACCTGCCGGATGCTCTTACCTTCCACCAGCACCATCCGGCGGATCCTGTCCTTTTCGTTCACGTCCAACATCTCCTTACCTCCGCTTTCGTTATTGCCAGAACGATAGCAGAGGTGCTGAGGTGGCTCAATTTTTCAGGATCATTTTCCGCCGTTGGTGGCTCACTTTTAGATTATCATTACCACTTATAGGCGGAATATGCCAACGATGAAACCGACAATCGCCTGCGGCAGGTGGATTGATCGAACCCGGCTTGTTC
>CAZFCJ010000241.1:0-3035 GCA_964517315.1 uncultured Anaerolineaceae bacterium | reverse complement strand
AGGGCATGACGATCTTGCTGTTTCTGGTCTACTTGTTCATGGCCGACTTCGTCATCTTCATCCGCCGGCCCCCCCAGGTGGCAGCGCTGCATCCCGTCTTGGCCCTGATCATGTTTGCAACCGCGATCGCCGTGGCCCGCAACGCGCGCGGCTTCGTCGGGGGTTCGACCGAAGAACCCCCGGTCCCGGTCACCTGATCTGCGTCGAGGGTCCGATCCAGGAGGAGATGCCGAGTTGAGCAGATCGTTCCGCTGGATACTCACGGTCAGCATAAGTCTAATGGCGCTACTCGCGGTCGCCGCCTATCTGGTCAACCGGCAGATTTCGGCCCGATTGGAGAAAACCTACGCCATTCCCGTCGAGCCGATCGAGGTCCCCACCGATCCGGAATCCATTGAGCGCGGCGAGCATCTGGTTTCGGCTGTGCTGTTCTGCCAGGAGTGCCACGGCGATCGTCTGCAGGGACGGATCTATTTCGATCACCCCCTCACAGGACGAATTGCCGCCAGCAACCTTACCGCCGGGCAGGGCGGCGTGGGGGCGGACTACACGGACGAGGACTGGGTGCGGGCCATTCGACACGGCGTGCGTCCGGACGGCAAGCCGCTCATCGGCATGCCCTCCAACACCTACGCCAAGCTCGGAGAACGGGATCTCGCCGCCGTGATCGCCTACTTGACCCAGCTGCCGCCGAGGGACAGCGATTTTCCCGAGCGGACGGTCGGCCCGATCACGCGCCTTTCGATCCTCGGCGACCCGTCTCTGATCCCGGCCGAGGTGATCGACCACGGCGCCCCGCGTCCCACCGCTGCTGAGCCGGGTGTGACCGTCGAGTACGGGCGCTATTTGGCCATCGCCTGCACCGTCTGCCACGGCGAGGACTTCGCCGGGGGCAGCGGAGCCGGCGCCGGGCTCAATCTGACCGCCGGTGGCGATCTGGCGCGCTGGACCGAGGCGGATTTCATCCGGACCATCCGAACCGGAGAGACTCCGGCTGGTTACGAGCTCGATCCGGAGCTTATGCCGTGGAAGCGGGTGAGAAATATGAGCGACGAGGAACTGCGGGCGATCTGGCTGTATCTTCAGACCGTCGCCGCCGTCGAATCGGAGGGCGGTTAACCGATGACCGTCCTCGACGGTGGCCCGAGTCCGCTGCGAGCCTGGTTGGTCACTGCCCGGCTGCTCTGGATCGGGCTGTTCCTGGTGGTGATCGTCCTGGTCGCCGCCGGCGTTCCAGGTCTGCTGGACCAGTTCCTGGCCAGCGCTGATCCGCGCGCCCTCGAGGACCTCGAGTTATCGCCCCAGAGCTACGCAGGTTATCTCACCGCGCTCAACCTCGTTTCGGTGCTGGCGCACCTCGTCATCGGCAGCGTCGTGTTCTGGCGGCGCAAGAGCGATTGGCTTGCGTTGCTTCTGGCCTTCGCCCTGGTCGCGAACGGGGCCTTGATCCCTCTTTCACTGGCCTATGCCCAACGGGGCGTCACTCCGCTCCAGGCGGCCTTGGCGGATGTTACCACCGCCACCGGTCTGATTTCGGCCGTCCTCCTGTTGTATGCCTTTCCAGACGGCCGCTTCGTGCCCAGGTGGACCCGCTTCCTTTCAGTGGCCTGGGCGGCCCTGATCCTGATCTCGATCTTCGTTGACAATTCCCCTTTGAGCCTGAAGTCCTGGCCCGTGGGGGTTCAGTTGTTGGTGCTGATGTTCTGGTCCGGAAGCGGCGTGCTGGCCCAGATCTTCCGTTATTCGAACGTGTCGACTCTCGTGCAACGCCAACAAACCAAGTGGGCGATCTTGGGGTTGAGCCTGGCGGCAATGGGGCCATTCGGCTACTTCCTACCTTCGCTGGTGCTGCCCTTCATTCGTTTGCCGGACGTCCCGAACATCCTGTATCAGCGGGTCGGCCCCGGCTTCTTCACCTCTGCCTTGGTCTTTCAGATCGGGGCCTGGACGGGCTTCACCGTCGTACTCATGATCTTCCCGCTTTCGTTCGTGGTCGCCATCCTGCGCTACCGGCTGTGGGACATCGACCTGTTGATCAACAGGACGCTGGTGTACACCGCGCTGACCGGCAGCTTGCTGGCCTTCTACTTCACGAGCGTCGTCGTGCTTCAGAGACTGTTTCCGGTCCAGTCCCAGGTCGCGGTAGTCGCCTCGACCCTCGCTATCGCGGCGCTGTTCAACCCGCTTCGGGAGCGAATCCAGCGAACGATCGACCGCCGCTTTTACCGTCGCAAGTACGACACCGAGAAGATCCTGGCAGCCTTCAGCGCCTCCTTGCGCGACCAGGTCGACCTGGCCGATCTCTCTCAAACACTGCTGACCGTCGTCGGTGAAACGATGCAGCCACAAACCCTGTCGCTGTGGCTCAAGGAGCGGGAGGAAGCCTCTCCAAAGCTTGCACATGTCCGGCGGGAGCCACCGGACCGACCCGAGGAGGGTCGAAACTTAGGGGCCATCCAACGTCAATGAACTTCACTTCCAGAACGTTCGCCCTGATCTTCCTGCTGCTGATCGGCTGTGCCATGACCTCGGCGGGCTGCGCCGGCCCATCGGGCCAGGCCGCGTCCGACGATTCCACGTTGACCCCGACCGAGCAGGAAGGGGCGCGCCTTTTCACACATCACTGCTCCAGCTGCCACGCCACCACGGGCGACACGATTGTGGTCGGCCCCTCCCTGGCGGGCGTCGCGGCAAGGGCAGGGACGCGCGTGGAAGGACAGGACCCCCGAACCTACCTGGAGACCTCGATTCGGTCGCCCGAGGCATATATGGTGGAGGGCTTCGCCAACTTGATGCCACCGACCTTGGGCGAATCCCTGACGGATGAGGAGATCGACGCGCTGATCGCCTTCCTGCTCACGCTGGAGTAGAGGAGGAAAACCGATGACGCTGAGGGCCGGTCACGTGCTCGATACGACTGGCGATACGGCCGTCCAGCTGCTTGCGCTGGGCGGCCCGCTCGGATTGGCGCTGGGGATCCTGCGCTACCGGCTGTGGGATATCGACCTCGTCATCCGGCGAACGCTCGTATACAC
>CAZFCJ010000240.1:0-3087 GCA_964517315.1 uncultured Anaerolineaceae bacterium | reverse complement strand
CCATCTTGACAATGTTCGAGGCCGGTGGATACAATGGTGAAGGAGGGAACAAACGAAATTCGCTGGGCGCGTGGCGGAGCAGCGCTGACCAAATCGCCCCTGCCAAGTTTCCTCATGCCTCAATTATTCTAGTGGATTCGCTCGTCGAGAAGGAGAGAGACCGATGACTTTCGAGCTTCCCGATCTTCCGTATGCCTACGATGCACTCGAGCCACATATCGATGAACGGACCATGCGCGTCCATCACGACAAGCATCACGCTGGGTATACCAGGAAGCTGAATGCCGCCCTCGAAGGCCACTCCGATCTTCAGGACAAGCCGATCGAAGAGCTGCTGGCCGACTTGAACGCCATCCCGGCGGACATTCGAACCGCGGTGCGCAACAACGGCGGCGGATATGCAAACCATTCACTATTTTGGAACATCATGAGCCCCGACGGCGGAGGCGAACCGGATGGCGATCTCGCGGACGCCATCAACGACGCGTTTGGCGGCTTTGGGGACTTCAAGGAGCAGCTTACCTCCACTGCCGCCGGCCAATTCGGCAGCGGATGGGGCTGGCTCGCAATCGACGGTTCGGGGAATCTAAATGTCCTCTCCACGCCAAATCAAGATTCGCCGATTTCCCAGGGCATGACCCCCATTCTCGGGGTGGATGTATGGGAGCACGCTTACTATCTCAACTATCAGAACGAGCGTGGTTCCTACTTGAACGCCTGGTGGAACGTCGTCAATTGGGACGAAGTCGGTTCGCTGTACAAAGAGAACGCCGGCTAGTATAATCGCGACAGTAGACGTTTGAGGTTTCCCCCTTCCAAGGGGTTTCGGGAGGATCATCTATGACGCATATCATCACGAGCCTCTGCCTGCGCGACTCCTCATGTGTGGACGTCTGCCCGGTAGAGTGCATCGTCCCTGGCCAACCGGTCGAGGAATGGCCCTGGTACTATATCGATCCTGACACGTGCATCGATTGTGGGGCCTGCATCCCCGAGTGTCCTTATGTGGCCATTTACACCGAGGAGGAAACTCCGGAAAGCTATGTCGCCCAAGGTGACGAGGTCCAGAGCATGCCGGTTGGGACCCCAGGGTTTGATGAAGAATGGGAGGGCGAGAATCAGTACGGTGAGCCCGTGAAGGTCTTCGCTACCCGCACCCTCGAGGAGGGTGAAGAGGTCAACCTCCGGGAAGATATCGACCCGAATTACGATTTCTTCATCGAGGGGATGGGCTACGAAGCCTGGGATGTCTAGTGCCGTAGCACAAGCTTAACGTGAGAGGGAGCCGAAAGGCTCCCTCTTTTTTCTTGTTCGCCCCGGGGGGGCACTTCGAGGGGTCCGCGCGGAGGGATTCATGACAGCCGATCAAGACACACGCACCGAGCACGATTCATTGGGTGACGTCGATGTCCCCGCCGAGGCCCTTTATGGTGCACAGACCCAACGGGCGGTCGAGAACTTTCCTGTCTCAAGTCTGAAGCCGTGGCGGGCCTTCATCTGGTCGATGGCCACGATCAAGCGCGGCGCCGCCGAGGTCAACCGCGACCTGGGGTTGCTGGACGGCGAGATCGCGCTGGTCGTCGTTCAGGCAGCTCAAGAGGTCATCGAAGGTCGATGGGACGAGCAGTTTGTTGTGGACCCGTTCCAGGCAGGTGCCGGCACAAGCCACAATATGAACGTCAACGAAGTCATCGCAAATCGTGCCACTCAGCTCCTGGGGGGCGAGCCGGGGGAGTACCGAGTTCACCCCAATGACCACGTTAACATGGCCCAGTCCACCAACGACACCATCCCGACTGCGATCAGGTTGGGCTGTCTGTGGCGTCTGGCGGAGCTGGTCGACGCCGCCGAGGAGCTCGCCGAAGCGCTCAACGAGCGGGCCGACGCCTTCGATGATGTGGTGAAATCGGGACGCACTCATCTGCAGGACGCGGTGCCCATCCGCTTGGGTCAAGAATTCGCGGCCTACGCCCGGTCCATTGAGCGCGATGCGGAACGGATCGAGCGGGCCGCGGGCGGGTTAAGGCGGCTCGGCATCGGCGGGACGGCCACAGGCACCGGGCTCAATGCCCACTCCGAATACCATCCGCGCATGGTCGAGCGGCTCTCCGAACTCACCGGACTACAGTTGCGGACGTCCGACAATCTGATTGAGACCACGCAGTCCATGGCCGATATGGCCGATTTTTCCGCCGCCATGCGCACCCTGGCGATCACGCTGACGCGCGTGGCCAACGACTTCCGGCTTCTTTCCTCCGGTCCGAACACCGGTCTCGCCGAGATCCAGCTTCAACCCGTGCAGCCCGGGTCGAGCATCATGCCGGGCAAGGTCAACCCGGTCATGGCCGAAATGCTCAATATGGCCATGTTCCACGTTCAAGGCTGCGATCTCACTGTGAGCCTCGCGGCGCAGGCTGGCCAGCTGGAGCTGAACGTCATGATGCCGGTGATCGCCCACAATTTGTTCGAGATGATGCAGGTGATGATCGGGTCCATCAAGGCATTTACCGAGCGCTGTGCGGCTACCGTCGAGGCAAACCGTGAGAAGGCTGAAGGCTGGCTCGAAAAGAACGCGATTGTGGTGACCGCGCTCAATCCCGTCATCGGATATGAGACCGGGGCGAAGCTGGTGAAGGAGGCGATGGAGCGCGACATCACGGTCCGAGAGGTGGCCATGGAGAAGGCTCGCGGCGGAGAGCTGCGCCATCGTCAGGATGACCGGACCGTGGCGCCCGAAGAGATCGACGCCGCGTTGAGCGACCTGCGATCTCTGACGGAAGGTGGGATTGTCGGATAGCTCGATGATCGGTAGTCGTTGTCGCAGATCAGCACAGAGCGCTGAGCCCAAGGCGTCTGGTCCCTGACTTCGAGCCTCGAGCAGCTAGCATCTTGCGTTCAGCAACGAGCACTTTTCCCACTTCCCAGTCTCCACTCAACGAGTTGCCGATGAGCGGATTCACCGCAGAGATCACGGAGAAAAAGATCGATCACACGAAGAGAAGGCTCAAAGAAACTCTTTGTGAGCTTATGGATAGCCCTTTGTGTCCTTCGCGTCTTCGTGGTGAGCCGCCGGATCACGGATCCCGG
>CAZFCJ010000239.1:0-3090 GCA_964517315.1 uncultured Anaerolineaceae bacterium | reverse complement strand
CGGCGTGCGATTTACGAATGCCCACGAAACGCTGCTGTGGGTGACCAAGAGGCAACGAGCGCCCTACACCTTCAACTACCACGCGCTCAAGCGGCTCAACGGCGGCAAGCAGATGCGCAGCGACTGGGTTCTTCCGATCTGTGCCGGCGCTGAGCGAATCCGCTTGGAGGGCGAAAAGGCGCATTCAACGCAGAAGCCTGAGGCGCTGCTGTACCGGGTGGTTTTGGCCGCCTCGGATCCGGGCGACGTGGTGCTGGATCCGTTCTTCGGTACCGGCACAACTGGGGCCGTCGCCAAACGGCTTCACCGCCGCTGGATTGGGGTCGAGCTCGAGCGAGCCTATGTCGAGATCGCCCGCGAGAGGCTGGCGGCGGTCGGGCCCGAATCCTACGACGCGCAGACCTTTGACGTGCGCGACGAGCGCCGCAAACGCAAGCGGGTGCCGTTCGCTCAACTGCTCGAACTCGGCCTGCTGGAGCCCGGTGAAAGGCTGTATTTCAAGGCCGATCTCGACCAGGCCGCCAGGGTCAAGCCGGACGGGCGCCTGTCGCTTGACGGCTTCGAGGGTTCCATCCATCAGACGGGAAAGCATCTCCAAGACGGAACCCCGTGCAACGGTTGGGACCATTGGTTCTATCGCACGGATGAAAATGAGCTGCGTCCGATCGATGCTTTGAGGGATCGAGCGCGCGAGTTGACGGCCGACAATTGATCCTCTGAAACTTTCGCTCCCCTGTTCTCCTTAGGTCGGTACACGGTCGGACATGATACCAGCCCCGCTCCTTAGATTGCAGAGAGGTTGGGGTGATTGTCCTTTATGGTCAGTCGGGCATGCAGGGGAGGTCGTGGACTTGAGACGGCGCGCACCGGCAGCGCCAGCAACGCTCAGGCCGGCCCTTGCCAAGTGCACTCCAGGTTGCACTTGATGTCCCCCGAGGACATGAGTGGGCACACGCAGAGAAGTGCTCAGCCCTGAGAACTAGCGAGAGCACCCCGTCAGGGTGCTCTCTAGCTTCAGGCTTGATGCCGGGAGTCAGATTCGAACTGACGACCCCGCGATTTTCAGTCGCGTGCTCTACCAACTGAGCTATCCCGGCCGCCTGCCATTCTACCCTCGCCGACGCGCGAACGTCAAGATTTGGCCCCCAGTGTGGGAGCGCCTATCCTGTACGCTGGATTACGGCCCCCCTGACCCCGACGGACTACTTTGACCATGAGTCAGACCGATGAAACGATTGCAGTTCCTGATTGCCGCCGCCGTGCTCGCTGGGTGCGCGGGTCAAGCGGAAACCGAGGCAACGACATTTCCGTCACCCGGGCTCACCTCGACCCCAGTGCCGCTTCCCTCGTTGGTGCCTACCGTGGACGCCTCCCAGCACAGCGTGCCCCTCGAAGCCATCGTCTTCGACACCTTCCGGCCGATCCATCGAGCCGTTCCATTCCCGGAAGCCTCGGACTCGCTGATCTCAAGCCTCGTCGATCGGATCCCGCCGATCCATGATCCCAAGTACGAAGCGGCGGCGCAGGCGACGTGGCTGGATGAGGAGGATGTCATCCTCGGCTACAGCTCCGGGGGTCAGGCCTGGGCTTATCCGGTTCGGATCTTGAATTTCCACGAAATCGTGAACGATGATCTGGCCGGTGAACCGCTCTTGATCTCCTACTGCCCGCTGTGCGCCAGCGGTGTCGTTTTCTCGCGGAAGCTGGGGGATCGAACGCTCACCTTTGGCAACACCAGCGCGCTGTATGAGTCGGATATGGTCATGCTCGACTACCATACCGGCAGCTACTGGTGGCAGGTGGCCGGCGAAGCCATCGTAGGACCGCTGACCGGCGAGCGTCTGAGCCCCGTTCCAAGCCAGGTGATGCGCTGGGGTCGCTGGCGAGAGCTGCGTCCGGAGACGATGGTGCTGTCCCGTGACACGGGCTTTGACCGCGATTACTCACGGGCCCCGTTCACGACATACGAGAGCACTCTCGAGGGCGGAAATTTCGCCTTTCCCGTTTCTGACAGTGCACTGGATGACCGCCTCAGCCCGGCGGTCCGCGTGCTGGTCTTCACGACCTCGGATGGCCCCGTCGCGGTGCCGCTTGAGGGCGACCGACTCCGAGTCCGAAATCTTGAGGATGAGGTCGTGTTCTACCGCCCGGACGGCGTGTCGGCAGGTGTCTTCCGTCGCAGTCTTGGCGGCCAGGGGCTCACCTTCGCGGTGGCTGAAGACGAGACGTTCCGCGACCAGGAGACCGACAGCACATGGAATCTCACCGGCGCCGCCGTGGAGGGTGCTCTGAGGGGTGAGCAGCTTCAACCGCTGCCCAGCCTGCACGCGTATTGGTTCTCAGCGGTCGCAGCCCAACCGGAGATTTCGATCATTCGCTTGGGCGATGGATAGTCTTCCTCGCCTAGCGTTCAAGCATATCCTGTAGATGAACGACCCGCGGAATCTGTAGAGCCCCAACCTGCAAACCTCGACCGATGCGAACCGGCGGCGCCAGCGAAGCTGTGACCGGTCCGGGCTGCCTCAGGACCGCGCCCGATGGTTTAAGTCACATGCTGCGAGTCACAGGGAACCCTCACCCCGACCCCTCTCCCTTTTTAGGGAGAGGGGCACTGTCGCTTGCGGCAATTCACTCATCGATCGGGGCGACCGCCGATCGCCCTTAGGGGATCCTGATCTGCGCGGGGAAGGGCGCATCGCCAGGCACCCCTACCTCGGTCCAGGCAGACCGCTGAAGCTGTTGCTGGCAACTGTTCAGGATCCTCGAACCCTCGGCGTCAAAACGACCGCATAGGGCATTCACCCTGCAAACGCGGGCCCTTCGGCCGTGGGTCGGAAGCGCGTTGGAACGTGGTGACCGGCGAAGCGGGGCGCATCGCCATGCGCCCCTACAGCGGTCCGGGCAGGTCATTGCAGCTGTTGCTGGCAATCATTCAGAACCTTCGAACCCTCGACCTCAGAATGACCGCATCGGGCATTCACCCTGCAAACGCGGGCCCTTCGGTCGTGGGTCGGAAGCGCGTTGGAACGTGGTGACCGGCCCCTCGCCGTCTGAGGGGTGAGGCCGACAATTGCATCAAAGCGGCGTTCG
>CAZFCJ010000238.1:0-3111 GCA_964517315.1 uncultured Anaerolineaceae bacterium | reverse complement strand
GAGTTCCACCTCAAGCCCAAAGCTCTCGTCCTCATTGACACCCATACCAACCCGGGCCGTCACCGAAGACCGCTCGATCTTGTGGCCCTCCTTTTCCGCGACGTGCAATATGGCGTTCTCAAAACACGCGGCATAGCCGGCGCCGAAAAGTTGCTCTGGATTGGTCGCCTTACGCCCGGGCCCGCCCATCGTGTCCGGTATTGACAGATCGACACCCAACAGGCCATCCGCGGATTCGGCGCGGCCATTACGCCCACCTGAAGCGGTAACAGAAGTGTTGTAGACGATCTTCACGATTACTCTCCCGCGTCCAACGTGCTTTTCAACTTGGCATAACCATATGCATAGCTATCCTCACCGCCGAATCGCATCAACGAGGGAACGGACTGGATACCCAAACCATGCACCATGCTGTTGAAGCAAAAGCGCCAAAGACTCGATTCTCGGAGTCACCTACTCCGGCAACAAAGCCAAATCATTGAAGACCAGCCAGTGGGTAATCAATCCATCTTTGTTGAAAATGAAAGTGTCCGTGTACCGCGTCCCATCCATGGAACGGCCGTCCTGAAAGCGCCCATAAAGGAGCCCATGCACGTTTACACTCTTGTCATCGATCACCCACAAATCGTACGACTTGGTCGGGCATCCATCGAAGAGTGCTTCGATAAGGGCCAACAACTGGTCAACGCCATCGTGACCCTTTGCCTCAAACCCCGGAAACTGGATCAGGCAGTCGGGTGCGACGTACTCCTTGAGGCGACCAACATCCCCTGGGACCAATGCACCATCCAGAAGATCAAGCACCCGTTTTTTCATCCATTCCGCTTCAATTTTCGGCAATTCCTGTACGTTAGCCTCACCCATATCACCCTCCACAAAGTCGCCCCAGCCAATATTGCAGAATCAATTTGTATAACGGCCTTTGCCAGACTTCCGCCGAAGCAATCTCAATAAGCCGCGCTACTTCTCCGCCATAAACAAGAACCATTCGCCCGCGCCGGCGAAGTCTCCACATTGAAACTTGCCGGTACGACCCTTGGCATCCGCCAAGGCGCTTGGCGCCAATGACAAGGTAACCTTATTCGGATCGAATCCACCCTTGGCCGCGAGCTTCTCATAATCGATCTCGTGCGAGGGACCCCAGAACGGCTCATTGTTGTTATAGGTGTCCCAATCCATAATGAATTCGTCGAAGGGGCCTTCCATAGCCGTATAAGGCGGCGTCTCCAGGTGCACCATCATGCCGCCGGGTTTGAGTAGCCGGTGGCACTCGCGGACGATGTTCCTGATCGCCTTGCCGGAAGTCTCGTGCAACAGAATTTGCGAAACGATCAGATCGAAGCTCTCGTCCTCGAATTTAGTGTGTTCCGCGTTCTGCTGGGAAAAATGCACTTTTTTGCCCAGGGCTTCCGCCCGGGCATGACCGTAACGAAGCACTGGAGCGGCCACGTCGATTGCATAAACTTCGGCATCGGGATATGCGTCCACCCAGGGCAACGTGCTGTGCCCCACAGTGCAGCCCATATCCAAAATTGTCTTTGGCTTGAAGTCCGGGAAGTGCTCGCGTATGTAATTTGCGGCCGAATCTCCCATGTCCGAATTCAACTCGCCGGCCCGGCCCATTGTGTAGATGTACACGGCCCGGTCGTAAATTGCGCCCGCCGTGACATCGTTCTTCTTGAGCTCAGTGTGATAGCCACCCGGCTGACAGTGAATGTCGACCGCGGCATGATAGCGCGGCAGCTCAACACTGGGATCAAGATCAAGCGACCCCAGACTCTTTCCTTTGTTGATTTTCTTGGCTTGCCTAATCAGGTCATCGAGCTGCCGCTCGACGCTGGTACTCACCGAATCCCACATCATCTCCTGGCTGGTCCGCTGTAAGGAGCTCCAGATCTGGTAGTACCGTTCCTTGGCCATTGCCTTGCGAACCTCGTGGCGATTCTCGGGGTCGCGATCATGCACCTTCCGAAATTCCGGCAACACTTGCTGGTCATAGACCTGCCGGTTGCCGGGAGATACCTTGTTTGCAAGATATACTTTGAATGATTTGACAAATTCCTGACGGGCTGCTTCGTCATGAGTGGTTCGCGGTAGAATGTCGTGCTGAACCTGGGGCATATCATGTTCCTCCGTAGAAAAAATAACGGCGTGTAGCCGTAGACAAACTCAGGTCCGCGTAAGCTCTTTTATGACCTGTTCATATCCCTTGTCAGTCTCTTCGGCATCGCGCGATTCGAGCTCATGGTGCACAATTCGCAAAACTCGCTCCAGGTACTCCGTACGCCAAGCTTCCCGCTCCTCCTCGACGTCGGAATCCGGAACGAAGGACTCCACCTCTTCACGCTGGAACAACCCATGCTTTTCGATCAGCCGCTCCAGGGTATCCAGCCGGTCACGGGTGACTGCCAGTTCGCCGGCGACGGCCATTAGCATCGACAACAGCATGTCGACCTCGTGATTTTCAAAAAAGTATGGGCGCCTGCCCTTCGCTCTTCGTGACATGCCTATGGATTCCGCGGCTTCGAGTAAGTGTCCGGTCTAGTGAGCGCCTCATTCATCAAACGCAACGCACCCAGCAAGCTCATGCAAATTCCGTGCTACCACCGTGAGCCCCTTTGGCGCAGGGTTCGAAAGCCCCAATGTTCCGCCTTGTCCCCGAGGTTGTTTCGTTACTGAAACATCAGGGTCGGCTACAGCCAGTGTTCTTCCACGACTCCCAGGGCGCTGTCCAGGGCCCCGAGCCCGACATCGATCTCCTCCACGCTGACTGTGAACGGTGGGCCGACCTTGATGGTGTTCGGCACGAAACCGCCGAGCAGCACCCCGTGCCGGGCGCACTCCGCCGCGACCAAGTTGTTGGGGTGCCGGGAAAGGTCGCCGCAAAAGCCGGTATAGCGGTCTTCCGCGATAATCGGCGCGCCCTGCGCATTGACCAGGTCTACGGCGAAAAACAGGCCCGCTCCGGCCACGCGCCCCACGCAGGGGTGCTTCCCTGCCAGCCGGTCCAGGCCGTCTCGCAGATAGCCGCTCAATTCTCGAACCCGGGAAATCACATCATGTTCGAGCATGTACTCGACATTTCCCACAATGGAGGCGCAGATCAGCGGG
>CAZFCJ010000237.1:0-3141 GCA_964517315.1 uncultured Anaerolineaceae bacterium | reverse complement strand
GCGCCGCTCAATCGGGGGATGATCCTGGGCGGTTTCGAGGTGATCTACGACTGTGTGGGCTCTGAGAGGACCGTGTACGATGGGCTGCGCTGGGCGCGAGCCGGGGGGGCGGTCGTGATGGTGGGGATCACCCTGGGCGAGTTCACCGTCGATCTGAATCCGATCTGGTACCAGGAGGTCGACCTGCTGGGCTCGAACACGTTCGGCGTCGAGCAGTGGCAGGGCGGCGTGCAGCACACATTTGATCTGGTGATCGAAATGCTTCAAGAAGAGGTCATACAGCACCGGGGCTTGATCACCCATCGGTTCCCGCTCTCGGACTATAAGCGGGCCGTTCGGACCGCGGATGACAAACGGTCCGGCGCGATCAAAGTGACTTTCATGCTGGATGACGAGTCGCGCGGCGCCTCGACCTGACCGCTCGAGCCCGGGTCAGGAATCGACCGGTCGCGAAATATGACTGGCGTTAACTCCAATCAGCGCCTATGGCGGCTCCCCAAACCGGACCCCTTGCGCGTTCCACACATTGAACATCTCCACCGCGCGTTCGCAGTATTCGAGAGGCACAACGGTGGCCAGCGGCATGTTGGGGTCGATGACGAAGGAAGTCACTTCCGACGTTTTTAACGGCGGGCAAGGTCTGGTTCGCGTTTGGCGCGCGCCTCGGCGACGAGCTCGCCTTCATAATCCCCGTACCTCTCCGCCGGCTGCTCACGGAGCTCGTTCAGGTGTTCGGGATCCATTCTGCGCCAGCTGGCCTGGCGCATTTGATCTTTCGCCAATGTCTCCAAGCCGATGCGTATCAGCTGACGCGCGACGTCAGATGTGCTCATGTCTTCCCGTTCTGCGATGTGCCGCATGCGGTCGTGCTGTTCGGGTTCAAGCAGGATCTGAAAGCGTTGATATCGTTCCGCCACCGTCGGCCTCCTCCATTACCCCTACACATGTGAGTGTAGATTCCCGCCAACTTGCTGTCATGTTCCGGCCGCGTGTGCCGATCGGTAAGACTACACTACCCGGTTGAGCGACCAGTCGTAAGGTAGATACTCGACGCTCAGCGCCCCGGACCGGACGAGCTCCCCCAGCGCTTCATCCTGCAAGCAGCCGCCTATGAAGGATAATACGCCCTCTCGGCCGCCGAAGTCGGCCTCGTACCAGGCGAAAATGCGCGAGATCTGCACGGTGCCCCGCTCCGGGTCGACCTGCACCCCGTCGCCGTTGATGAAGGCCGAGCAGGCCAGGTCCAGCTGCTCGTCCACCTGTTCGGGGTCGTAGACCTCGATCGGGGGGCATGAGCTTGCCCCACAATTCAGCGCGAAGTGCACTCTAGGATCCAGTTCGGGCAGCATAGCCTGCCGGCGGGGATCGTCCCCCGAGAACATGCGCAGGCGAAAGATCGGATGGGGTCGATTGCGCCGCAGGACTCCGTGTTCAATATGATCGGCTGTGAAGTGCAGCCCGCAGACATCGTATGCGGCCCGAAGAAAGAACCAGGGCCTGATCTTGTCCTCGATCCCGTAGGAAACAACCGCATCCAGGATCAGCGCGTTGTATAGGTTGATCCAGAAGGCGAGGCGGGCCTGAAGGTTGTCCAGCGATTCCAGCGAGCAGTTGGGCAGCCTGCGCGCTGTCTGGCGCAGCCGCGCGTAAGCCTCGCTGCCGTGCAATCGCGCGTAATCGACGCGCCGCCCCGCGGAGTCGATGAATTCGGCTTGGACCGCGCGTGCCGCCCGATAGAGCTCCCGGTCGGGCCGGGGGACGGCCACGGGGATGGGATCGGGGTTCAGGACCTCCGCGGGATCAGCCCGCACGAGAAAGTGGATTGCGCGCCACAGGAAACGGTGGATGCGGGACACGCTCGAACTAGCCCTCGCTTCTATCGCTGGTCATGCGCCATCGGGTCGTTCAGTCATTGTATGGACCCTGGCCGACGGAGGGCGTGGGGACGCTTACCTTGACTGGCGTCTCGGCTACGATGAGCAATTTATGGTAATATGGCCGCGATTCCCAGACCCGGAAGGGAAATTGAGGTTGGAATGGCAGAACCGAGGAAAATCACCATTATCGAAGGTCCGCCTCCCACATTCGAGCTGGCTGACGATGCTTGGTTGTACGGGTTGATTGAGGGTCCGGCCCCTTATCAGGTGGCACAGTGCACATTGCGGACGTACAATGGTCCTGCGCTCGTGGAGCGCTGCTACCGGGCGTGGCGCGCGGGTGAGACGATCGATCTTGAGTTCAGGGACGAGGAAGGGCTGACTCAGCAGGCGCCGATTATCGCCGCGCGCTGGGCGACGCTCGAAGAGGGAGACGTGCTCCTTGTCTGGGTGCGCCTGGAGGATGCGGAGGTGGAGATCGAATTGGACTTCGATTTTGACGACGACTCGGACGACGGTGAAGACGACGACCTCGTCTGAGGGCAGCGATGGCGGGCGCCCGACCGGGCGCCCGTTTTGATTCTCAGTAGGTGGGAGGAGGAAGGGATGGCGGATCTGGAGCATTTACGGACAGACCGGCAGGACGGGGTGCTGACGATCATCCTGGACCGACCCAAGGCGAATGCCTTCAACAACGATATGATCGACGAGCTGATGGGCGTCCTCAAAGAGGCGGATCGTGATGAGGGTGTGCGTTGTATCCTGATCACCGGTTCCGGCAAAATGTTCAGCGCCGGCCAAGACGTGAGCGCATTCGACGGAGAGGACGTTTCGTTTCGTGAGCATCTGGGACGGACGTACAATCGACTGATCGTACGGATGCGGCGGCTGGAGAAGCCGATCCTGGCCGCGGTGAACGGTCCTACGGCCGGCGCGGCTCTGGGGATCGCGCTCGCAGCCGATCTCCGAATCGCGGGCGAGAGCGCCAAGTTCGTATTTGGCTTTACCGGAATCGGTCTGACCACAGACTCGGGCACCTCACTCCTGTTGCCCCTCCTGGTCGGGTTGACGCGAGCGGCCGAAATCGCCTTCACCAACAAGCCGGTCTCGGCGGAGGAGGCCGAGTCGTTGGGGATCGTGAACGATGTGGTGCCCGACGACGAGTTGATGGAGGCCGCGCGATCTTTGGCCACTGAGCTGGCCGAAGGCCCGACGGCCGCCATCGGGTTGACCAAGCGGGCCTTCAACAATGCGCACCTCGGCG
>CAZFCJ010000236.1:0-3145 GCA_964517315.1 uncultured Anaerolineaceae bacterium | reverse complement strand
CTCTCGCCGAGCGCGCCGACGACGGCCAAGGCGGGATACACGCCGCCGCCTGTTCCTCCGGCCGATATCAACAGACGCAATATGACCTCGAATATCCGTCGGTTCTTCCGGTTTCCGCCTTGAAATGTTGAGCAAGAAGCCCACCCCGGTGAGCGTCGTCACCATGCTCGAGCCGCCGAAGCTGAAAAATGGGAGCGCGTTTCCGGCGAAGGGCAACAAGCCCAACAGCACCGACATGTTGACCATGGCCTCAATGCCGATCCAGAACGTGATGCCGCTGGCGATGAAGTAGCCCAGCCGGTCCTTGGACTGCAGCGCGATGCGAAAACCACGCCACAGTAAGAACACAAACAGACCCAACACAGCCAGCGCGCCGAGCAGACCGAGTTCTTCCCCGACAATGGCGTAGATGCTGTCGGTGTGCGGCGCGGGCAGAAAGCCGAACTTCTCACGGCTCGCCCCCAGACCGCGCCCCAAGAATCCGCCCCCGTAGAAGGCCTGAAGCGAGTGCTGAACGTGGTATGAGGCCTCTTCGATGTCGACCAATCCCGAAACGTAATCCTCCCAGCGGGCGCGCCCCGTCGTGGTCGCCCGCACCAGCAGATAGGCCACCAGCGAGCCGCCCGCGGTCACGACCAGTGACTGGCTGAGCCTGGCGCCCGCAAGGTAGAACATCGAGAGGGCCACCACGGCCACCGTCAGCACGGCGCTCAAGTCGGGCTGCATCAAGATCAAACCGCCCACAATACCGATGATCATCATCAGCGGCAGGAACCCGTAGCCCCACTCCAGCAGCTTCTCGCCTTTAGATTCCATCCACACCGCCAGGTAGAGAATCAACGCCAGCTTGGCCATCTCCGAGGGCTGATAAGAACCGCTCAAGAAGGCGCGGCGCGGACCCCCGTCAACGCCCAGCAGAAGCACCAACAGTAGTGAGGCGATGGCTGCGCCGATGATCGGCAGCGCCAGTTTGCGCAGCCAGGGCAATGGGAAGCGAGAGGCCACCAGCATGGCGACGATCCCAATCGTGGTCGTGGTCAGCTGGCGGCGGAGCAGCGCGCCGTGGTCGCCCTCCAAGCGGTAGGCCACATCCCAGCTCGCGGAATAGACCATGACCAGGCCGAAGATGACCATGATGCCCGCGGTCAGCAGCAGCCAAGGGTCAAAGCCCATGTCCCGCAGCCGCCGCGTCAGGCCGCCTCGGTTCACGTTAGGCGACGGAACCGCAGCCTCGCTCACAACGCCTCCACTAGCTCTCGAAACCGCTCACCGCGGGCTTCAAAATCGGGAAACTCATCGAAGCTCGTCCCGCCCGGCGAGAGCAGCACCACGTCGCCCCGCTCCGAGTGCCGCGCTGCCGTCGAGACCGCCTCGTCCAAACCCTCCACCAGGTGGACCATCGGCCCATCCTGGGCCGCCGCGCGGACGGATTCGGCGACCTTGGCGGCGCACTCGCCGAACGCCACTACGTGGCGGGCCCGTTGTGCCGCCAGATTTGCCAGAGATTCCCAGGAGAGGCCCTTGTCCCGACCGCCGAGCAGCAGCACCAGGGGCCGATCGAACGCTCGAACGCCAGCCTCGGCCCGCTCGGGCGTGGTGGCAATCGAGTCGTTCACCCACTCGACGCCGTCTCGGGTTCTGACGTGCTGGAGCCGGTGCGGCAAACCTTCGAAATCCCGGGCTCCCTGGGCCATGGCCGAGAGGGGCAGATCAAGCGCCAACCCCACCGAGCAGCCCGCCAGCAGATTCAGAACGTTGTGATCGCCGGGCAGTTGAAAGTCCTCGACGGGCAGCACCACGCTCTCCTCGTCCTCGGTCCTCACCACCACCCGGCCGGCCCGGAGGAAGGCGCCCGCGCCCTCCGGGGGCGCCTCCCTCCCGAAGCTGAACAGCCGGCCGCGAACACGACTTCGGAGGCCCCAGGCCATTGGGTCGTCGTGTCCGAGAACTGTGCTGTCCGCCTCGTTTTGAAATTCAAGGATGCGGGCCTTCGCCGCGGCGTAGCCTTCCAGGGTGCCGTGGCGGTCCAGGTGGTCTGGGGAGATGTTGAGCACGGCGGCCACGTTGGGGCTGAGCGTCATCAGCTCCAGTTGGAACGAGGACAGCTCCAGCACCGCCAGATCGCCGGCCTTCATGTCCGGCAGATCCCGCAGCAGGGGCCGGCCGATGTTTCCGCCGACCCATGTGGTGCGGTCGGCAGCCAGGGCCATGCGCCCCACCAAGGCGGTCGTCGTCGATTTGCCCGCCGAGCCGGTGATCCCCACCGTGGCCGCCGGACAGGCTTCCATGAAGATTTGCGAATCGTTCGTAATGCGGATACCCCGTTCACGGGCTCGCGCCACGAGCGGCAGATCGGCGGGGACTCCTCCGGAAAGGCAGAGCAGATCGGCGCCTTCGAGCATGCTGGTTGGGTGGCCGCCCAGCTCATAGTCGATCGGTAGATCGGCGAGCTCGTGGCGCGCTGAAGCCAGCTCCTCGGGCGGCTTCTGGTCGCTGATCACCACCGCCGCGCCGCGCGCGGCCAGATGGCGCGCCAGCGCCTTTCCCTGTCGAGCCAACCCGAGGATCACGATCCGCTTTCCCCGCCAGTTCGACGTCGCCACGCGTTCATGCAGCCTTGCGCCGTTTTGGCTTCTCGGCCTCGTCGGATTCGTGAACACCGATCCAGAAGTGATTGGGCATCACCGCGCTGGCAGCCTTCACCTGGACCTCGTCGACGGCCAGCTCACCGTCGGGGATCATCGAAGGATGCACGACGCACAGGTTGGCGACGCGTTCATATTTATCCTTGTAGTACTGAGCCGCGCGCTTCACTTTGGCTTCCAGCTTCCCCTGACTGTCGTCGAACCAGAGCATTCCAGTTTCCATCTTGCCCTCCTTGCGTTTAGATGAGCGCCAATGCCGTGCCCATCATCCCCGCCAACAATGTCACCAACCAGAATCGCTGCACAATTTGCGTTTCACTCCAACCGCTCAGTTCGAAATGGTTGTGCAGCGGCGCCATCTTGAACAAGCGTTTGCCGTCAGTCCCCCGGAAATAAATCACCTGCAGAATGACGCTGAGCGTCTCGCTGACGGGGATGATCGCCACGATCGGCAGCAGCGCCCATTGGCCCGTCATCAGCGCCACCACCGCCAGCGTGGC
>CAZFCJ010000235.1:0-3196 GCA_964517315.1 uncultured Anaerolineaceae bacterium | reverse complement strand
AGCGCGATGGGGGATTTGCTGGGTGCGGACGAGGGGCTGGTGGAGAAGAATGCGTTGTACCGTTGCTTGGATAAGCTGCTGGTCCACAAGCAGGCTCTGTTTTCCCACCTGACGGCGCGCTGGCGGGACCTGTTCGGGGCGCGTTTTGAGGTGTTGCTGTACGACCTGACCAGCACCTACTTCGAATCGGAGCCGCCGGCGGATCCGCGAGACAAGCGTCGCTACGGCTACAGCCGGGACCGGCGGCCAGACTGCGTGCAAGTGGTCATTGCGTTGATCGTGACGCCGGAAGGGTTTCCGTTGGCCTACGAGGTGTTACCGGGCAATACCTCGGACAAGACCACGCTCGGGCCGTTCTTGCAGAGAATCGAAGCCCAGTATGGGAAAGCCGAGCGCATCTGGGTGATGGATCGCGGGATACCCACCGAAGAAGTCCTGGCGCAGATGCGAGCGGGCGAGCCGCCGGTGTATTACCTGGTGGGCACCCCCAAGGGTCGATTGACCCGGCTCGAGCGCGACCTGCTGCCGCTGACCTGGCAGGACGTGCGACCGGGGGTACAGGTGAAGCTGTTACCCCAGGAACAAGAACTCTACGTATTCGCCCAAAGCCGTGATCGGGTCAACAAAGAGCGCGCCATGCGACGACGGCAGCTCAAGGGGCTGATGAAACGCCTGAAAGAACTGCGAGGAATGACGTTCAAAGACCCGCGCCAGCTGCTGATGAAACTGGGCGAGGCGAAGGGGCGCTATCGCGCTGCTTGGCGGCTCGTCGATATCGTGTTGCCGGAGACTTCGAAAACGCCGTTTAAATCCAGTCGTTCAGAACTCGCGCCTGCAGCGGCCAGTACCACGTTTACCTTCGGGCTCAACCGCAAGAAGCTGCGTCAAGTGCGCCGGCGCGAGGGCCGCTATCTGTTGCGGACCAACCTCTGCGGGCGCGATCCGGCGGAGCTTTGGCAGTTCTATATCCAGCTCACCGAGGTCGAGGCCGCCTTCAAGAACCTGAAAGACGATCTGCAGGTGCGTCCCATCTATCACCAGCTCGAGCATCGCATTGAAGCGCACATCTTCGTCGCCTTCATGGCCTATTGTCTGCACGTCACGCTCAGGGCCTACCTGAAACCGCTGGCGCCGGGGCTGACCTCACGCGCCGTGCTCGACAAGTTCGCGGCGATCCAGATGCTCGATGTCCACTTCCCGACTCAGGACGGACGCACGTTGATCTTGAGTCGTTACACCCAGCCCACACGGGACCAGCAACTCATCCTCGAGCAGCTCAAGCTCATTCTGCCACCGCAGCCACCCCCCAGGATCACCGCCACCGGCCAGCTCGACCGACCACCCCAACCGGCCCCCTTGTAGTGGAGACCTTTTGAGTCCGAACACCGTTTTATGCGGCTTTCCGGGTCGATTACCTCTCCAGTTGAGAAAGTCGGGCTAGTAGCTCAGCCACCTGTGGGGCGTCGCGCGCCGCAAAATCGCGGTAGGAATTGTTGAGCAGCACATGGACCCGGTCCACCTTGTCGGCGAGCTGGTTCACGGTCGGGACCCACGATTTGAACTTCTCTTTGTCGTAGAGGTAGCGGAAGTGCTCGGCGGCGGACGGGGCCTTGGCCTCCCAGGTCTCGGTGTTGCGCCCGTGGAAGTGGATCACCGCCAGCGAGGTGGCTATCCCAGTCACCGGCGGGGTGGACGTTCTGAAGCCCTGGGGCTCCGCTCGGCCGCGGTCTACGCCTGGGCCGGGTAGAAGCCCGCCCCAGATACGCGAGCGGTCCGGCACTGCGGCGCCCGTTCAGGACAGAGCCCGAGATCACCCTGCTCTCTACGTGCTCGAGCTCTTCGTCCACGACGTCCTCGATATTCGCACCCGGCCGGGTACGCAGCAGCCGCGGTCGTCGGACGATCGGGCCGCCCAGCGCCACGATCCGTTCCAGCCACAGGCGCCCGCTGGTGAAAAGGCGGCCGATGGCGATCACGTCCTGATAGCCGATGTGCCACACCGCTTTGTCCTCCGCCACCGGCTGGATGAAGTGAATATGCGTGCCCGGCAGCCCGGCCGGGTGCGGGCCCTCGAACTGGACCGCCTCGACGTCCGGCGACTCATCGGCGGTGTAATCCACGCCGGGGGCGGTGCACACGAAGACGCTGCCTTCGGTGAGATGCCTCAGTACCAGCAACCCGCTGGAAAAGTCCTGTCGATAATCACTGCTGTCCCGTTAACTTTCACACCAAAACCAGTTGATTCGGATTCGACGGTGCATGGTTGGGCGGTGGATCACCTCTAAGCAAGGCCATCAGCTCTCGTTTTTCGAATAAGTTCAGCTGTAGTACCCGGAGTATCTGTTGGATGCTTTGCCCAGACTGGGATTGAAACTTGAGAAACGCCAATATCAGGTAAACACACATGGCGGTCCAGATCTGGGTCATCACCGCATTCTTGCTGGTGCCAACGAAAGTCTTGATCTTCAAATTCTGTTTGATCGACTTGAAGAACAACTCCACCTGCCAGCGCGCCTTGTAAATATCGGCAATGGTCTTGGCCGCTAGATCGAAGTCATTGGTCAGGAACACGTAACGTTGCCCGGTCTCCGGATCCCGATAGCCGATGCGCCGCAACCGGATCGGACATTTGCCAGCGGTCTGTGGCCCGGTGAACTCGCTCGTCTGATCACACGTCAGCCCCTTGTTCTTCAATACCGAGCGACGGGCAATGACCCGATACCGGGCATTGGACTTCAAGCGGGTGACAAAGAAGATTCCGTTTTCATTCAACTGGTTATACCAGCTGTAGTCCGTATAGCCCCGATCCATGACCACCACGCTCCCGGCGGGGAACGACACACTGCGGCCAAGCTCGATATCGCTGGTCTTGCCGTCGCTGATCGCGACAAACTCCGGCAGGTGACCGGCGTGATTCAGCCCCACATGCAGCTTGACTGCCCCCCTTGGTGGAGCGGAACTTCGCCCAGGGAAACAGCGACAGACATACGTCGATGGTCGAGGCGTCCAGCGAATACAGGCGGTTGTGAAACCGAAAACCGTGACCCGGCGCCTGGGCCTGACAGCGGTGCAGCAGCTTGCCGAATAAGGCTTCGTACAGCGCGTAGGGCTTATCGTCATTCAAGCGGGCCAGCGTCGTGCGCGTCAGCTTGGCGCTGCCCAGGTGATACAACCGATGGGCCTGGGCCCCCAGATT
>CAZFCJ010000234.1:0-3207 GCA_964517315.1 uncultured Anaerolineaceae bacterium | reverse complement strand
GGATACAGCCCGGGCTACCGTGAGACCACAAATCCTGCCGGCTCCGGCATCCAGCAGGGCGCGGCTGCATGAGCGCAGCGTGGCGCCGGTGGTGTACAGATCGTCCACGATGATCACCCATTCCCCTTCAACCGCGCCCATCGCTTTGAACGCGCCCCTGACATTCTCACGTCGTTCCTGCAGGTCGAGTCCCACCTGGCTGCGGGTCTCTTTGTGCCGGATCAGAACCTTTGAGGACCAGGGAACGGCCATGGCCCGGGAACACTCGCCCGCAAGCAATGCCGCCTGATTGAAACCCCTCGCCCGCAGCCGCGCGGATGCCAGCGGAACCGGTACGATGAGCGTCGGCGCCCATCCTGCCCGCTTTGCTGTCGATGCGAGATCGACGCCCAGGACCCGGGCCACCCGGCGGTCGGGTCGGTACTTGAGATGGAGTAGCGCGCGGCTGACCGGCAGCTCGTAACGCCAACAAGACCGTACGGGCATAGATGAGGGATGAGAGACACACCCGGGGCAGGGCGTCCCCAACCCCCTGCTGGGCCCATCACAGATGCGGCAGCGAGGGCCTGGAAGCCGACGCGCGGTCCGCTGACAGGCGCGGCACCACACCTCCCCATTCCGCCCGCAGCCTACGCAGACCGGCGGGAAGAGCAAATCGAGCGCCCTATGCCCGATTTTCCGGGCGAGCGCTCGAGCATGGTTTGTGACGGATTCCCCCATGACCCGCCCCGTTGATGGATGGAATGTTGTGGGGGCTCACCCCCCTTGGTCGGACTAGCCGGCCCCCAGGATCGCGCCAAGAGGCGACTGCACGAGCAGCATGGCAGCTGGCCCGAGCAGGATGATCAACAGCGAGGGGAAGATGAGCAATCCAATGGGAAAGATCATCTTAATCGGCGCCCGATGCGCCTCCTCCTCCGCCATCTGCCGGCGCCGCACTCGCATCTGGTCGGACTGAATGCGCAGCACTTTGGCCATACTGACGCCCAACTGTTCGGACTGGATGACCGCGGCCACAAAGCTGGTCATCTCGGAGACACCGAGCCGCTCGGCCATATCCCGTAGCGCATCTCTGCGCAGCTTACCCAGTCGGATTTCCTGAATCACGCGCCCGAACTCCAGCGCCAGGTCATTCTCCCACTTCTCATGGACCTTGGTCATCGCGGCGTCAAATCCCAATCCGGCCTCCACCGCGATCGTGAGCAGGTCGAGCGCGTCGGGCATGGCGCGGAAGACCGCTTTCTGGCGCCGGCTGATGCGCGAGCCCAACCAGAGATCCGGAATGAAAAAACCCAGCAGCAAGAACAAGAATGAGAACAGGAGTCCCTGGAGCCAGTTGCGGCCGGTGATCAAATACACGAGCATGATCACGCCGCCCAGCATCACGGCCATCACAACCCGTGTAGCCAGGAACACCGAAGCGTCGAGCTGCATTCCCGCCATCTCGAGCCGATGCCGGGCGTTCTCCAACGTCGCCTGCGGGGTGAATTTTTGCGCGACTTCCCCGATCTGGTTGAAGAAGGGCAGGATCACGCGCTCGGTGAAGTGCTGGGACATCTCGATCTCCTCCAGCGTTACCGGCTCGTCCTGCACCGAGTACTCGGCCAAGCGCTCCGAAATCGGGTCGTCCACGCGCGGCGCGCGCAGGCCCGCGATCACCAAGGCGAACGCGATGGCAATGATCACACCGAAGATAATCAGAATGGTCAAACTTGACATGGAACTATCCTACTCCCCAATCCCGCAAGCGAACGTGTATCCGCGCGGATTAGATATCGATGTCCACCATCTTCTGCGTGATGTAAAAACCGGTGATAATCATCAAACCCGCGACGACCAGCATGGGGATGCCGCAGGCGCGCGTCTCAGGGTTGATGAACTGCATAATGTACGGCCGGTTCACCAGGAACAGGATCGCCGTCAATGCGATCGGCAGCATGGAGATCACCCAAGCTGTGGCGCGACCCTGGGCCGTGAGGGCCTGAATTTCACCGCGGATGCGGACACGTTCACGGATCGTATAGGAGATCGTATCCAGAATCTCGGCCAAGTTGCCGCCGACCTCACGCTGCACGTTGATCGCCGTGATGACCATGTCCAGGTCGTCGCTATTGATTCGTCTCAACATGTGGTCGAGGGCCTCTTCCATAGAGATGCCGAGCTGCATCTCCTGGACCACCCGACGGAACTCCGACGAGATCGGCGCCGGCAGCTCGCGGCTCACGGCCTCCATCGCCTGCATCGTGGAAAATCCAGCCCGCAGGCCGTTCACCATCAAGTTCAACATATCCCCAAGCTGATTGTCGAATCTCTTGAGCCGGGCGCCCTTCTGAATGCGAACGTAAATTCCAGGCGCCAAGGCGCCGGCGAGCGTGGTAGCCCCGGCGAAGACCAGCGATCCTCCACTGAGCAACAGGCCGGCGACGCCGCCGCCCACTGCCGCCAAGAAGATCAGCGCGATGTACTCGGCGGGGCGGAATTTCATATCCGCCTGGGCCAGGTCGCGTGAAAGCGACTCGAAGAGGTCGGTGCCCTCGCCCATCTGGTTGAGGAGGTCGGCGATCGGGCTCGGGCGATCCTCCAGCATCACTTCTTCCGAGGCGCTCGTCGCCGTGCCCGCCCCGGCCATGTCCGCATAGCGACCGAGACGCTCCTCGACGGCGGTCCGCTGCCCCACCAGCGACAGCACGCCGCCGATGGCCAGCAGTAGAAGGCCTAAGCCACCACCGATGTAGAGGACGAGAAATGGGTTCATGGGTATCAGCCGTACCTCATGCGATCACCCATACCAAAGATGGAGGGCGGCAAATGGATACCCGACGCTTCGATCTCATCCATGAACTTCGGCCGCAAACCGGTCGGACGCAGGCGGCCGATCACCCTACCCTCTTCAACGCCCGTCTGGTCGAAGACGAACAGATCTGTCATCGTAATGACGTCACCTTCCATCCCTTGAATCTCCGTGATGTTGGTGACTTTGCGCGTACCGTCACGCAGACGTTCCAGATGCACCACCAAGTGCAGCGCCGAGGCGATCTGCTCGCGGATCGCGCGCTGTGGCAGTTCCATTCCCGCCATCATGGTCATCGTCTCGATACGGGAAAGTGTATCGCGCGGACTGTTCGAGTGGGCCGTCGTGAGTGAACCGTCATGACCGGTGTTCATCGCCTGGAGCATGTCCAGCGCGGCTTCGTCACGAATCTCACC
>CAZFCJ010000233.1:0-3242 GCA_964517315.1 uncultured Anaerolineaceae bacterium | reverse complement strand
GCCTCGGGTGGTTCTCGGATTGGGAAGGAAGATGAATGCGCTGCCCATGCAGCCCCTGGAGGCCGTGGACCAGCATCGGGCCGTCCTCTTCGGCGAGCACACCTTCGCGAACTTGGAGATCGCAGTCCGTGGGGATGCCCTGCACTAAGCTCAGAGAACCCATTGGCCGGAATCTTCTCGAGCAGCCCGCTGGAACGGAACCGCTGATTTTCCTGAAAGCGCTGACTTCACTGATATGTCTTGCCATGAACGCCGGGCTGGGCCGCGCCACACCACCAGCATCCCAAAGGCATTTCAGCGAAATCAGCGAAAATCAGTGGGTCAGCGGTTCCATCGACGGAATGGGTGGGACGAAGAAGACGCTGGCTCCTTTGCTGTGATGCGAACCTGTCTGGTCCTTCTGCGCCGCTTGATCCCCCGACCCGATGTGTGTTGCGGCACCTGCTGTGGAATCAACGCCGGCTTCGGTTCGCCAGCGTCTCAATTCAGCTGGGGGCCATTTGTGCAATGCCCGCCCTTAGGCTACGGGACCAGCAGGACCGTGAAGCCTCCCCAACCCACAAATCCATCCGCGTAGGTGTCGCTCGGCCCGAACACGCAGTGAACCGTAGCGGAAATCAGGCCGCTCGTGGCGTTGCAGGTGGCTTCCAATCGTATGATGTACTGTCGGCCCCCTACCAGGTTGGCTGAGAGGCTGGGCGAGGCGCCGCCGGAGTCCGTAAGGCCGCCGACGCTAAGCGCGGCCTCGCGCACCTCCCTCGAGTGCACCTCAGTCTGGGCGATCACCCGACTGCCCTCGAGCAGCTTGAGGACGATGGTCACATCGGCGCCCGCGCCGGCGACTCCGTTCCCGGCCAGGACGCCGCTCCAGTCGACCTCGCCGGACACCTGTGCTTCGACGTTAGAGCCGAGCGAGGAGGGCACGCTGAAGGGCCGGTCCAGCCATCCCGTCGCTGACGGCTCCTCCAAGCTGCCAGCCGTTGGTATCCAGGCGCCGACCTGGAGTCGGCCGTTCCCCGTGTTGAAGCCGTAGCTCGCGTCTGCGAGGACGACCCCCAAGAGACCGGTGTTGCGACCGCTGACTTGGCCGTCGCCACTGCTGGGCAGATTCATGTCGATCTCGACGGGCGCGGGCGTGGATGTTCGAGTCGGGGTTGCGGTCGCGGTGATCGTTGGTGTTTGCGTGGCAGTGGGCGTGGGCGTCGACGTACCGGTTTGGGTGGGGGTTGCGGTCGGTTCAGCCGCGGAGGTCAGGGTAAGGGCGCTTTCGCTCATCATTGTGGCTGCAAGCTGGGTTTCCCGGGAAGTCTCCGTCGCTTGTTGGGCCGCCCGCAGCGTGCCCGCCACCTGGGTCTCGACCTGATCGTTCAGGGAAGGTCCTGGAAAGTTACAGCTCGAGGTGATCAAGAGGATAGCCGCCGACAAGCCCGCCGCAGGCAGCCAGCCAATTATCCTGTCCCGGTTCATCTTACTCCGAGATATTGGACTTGGCTCTCGCTCGGCTGGGTGCAAGTGGGATCGGGAAGCAGGCTGACCACGACCAATCTCTTTCGTCATCTTGGCCAACTTATGCGTACGCGCCGGACCAACGAACTGTGTCGCCTTCGGCCAGCATCCGGACCACCTTATAACACGATGCTCAGTCTAGGGGGTGGCGTCCCCCTTCACGGGAGCCACCGTACCTCACGGCTCTCAAGCTTGTCAACCGGCCGGGGGCACCGATTGCGCGGAACTGTCTTTTCAGGAACACCGCGGTTGGCCCGCGGCCCACTCCCCCCATCCCAAAAGCATTTCCGCGTGATCCGCGAAAATCTGTGTCTGAGCGGTCCAGATCGGATCATGGGGTTCCGGGTTCCCCGTGACAGTCACCGGCGTTATGAACCACAGGGAGGCACCTCGGTGAGGGAGTATCAGATGACTACACGAACGCGGTACACAATGTCGGCCATCACAGTGTACTTGGCGTTATTGGGCGGATGGCGCACTGCGGTGGGCAACCCGCCGCGCCGGTGGAGTTGTGATTGCCCTGGGCCAGCCTGACCCGTCCGCTGACCGGACGCCCAACACGAAATCAGTTGACATTGCCGCGCCGGCTTCCACCATCCGAAACTGCGCTAGCGTCGCCAGTGTCAGGGCAAGCGGCCTTAATTGGCGGCCCAGCGGTACCGACGCCCGTACCGCTGAGCACGCTCATACACACACATTACGGTGAATGCACAGAGTACCCTGAAATAGCGCCATCGTCCCAGGGCTCCTCATGAATGCTGCTCGGCGTGGCCATGGCAAGCCCAAGCGTCGTCAGCGCGCTCTGTGCCATCAGCGCTTTCATCCTGCCCCGTGATCTCCCCTCTCTTCAGGAGCACCGGCTCCCATGCCGGTGCGTCCTACGCTTGCCAGCCGGGGGTGGGAGCCCGGCCTGCTGGGCAAATGTCGCCGATCCAGGCTTTGTTTGCCACAGATTCCCTGCAACACTTAGAGCGTGGAGCTCGGTGATCAGCGGTCATCGCTCTCCCTCTCCCCAGGTCAGACGCCAACGGCCAGCGGCCAGAGGCCAATTGACAGCAGCAAATGGCCGTCGTTTCTCCGCCCTGAGCGTTTCCTTGACATCCGCCCCCATCATGCTACAGTAGTGGAAACGTAGCACCTCAGTACCATCCGTTTGGCTATGGCCCGAGGGGGTCGGAAAGAGGGGGGCACCATGTCCAAACCGCGCACACTCGCCGCAGCGGCCATCGTCGCTGTGTTTCTCTTTCTGGCCGCCCTGCCGGCCCAGGCGGAGTGCGACCCTGTCGAAGATCCCGACTGCCGCCTCTCCCCGCTTCAGTCCCAGCAGCTGAACCCCGCCGCCGTCTCCGGCGACGGATCCGCCGGTGAGTTTACCTCGGGCGGCTCCTTATCCCCGGCCCTCATCGGCGACATGCCCTTCGTTTCCGCCGACGCCCTACGGGCCTCGGACAGCACTGAGCGCCGAGCGCTGAGCACCGAGCTCAGTGCTCAGGGCTCGGTGCCCACGGGCAGTGGCCATATGTCCCCTGCCTCGCTCGACATTCGAATGCGCTATCAATCCTCCAATCCAACGGACGTCTCGTGTGGGATACAGGCGCTCGGCATGGCCATGGACGGCCTGGACGGGAACGGGCCGGCGTCGTCGGCGCTGATCGGGTTCCTTGAAGAGAGGGGGCTGCTCTACGAGTGGGGCACCGGCGTCGAGGAGCTGGCCTACGCCGCGGCCGAGTTCGGCT
>CAZFCJ010000232.1:0-3250 GCA_964517315.1 uncultured Anaerolineaceae bacterium | reverse complement strand
CTCCCTTGATGCAAGCGGCCCGGGGCGAGAGCCCCGGGTTCATGTGGGAAGGTGAAATGATGCCGACGATCAATCAGCTCGTCCGCAAAGGACGAAAGTCGAAGAAGAGCAAGACGAAAGCGCCGGCACTGCAGTACACATTCAACTCCATGAAGCAGAAGCGGGAGCGCCAACCGAAGGGCGCGCCGCAGAAGCGTGGCGTGTGTACGCAGGTACGTACGCAGACGCCGAAGAAGCCGAACTCGGCCCTGCGTAAGGTGGCGCGCGTGCGCCTGACCAACGGGATCGAGGTCACCGCCTACATCCCGGGTGAGGGCCACTCCCTCCAGGAGCACTCGGTCGTACTTGTACGCGGGGGCCGGGTCAAGGACCTCCCGGGCGTCCGCTACCATATTGTCCGCGGCACCCTCGACAGTACCGGTGTCGAGGACCGAAAGCAAGGGCGCTCCAAGTACGGTCAGAAGCGCCCCCGAGAATAAAGGGTTGACCAAGTCGGCCGTTCGAAGAAATTGAAGAGCGGCCGGCTTCTGGCGTCGAGACTGGAAACACGGAGTACGAACCATGCGCAGAAATAGGGCTGAACAACGCGAAATCTCGCCTGACGTACGCTACGACAGCGTGCTGGTGGAGAGCTTCATCCACCGGGTCATGGAGCGGGGTAAGTGGAGCATCGCGGCCAGCCTCGTGTACGAGGCCTTCGACAGGATCGAAGAGCGGATGGGACAGGACCCGCTCGAAGTGTTCGAGCAGGCCGTCCGCAACACCTCGCCGGTGCTCGAGGTTAAACCGCGCCGTGTAGGAGGTGCGACCTACCAGGTCCCGGTCGAGGTCACGCCGGAGCGGCGCACTTCACTGGCGCAGCGATGGCTGCTGGAGGCCGCCCGCGGCCGCCATGGCAAGTCGACGGCGGAGAAATTGGCCGGGGAGATCATGGACGCCTCCAACGGACAGGGTTCGGCAGTTCGACGCAAGGAAGAGGTACACCGGATGGCGGAGGCCAATCGGGCCTTTGCCCATTACCGCTGGTAAAGATCGACGAAGAACGGTTTACGAGAGGTTTGTAGGTAGCGATTATGGCGCGCAACTATCCATTAGAGCGGTTCCGAAATATCGGAATCATCGCGCATATTGACGCCGGGAAGACCACGACGACCGAGCGCTTGCTGTATTACACGGGCAAGACGCACCGTTTGGGGTCGGTCGACGAGGGGACGACGGTCACCGACTGGATGGAGCAGGAGCGGGAACGTGGAATCACTATCGTCTCGGCCGCGGTCACGGCGATGTGGCGCGACCACGTGATCAATCTGATCGACACGCCGGGCCACATCGACTTCACCGCCGAGGTGCAGCGTTCGCTGCGCGTCCTGGACGGAGGGGTGGTGGTCTTCGACGCGGTGCAGGGAGTCGAGCCGCAATCGGAGACGGTGTGGCGGCAGGCCGACCGCTACAGTGTGCCTCGGATCTGCTTCATTAATAAGATGGACCGCGTTGGAGCCTCGTTTGAACGCGCCGTGGACATGATCCGCGAGCGGCTCGGTGCCAACCCCATCCCGGTCCAGGTGCCCATCGGCGTCGAATCCGATTTCCAGGGCGTGGTCAATCTGATCGACTTCCGCGGCGTCGTATGGGAGGACGAGCTCGGCGCCAAGCCGGAGCAGATTGAAATCTCCGAATCCCTGCGCGAGAAGGCGGAGGCGGCGCGCGAGCAGATGATCGAGGCGATCGCCGAAACCGACGACGACCTGATGGTCAAGTATTTAGACGGCGAGGAGATCAGCCCTGCGGACCTGCGAGCGGCGCTGCGGCGAGCCACGATCGCCAACGAGGCCACGCCGGTATTCTGCGGCTCCGCGCTGCGCAATCGCGGCGTGCAGCCGGTGATCGACGCGGTGGTCCACTACTTGCCGTCGCCACTCGACGTGCCGCCGGTCAAGGGCATCGTTCCCGAGACCGACGAGGAGATCGAGCGCCTCACCGCCGACGACGAACCGTTCAGTGCCCTGGTGTTCAAGATCGTCACCGATCCCTACGTCGGCCGCTTGGCCTATTTTCGGGTCTACTCGGGGGTGATCGAGAAGGGCACGACCGTTTACAACTCGAGCAAGGATAAGGACGAACGGGTCGGTCGGCTGATCCGCATGTACGCCGATCGGCGCGAGGACATTGACGAGGTGCTGGCGGGCGACATCGCCGCCGTGCTGGGCATGAAGGACACTTTCACCGGAGACACGCTGTGCGACGCCGATCATTTGATCGAGCTGGAGAGCATCACCTTCCCCGAGCCCGTGATTTCGGTGGCGATTGAGCCCAAAACCACCGCTGACCAGGACAAGCTCGCCGAAGCGCTCAAGAAGCTGTCGGAAGAGGATCCGACGTTCCGCGTCAGCTCGGACGAGGATACGGGCCAGACCGTGATCTCTGGCATGGGCGAGCTGCACCTTGAGGTGCTGCTCGACCGCATGCTGCGCGAGTTCAAGGTCGAGGCCAACGTCGGCCGGCCGCGCGTCGCCTACCGCGAATCGATCACCCGGCCGGTCAAGGACGTCGAGCTGCGCTATGTCAAGCAGACCGGAGGCCGGGGCCAGTACGCCCATGTCGTGCTGGACCTGGAACCGGCGGAGCCGGCTTCCGGGATTACATTCGAGGACGAGATCAGGGGCGGCGCCATTCCGCGCGAGTTCATCCCGGCGGTCGAGCGCGGTGTGCGCGAAGCGGCCGAAGGGGGCGTGCTGGCCGGCTACCCGGTCACGGACATCATCATCCATTTGGTTGACGGCTCGTACCACGAGGTGGACTCGAGCGAGATGGCTTTCAAGGTGGCCGGTTCGATGGCCTTCAAGGACGCCGTCCAGCGCGGCAACCCGACCTTGCTCGAGCCGATGATGAGGGCTGAAGTCGTCGTGCCGGAAGAGCACGTCGGCGATGTGACCGGCGACCTGTCATCCCGCCGTGCGGAGATCGAAGGAATCGAAATGCACGCCGGGAATGCCCAGGCGATTCAAGCCATGGTGCCGCTGGCCGAGATGTTCGGTTACGCCACCGATTTGCGCTCCATGACGCAGGGCCGGGGGGTATTCACCATGGAATTCGACCACTACGATCCAGTGAACAAGAAAGTCTCGGAGAACATTCTCGCCGGCGCGCACGCCTGAGAGCGCCGCTCCAGCCGGGACCCGAGCCAGGGAGGAGAGCCATGGCCAAGGAGAAATTCGAACGCACGAAGCCGCACATGAACGTGGGGACGATG
>CAZFCJ010000231.1:0-3269 GCA_964517315.1 uncultured Anaerolineaceae bacterium | reverse complement strand
GTTGAGAATGGAACCTTCTTGAAGGGCCATATGCGCTCAATTCTAGTGCTATCCCTGGGGGCGGTCAAACAACAACAGCTGTCTCAAGCCGTCAAAGATCCAATCCCCAGTTCTCGAAGTGTTCGAAGGCCGCGCGGGCGGTGAGGTCCAGTTGGAGCGGTGTGATCGAGACCAAATGTTCCGAAAGCGCCCAGAGGTCCGTGCCCTCGCCCAGGTGTCCGGAAGGGGCCTCACCCCCGATCCAGTAATAGGGATTGCCGCGCGGGTCGGTCCGGGTCACGAGCTCGTCCCGGTACACACGCAGTCCCTGGCGTGTGATCTGCAGGCCGGCGATCCGATCGCCGTAGGGCACGTTGACGTTGAGCAGGAGGCCCTCGGGCAGACCGTGTTCCAACGCCTGCCGGGACAGCTGTCGGGCGACGATGGCGGCGTTGGAGTAATCGATCTCTCCCTCGGGGTGGCCCTCGGGCACGTCGAGCGACACGGCCAGCGAGGGCACACCGGCGATGGCCGCCTCCATCGCCGCCGTCACCGTCCCGCTGTAGGTCACATCGTGACCGACGTTGGCGGACGGGTTGACCCCGGATACCACCAGATCGATCGGGCCGTCCACCAGGCCCAGCAGGGCCAGGGCGACGCAGTCGGACGGCGCTCCGTCGGTGGCGATCGCCTCGGTGCCATCGGCGAGGTGGGTGGGGAAAGCGCGCAGGGGGCGGTGCATAGTCTTCACGTGGCCTGAGGCGGACCAGTTGCGATCCGGCGCCAGCACGGTAATTTCGCCCAGCGGTTTCAAAGACTGGACCAGCGCCAGCAGACCGGGGGCCTGGACGCCGTCGTCGTTGGTCATGAGAAGGTGCATGGCGATGACCTCAGCACATTGCGGCTGCGGGAAGGACTTGGAATTGTACTGGACGGGTGGTGGCGGTCGTAAAGGATGATGGCCGATTGTAAGGTGCGGAGGAGGGACAGCACGGCTACAATGCGCTGGATCGGATCCTGAGCACCTTCCAGGTGGTGGGCGCCCTTCCTTAGCTCTCTGTAGGGGTTCACCGAGACCCTGACCGACCATCAGCGTTGCAAGAGTGCCGCCGGCCCAGGCCGGCGGCACGTCCGTTGACGCTGGCTGTGCCGGCATGTTAGTATAGTCATGTCTATTTTTGCAGTTTGCTGCTCTTGAATAGGCTCGGTCTCATTCTTTCATCATTCTCGATCATTCCCTTCTCACTTCCCCTCATTTCGAATACGGTAGGGATGGATGATCCAGGGGGAACTCGAAGAAAGAGCGAAAGAATCGGATTGCCTTAGGGCGAGCGCCGAGACCGGGCGCTCGCCGAATTTTTCATTCGAGGAACAGGTTGGTGGGATCATGAGTTTTGAATTCATCCTGCGTTTGATTGGCATGATCGTCCTGGCGGTCGCGGGCATCTACCTCGGCGCCAACTTGGGCGAACTGGCCGAGGGATCCGAAGAGCTGTGGGCCAGCGTCTTCGCGCTGGTGGGGGCTCTGACCGGGCTGGTCGTGACGCCGTTTTTAACCACCCGACCCGTGCGGGCGGTGCGCGCCCACATGGCGCAAGTTTCGGCCGGCAATCTGCTTGCAAGTCTCATGGGGCTGGTCATTGGCCTGATCGTAGCGGCGCTCGTCTCCTTCCCGCTCTCCCTGCTTCCCTCGCCGTTCGGTCAGTTGCTTCCCTTCGTCGCAGCCGTGGCGTTGAGCTACCTCGGCGTGGCGATCTTCATGATGCGTGAGAAGGACATCTTGAATATGCTGCGGGCTCGCTTTCCCACCACCGAGGACGGCGACGGAGGAGGCTCCGGCCGGAGGGTTCTGCTGGACACGAGCGTGATCATCGACGGCCGCATCGCCGACATCGCCCGAACGGGCTTCATCGCCGGCCCGATGCTGGTGCCCTCCTTCGTGCTGGTCGAGCTGCAGCATATCGCTGACTCGTCCGACGGACTGCGCCGCCAGCGGGGGCGCCGGGGCCTGGACATCCTCAACCGGCTTCAGAAAGACAGCAGCGTTCCGATTCGAATTACCGACCTGGAGGTGGAGGGGGTGCGGGACGTCGATGACAAGCTGGTGATCTTGGCCAAGCAGCTGCGCTGTCCCATCGTGACCAATGACTACAATCTGAATCGGGTGGCGGAGCTCCAAGGGGTCATGGTGCTGAACATCAACGAGCTGGCCAACGCGGTGAAGGCGGTGTTCTTGCCCGGCGAAACGTTGGACGTGCAGGTGATCCAGGAGGGCAAGGAGCCCGGTCAGGGCGTCGGTTACCTGGAGGACGGGACGATGGTGGTCGTCGAAGAGGGCAAGAATCTGATCGACAGCTCGGTCTCCGTTCTCGTCACCAAGGTGCTGCAAACCGCGGCCGGTCGTATGATTTTCGCCCGGCCGGAGGAGGTGGGTGACAAGCAAGGCAAGCCGAATTGAGGTCTGAATGAGCTTGCAGATCTACAACACGCTCTCTCGCAAAAAAGAACCGTTCAGGCCGCTGAATGAAGGCGAAGTGCGCATGTATGTGTGCGGACCGACCGTTTACGCCAAGGCCCATGTAGGCCACGCCATGTCCTCGCTCGTGTTCGACGTCGTCAGGCGCTACCTTGAATACAGGGGTTACCGGGTGTTCCACGTGATGAACTACACGGATGTTGATGACAAAGTCATCGACAGGGCGCAGGAGTTGGGGCAGGATCCGCTGACCCTCGCCGAGCGATATATCCGGGAGTATCGGCAGCATATGCTGGACCTTAACGTGCTGCCGGCCACCGCTTACCCCAGAGTTTCGCAGGAGGTCGAAGCGATCCAGCGGATGGTGAAGGGCCTTCTCGAAACGGGGTACGCGTACGAAGTGGAAGGGGACGTATATTTTCGGGTCGCTCGCGACGAGGACTACGGAAAGCTTTCCGGCCGCCGCCTGGAGGACATGCGCGCCGGCAGCCGGGTGGCGGTGGACGAGCGCAAGGAGGATCCCGCCGATTTCGCGCTCTGGAAGGCGGCCAAGCCCGGTGAGCCGCAGTGGGAAAGCCCATGGGGCCCCGGCCGCCCGGGGTGGCATATCGAATGCTCCGCCATGAGTCTGGCGCACCTGGGCGAGGAGATCGATATTCACGGTGGAGGAAGCGACCTGGTTTTCCCGCACCATGAGAACGAGATCGCACAGACCGAGAGCTACACGGGCAAGCCGTTCGCCCGCTACTGGATGCACAACGGCATGCTGCAGTTCACCGGCGAGAAGATGTCCAAGTCGGTGGGGAACGTGGTC
>CAZFCJ010000230.1:0-3290 GCA_964517315.1 uncultured Anaerolineaceae bacterium | reverse complement strand
CCGGCGTCTGGGACTCCAATTACGCCGCCGTGCTGCACCTCGACGAGACCAGCGGGCCCACCGTCCTCGACTCCACCGCCAACGGCAACGACGGGAGCAAGACCTCGCCCAACGGGCCCAGCCCGATCACCGGCCAGATCAACGGCGCCCAGGAATTCGACGGGGGCAACGATTACATTGACTTCGCCGCGGCGAACTTTGGCGACACGATCACCGTCGAGGGCTGGGTCAATGTCTACTCGACGGACGACAACATTGAGACCGTCTTCGCCAACTCCGGCAGCAGCTTCGACTCGGGCTTCCGTTTCTTCGTCAACAGCTGGAACACGACCTCAGGCAAGCTGCATCTCGAGACTGCCGATGGCAGCAACATGTCCGGCGTGGAATCCGCCACTGGAGAGGTCCCCAAGGACACCTGGAGCTACCTCGCCATGACCGCCGACCGGGTCTCGGACGTCGGTGTGGTGTACGAGAACGGCGTCGACGTGACGTCCAGCAGTCAACCCCTGACCAACTTCGCCGTCAACAGCGACTGGGAGCTGGGCCGCATGGAGGATGGGACGTACTACATGAACGGCGCGATCGACGAGCTGCGGATCTCGACCACGCTCCGCTCGGCCGCCTGGCTTTCAACCACCTACAACAACCACGCCTCGCCGAGCACATTCTTGAGCGTGGGCGCCGAGGAGAGCTCGGGCTGTCTATGACCTACACGCCGACAGGCACGGAAGACAATCATGAGCACCGGAAGATGGACCGGAAACACAGAAGGAGAATGATGACGAAATCGATGGAAAAGAGAAGCACATTGCGCCAAACGCCCTGGACGCTTGGCCCGATAACGCAGCCGGGGTTTCCCCGCGCCAACCCTCCAGGCCGTCGTCCGGCGGTCAACGTCGGCGAACCGCGCATCAGGACTGAAGGAAGAATGCTATGAGCGAACCACGAATTCTCGTCGTCGATGACGATGAGGGCCTGCGGCATCTGGTCTCACGGCGCATACAACGCTTGGGCCATGATGTCGATCGTGCCACGGACGGCGCGGAGGGCCTGGAGCTGATCGCGCAAGGCGATTATGACCTCATCGTGACCGACATTTACATGCCCGACGTGACGGGTCTCGAGTTGATGGAGGCCGCCAAGGAAAAGGACCCGCACACCCAGGTGATTGTTATCTCCGCCTCGGCGACCGTTGAGAACGCCATCGAGGCGCTCAACCTGGGGGCCTTTGGGTACCTGACAAAGCCGTTCGACCACATGAGCGCGCTGGACAACACGGTCTCGCGCGCACTTGAGCTGCGCAGCTTGATCCTGGACAACCGCAGAATGGTTGACGAGCTCAAGCAGCGGGCGGACCAACTCAGAGCGGAAGTCACCAAACGCTCCCAACAAATCAGTCTGGAACGGAAGGCCATCTCCCAGCTGCTCAGCGTGCTGCCGATCGGCGTGGTGGTCGTGGAGCGGGGAGGCAAAGTGGCGCTCACCAGCCCCATGGCCAAAAAGCTGGTTGAGGAGGAACTGCGCACGGGTCGGCGGTCCATTAAGCGCTACTTGGAGCACGTCCATGAACGACCCCGCCAGGATGAAGAGACCATCCAGGTTGGCGCCAAGATCGTCAAGTTATCCGCCATGGAGATGTCCAACGGTAGAGGCAAGGCCCGCAAGGTGGTCTTCCTGCGCGAGCAAGATAAAGAGCCTCTGACTGCCGGCAGCTTAGTCATGGAGGCCGTCATCCGTCTCAGGCAACTGCTGATGCGCTTGGCGAAAGGACCCTCCCAGGACGAGACCGAGGAGTTGCTGCGCGGCATGGCCGGCTACGTGGCTGACCTGGAACACTTCATGGGCCTGGAAGAGGGACCGAGCTTGGACGCGAGCCATGATGCCAGCCCACCAGCGAATAGAGCCCCTAAGTCAACCGACGCGCTGCGGTCTGCGTTGCAGGGTGAAGCGGAGGAACAGCCGGAGACGGCGCTCGATTCCGGCGTGGGAAGCCAGCCGGACCCCTCGGAAGTCTTCTCCGAACCGCAGACCACTCCGGCTGACACCGAAACACAGCCCGAGCCTGCCATGCGCGATGAGCCGCCCTCGGGGGATGAAGAATCCAGCAAAGATCCGCAGCTCGAAGCGCACCCGGCGGCGCCGAAACGGAATTTCCAAAGTGGTCTTCTCAAGAAGGGTGCTCAGATCTTCGGTGAGGAAGATCCCTCCGATCGAGCGCCCGATGCAAAGGAGCCGCCGAGGAACGGGCAGGGCAATGAGTCCGAGCACGATCCGGAACTGGACCTTTCCAACGAGGTAGATGATCCAGGCGGGGACGGTGAGAGTCAGTGGCCGCCGCCGTCACCGGCCGAGGAAATGACCGGCGATACCGAGGAAGAAGGAGCGTCGGCGTAAGGGGAACCGGTCCTCAGCGACGGAAAAGTTCGCCGACCCCTGAAGGTGACCGATCAACCGATTGGGACAATCGGCTCCTTTTGTCGCTCGCCCAGCAGGCGCTGTGAACGATCCGTCGCCTGGATCCGATCGAATGGAGTATGTGAGTGAATGCAGAAGTAGCTCCTTTCCCGTCAATTATGGGGACGCTGATCTGGACGGGGCAGTACTTGATCTGCCTGTCGATGGCGATGTTGGTGGTGAAGATCGGCCAATGGGTTGAGGATCACTACTTCAAGGATTAGATATCCCAGGCGACTTATTCGAGACAGATCGTGGTGGAACTTCAAGATTCTGTACCAGCCACACAGGAGCTAGGGCATGTGAGCCAACCTGTATACGGCCTTTAAGCTCCAACGGATCGAGGAATGGATGAGCGAACTCCGCTCAGTTTTTTGGTCTAAATCGACAGAGGATTCCGTGGATGAGTCCCGCTGGCGTCGAAATGGACGGCGCCTGCTCTGGCTTCTTCTGCCGCTCCTCATCCTGCTGCTCCTCTTCGGCTGCGGCTGGGCGTCTCTCATCGGATCCTCTTCGATCGCGCTGGCCGACACCCGATCCCAGTTGGAAGCCGACTACAGCGCGTGGCCCCCCCTCACATTTGGACGCGTGCGCCCCGCCCTGATTTCCGAAATCGAACGCGATACCGGCCGCCCGTCGGTTCTGGACGACTCCGAGAGGGCTCCCGGCTGGTTCTGGTCCACCCCGACCCCTTCCGCGACGCCAGCCCCGGCAACCACGGCGACGAGCACCCCCCTCGTCGTGGTCAAGGACAAGCTGCCCAAGCCGACCTTCACACCCACACCGAGCAACACGGCCACGTTCACGGCCACAGCCACCCCGCTTCCCACTGACAC
>CAZFCJ010000229.1:0-3291 GCA_964517315.1 uncultured Anaerolineaceae bacterium | reverse complement strand
GCCCGGCACTGGTTCACATCGAAGCCGTCCTGCATCGCTTCGCGCGGATCCGTGCCCGGCACAACGTCCCGGTTGTCCGCCCACACGCCGAACACCTTGCCGCCGTTGGCGTCCACCCACAGGTAGTCGCCGTGGAACGGGATGTCGCGATTGCCGAACATCTCGTAGTTGGGTTGGTGGCCCTGGGAACTGGCCTGCATCGGAGTCCAGGTAACCCCGTCCGTGGACGTAGCGATGAAGGCGTTCAACACGTCACAGACTGCTGTCCCTGGCGCTCCACAGGTGCTCACGCCATTAGCCGTGTTCCCCGGAGGCCGGTTGGCCGAGAAGTCGTCGTCCCCGCCGCCCGAGCCGTAGTAGATCAATAGCAGCGTGTCCTTGCTGCGATCGTACTCCAGGTTCGGCCACCACTGGTGCCTCCCGGGCTGATCGTCGGCGGGCACTGGCGGCGCCCAGTTGCTGCCGCCGTTTGTCGATTTCGTGACCACGACCTGCGCTCGGCCGTCCGGTCGATAAGTGTCGCCATTATCCTCCGCCGGCACCACCTGCTCCCATGTCACGTGCACATGGCCATCGCTGTCGACGACGGCCTGGGGTAGTGTCGCGACGCGGTGGAAGACGAAGTCGCTCTGGCAGTGGAAGGGGCCGTCGCCGCAGTCGCGGGCGAAGGAACCGCCGTCGCCGAGATCGCTGCGATCATAGGGAGTGATCGCGCTTATCACCTGTGGATTGGTGAAAGTCCTGCCGCCATCGGTCGACTTGATGAACACGATCGCATTTTGGGTGGTGGCGTCGCCTTGATTGAACTGGCGCCACACGATGTAGACTGTGCCGTCGGGCGCCACGGCGATGTCGCTCCCCTGGGCGCTGGCCAAGCCTCTTGAGATCTTGAGCGGCCTGGAGAAAGTCTGCCCACCGTCCGTCGAGCGGGAGAACAAGATCTGGTCCTGCCCGAAGCCGGGGAACAGGGTCCACGCGACGTAGACGTTGCCTTCGTGCGAGCTGCCACTCCAGTCATCGACCCTGAGCGACGGCTTGTCGTTGAAGTGGCCGGAGAAGGGGAACGCGCCCGGCGTGCCTTCGCCGACGATGACCGTGCGCAGGTAGTCCATGCCCAACGGCACCGAATCGTCGTGCACCCAGGTCGAGACGATCACATGGCCGTTGGTCGGCAGCGAGGCGCCGGCCGGGTCATTGCTTTGCGAACGGTTGAACGCGATCCCGCCGAAGAAAAGGCGATCCTCGTTGTCCCAGTCCATGATCGGGTCGCCCGAGGCGGTGACCTCCCCGAAGATGGGCGAGTCCTGGCCCTCGGCGCTGGTGTCCGCCGGATAGCCGGGGTTCAGCGAGTTGACCCAGGTCTCACCGCCGTCGGTCGAGACGTAGAAACCCATCCAGGCATCGCCGAATGTGGGCACGGTGCAGTAATCGTTGGAGCCGGCCACCATCACCTCTGGGTCGGACGGATTGATGGCCACGCTGGGCTCATTTTGCTGGCGGTTGCTACCGCCCGCGTTCGGATCGCTGTCACTGCATGAGGCAATGGCAGCGTCGGCGCCTTCATCGTGCCGTAGGTAGGGTTGATCCGTGACGACCACGTCCCCGCCGTTGCCGGCCAGCGCCGGGACGGTCAGCGCCGCAACCAGCAAGACGGCCACCAACACAAGGAACCACTTCCTTCGTAATGCGGTATTCATTTGCACCCTCCGTCAGACGTTACAGTTAGGCCCTCGAGCTTTCGATGGAAATGTCAACAGTCGCTCAAATGCCGCCTCCTTCGCCGAGGTTGTTCCGACACACGCTAGCTTGGACTAGCCGGGCAATCACAATGGCCGGCCTGCTGTCTGCCTCGTTGGAGGGATCTCCGGGGGATGATGCGGGGTGGGAAGGCAATCCCGGTGAATTCACTCTAACATATGGGAGGCTTGATGGGGTCGAGTACTCCCGAGCCAGGTGCCGGATGGCCTGAGGACTTCCTGAACGGGGGTCGATCCGCGCCACATGCGAGCTTGAAGGAGGTGCCTCAAAGATCGTGAACCATGCCCGACGGTGAACCGAAATCAGCGAATCACAAGTCGGATACAGGTCTCATCCGGTGTTTCGTCGACTTCATGTGGACGGAGGTTTCTGGGTATGCGAGGGCGCGGATCCCTCGGCCGGCACCTGCTCGACGGCGGGTTGCGGCGGCTCCAGCTCCCGAAAGCCCCTCCCGAGGGCTTCCTGCCCCTGGCCGACGATCAAGAACGCGTCGGGATCGACCCGGCCTACGATGCGTTTGAGGGCGTGGATCTGGGGCCGGGTCACGGTGCAGTAAAGGGCGGAGTGCGCAGCGTGCGTGTACATTCCCTCGACCTCCCAGCGGGTCACCCCTCGTCCGAGCTCGTTCATCAGCGCTTGAGCCACGCGCGCCGGCTCGTCCGTAATGATCAGCGCGGTGCGGATCACCGCCGGGCCCTCCAGAACGAAGTCGGCCGTGCTGCCCGCCACGTAGAAGCTGATCAGCGCGTATAGCGCCGCCTCCCATCCGAACGCCGCACCCGCCAGCGCGATGACCGCGCTATTCGAATACAGGCTGGTGATCTTGATCGGCAGGCCCTGCCATGCCTGGAGCAGGCGGTTCGTCACACCACCGGCGCCTGCAGTCCCCCCGGCACGATAGATCAGGCCGATGCCGATCCCGAGCAGAACGCCGCCGAAAACGGCGTTGAGCACCATGTCTTGGGTCACGCCCCCAGCGGGCATGAGCGGGGCGAGCAGATCGACGCTCAGGTTGTAGACGCCGGTGGCGAAGATCGAGCGCATGAGAAAGGGCCCGCCTCCAAGCTTCCGGTAGCCGATCAGGTAGGCCGGGACGTTGATGGCCAGCATCGTGAGCCCGAGGGGCAGCGGTAGAAAATGCGTGATCACAATCGCGAGTCCGCTGGCGCCGCCGGGAGCGATGTCGTGGGGTGCGATGAAGAGGTTGATGGCCGTCGCGGCGACCAGCCCGCCCACAAGCAGCGTGGCCCCGTCCAAGAGCACCCGGCCCCAATGGATTCGGCGCTGATTGGAGGCAGGGTTGTCCGTATCCGAGCGCTGTTCTTGGTCGATCATACGGTCCTTCCACCATGAACTGCCGGGCTGGCCGAGCGTCGTCCCGTACCTTAAGTTATCCTAACGCTGTTGAGTAGGGCTGGAAAGGAGCCAGATCATGCCCCTGGATGAGTCCGTGCTGCGTGAACAGCTCTTGCAGCGCCTGCGCGGACATGGCGCACACATGTCGTTCGAGGATGCAGTGGCCGACTTCCCGAT
>CAZFCJ010000228.1:0-3340 GCA_964517315.1 uncultured Anaerolineaceae bacterium | reverse complement strand
GGCGACTAATCGGAACGACCCGTCCAGCCAACACCTCGTCCGGGTGACTGCGACTCACCGTCCCGAGCGCAGCCGAGGGGAACAACTCGGCCGGCTCCGTCCGGATACCGCCAGCGAGAATAAGCGAAGCATCCCGGAGGGAAAAGCACCCCCCTGGATCGGACCCCAACAGGCACCGGGCTCGTACCTAAGCTCAGAGTGCGAACGGAGGTGTGGTGAAAGGGCTGGACTGGAAGGGACGCCGGACCAAGGCGCCGGGGAGGTAGTGGAGTCTGTGTGAACGACTATCCTTGACAGCTCCCGCTTCTCATGGAAGTTGTTAGGCGGGCTGGTTCTCATCCTGAATCGAGATCGTAGAACAATTCTTGGGCTTTAGTAACACTAATGTGAAGCACCTAGCATGAATCTGTGGAGATGTAATAGAACTTGTCCATCGGCGGCCACTTCGATCCCGAAGCGATCCAGGTCTCGCGGCGAGGGTCCTGTAAGCCACTGTCCAGATTCGGAGTAAGCCTCTCCGTGGCATGGGTTGTCGAACCGCATATCCCCCTCAACCCATGTAAGCCGGCAACCCAAATGCGGATCTCGATTGTACAGTGCAACCAGTCCTTCCTCCTCTAGGTTCACTATGAAGATAGGAATGTCACACACCCGAGCTGGTGGAAGACGGGTGGCGGGGGCTGGAGGTCGACCGCCGGAACCTGGAGGATCCGGGTCCTCAAAGCAACCATCAACCTCAAGTGCCGTCACTGAACCAGGAGGGAAGCCACCTACATGTCCGAGAGATATTCGCTGATCTTGGGGCAGCCGATTGCATGAAATAAGGAAACCGATAAGAAATATTGCCGTGAACCTTGCCCAGCGAGGAAGCTTGAGCCTATTAGTATCGGCATGGAGTCTGAAAGTATCCATTCAATACCGTCCAAGCGCGATCAGGTAATTGGAAAGCCCGCCTAACTGCTTTGAGCTGAGCGGCCGGGGATATCAACATCGGCTGCTCCGCATGGTTGCCCACCATGCTCTGACATCAGTTAACTCGGCAGCATCCTCGGTCCGCTTCACCGAGTTGTTCGCCTGCATGCGATTTGCACGGCCATAGCAGAGAAAAAGGAATCACAATGATTTGCGATGGGATGCATGACTCATCCAATCAAAGATTCAGACCCTTAGCGAGCCCCGGAATCCCCTGGCAGCATAGTAGGATTCTGCTCCATTGTGATACACAAAGACAGTATTGTAGCGGCGATCACAGAAAATGGCACCGCCGAGTTCTCTAATCTCAGATGGTGTTTTCACCCAGCTTGATGTTTTCGTATCGAATTCACCAAGTTTCTGCAACTCGCGATATTGTTCCTCTGTTAGAAGTTCAATGCCCATGGAAGCAGCCATATCCAGGGCATTGTTATCCGGCTTATGTTTCTTCCTTGATTCCAATGCTTCACGGTCGTAACAAACACTTCTGCGGCCATCGGGACTTTGAGCTGAACAATCAAAGAATATGTACTCCCCCTTTGTTCCATCATGACCAACAACATCTGGCTCGCCACCCGTTCTTTCCATTTCATTCAGGGACCGGAGCCTTTCGGGAGCAGATTCCAACTTAGCTTGCACTTTGGCCCACTCGAGATCCACATGGCGATGCATATTCGCTTCAAAGCGCGCTTTCAATATCTCAAGTAGTTCCTCACACTTTGCTGGTTTCAACGTTCTCTCATTGCCAGAAATTTCGCTCATAATTCAATACCCTCTGTTAGGAAAATATTCGTCACCGGGACTATCACCTTAATTCATACAAGAATCCCGATCCATACTAATGGCAGATCGGGCCGGTGATACTCATGCAAGCTAACGTTGGCGAGCTAAGCGGCCGGGAATTTCACCGGCGCCTCCTTTACTCGGTTGCCCACCATACACCTCCATTTGTTAACACGCCAGCACATAGTCCAGCGTTCTTTTCTGGGTCCCCGGCAATTGTCCCTCGTTCTTGGCGGGGTCCGCTCCAGCGAATTGTTAGGCATGCCATAACTACCAGCACTGACAATGTGGAAAGCGTCTTCGAGTTCGCTGAAATCCACCATTGTCATATCCGGCTAACGGCCGCGCATCACCTGCAAAGCCGCGTGCCAGTACCGTCCTGGAATGATAACCGTTGCAGCGGCTTTGTCAGGAGCGTGCGCATGTTAGCCGGTCCGCCAAATGCGTCAGCTGCCGACGCCTCAATGAGCCCGCATGAAGAAACGCACTGGGTCGGTCGACGGCTTCGACGCGCTCTTAGTGAGGAGCGGCTTGCCGCCATCGGCCAATCTCTAGCCTTCGCGCTTCAGCTTCTTGCGCCGGGCCAACTCGGCGGCCGATGGCTCCTGCGCTCCGCTGACGGTGGCTGTCTTTACCTCGCCATCGCGCACGTAAGTCGCGTGAATGACTCCATTTGGTGAGACGGCGCTATGCGTCAGTTTGAACGCGCGAGGCCGGCTACTCTCGTCGAACAAGCGCTTGCCATTGCCGAGCAGCACGGGGAACGTGAACGTGCGGATCTCGTCGACGAGGCCCGCGGCGAGCAAGGCGTGCACGAGTTCGGTGCTGCCTTGCGTGATGAGGGCCGGGCCGTCTTCCTTTTTCAGTTTCGCGACATCCTTGGCGGCGTCGCGTAGCGCAACCGACCCCTTCCAGCTCAGGTCTACGCCTTTGCGCGTCGCCACGTACTTGGTGACTCGGTTGAAGACCTTGGCGATGTCGTCGTACGGCCCGCCTTCGGCGTAAGGCCAATGCGCCGCGAAAATGTCGTAGGTGCGCCGGCCAAGCAGGAGGTCGAACGGCTCGCCGAACAGCTTGCCGATCTCCTCGCCCAACACCGGATCCTCGTCCGCCAGCGGGGCCACCCAGCCGCCGAACTTGAAGCCGCCGGTGGGGTCTTCTTCCGGCCCGCCCGGCGCCTGCATCACGCCGTCCATCGAAACCATTGCGCCAACGATTACTTTTCTCATGGCTATCTCCTATTCTGCCCATAGGATGGACCCTTGAGTGTAGCGCGAAGTTCGGACTTCTGCCCGTAGGGGCCCGGCTTCCCGGCGAGCGCCTGCTGCGTCAGGTGCTGGGCGCGAAGGTCTGCCTCAAGCCTGCGCCAAGTCGACGCCGAGTAGCCGAGCGATTCGAAGAACTGCGCCTTGAAGCGACCTATCGGGTGAGAGCGCGAGAGCAGGTACCCGTGCAAGTTCGCCGGGTCGATGACCGCTTTCTCAGCGGCCGGCCCTTTCACGAGCATTCGCCTCCCCCGCGAGCCGTCGCCCGGATCCGGCTAACGACTTTGAGCTGCGAAGTCCAGCGTTCTTGGCTGGGCGAA
>CAZFCJ010000227.1:0-3398 GCA_964517315.1 uncultured Anaerolineaceae bacterium | reverse complement strand
CGGCAGCTCGGGGACCATCGGCATGTGGATCGTCACCCGATCGCCGGCCTCAAGCCCGCAGTGGTCGCGCAGCAGGGCCGCGAACTCGTTGACCCGGACGTACAGCTCCTGGTAGGTCAGGACCACATTTCGTTCGTCCTCGGGTTCGGGAACCCAGATGAAGGCGGCCTTGTTGCGGTGCTTCTCGAGGTGGCGGTCGATGCAGTTGTAGGAGGCGTTGATGACGCCGCCCACGAACCACTTCCAGAAGGGAGGTTTGCTCGTATCGAGCGTTGTATGCCAGTACTGCTCCCAGTCCAACAGATCGGCGTATTCCTTGAAACACTCGGGGAATCGGTCCAGACTGAAGCGGTCGTAGATGGTTGGGTCGGTCATGTTGGCCTGGGCGATGAAGGCGGGGGAGGGGTTGAACTTGCGTTCCTCCTGCCAGTGAACCGCGATCTGAGCTTCGCTCGTGCCAAGCTCCTGCTCTGTCATTGTGGTATCTCCTCTCGACTGTCCGTTTGTTCCATCCGCGTCTCTCGCGGATCCCCACGGCCGCGCCGACGCCCCTTTATGCTTCGACCTCCAGCCCCAGACCGGCTTGGGTGGCCTTCTGGTAGGCCAGGGTGGCGATGACGGTGTCCTGCACGCCGGTCCCGGTGAGATCGCAGATCGTGATGTGATCGTCGCTCTGGCGGCCCGGGGCTTGGCCCGCGGTGATCTCGCCCAATTCGGTAATGGGGCTGTCCTCGGTCAACAAGCCGGCCTCCAGCGCGTGATGCAGTTCGCCGAGCCGAAAACACTGCGACTTGCGGTCGCAGATCAGACGGTCGGCCCTCGTAAGCGTCTCGGGATACAGTTCCTGCTTGGCCTCCGCGTCGGCGCCCATGGCCGTGATATGCAGGCCCGGGTGGAGCCATTCCGGCCGCAAATAGGGTTCTTTGGAGGGGGTCGTTGTCACCACGACCTGGCTGTCGGCCATCACGGCCTCGGGCCCCGGGGCCACTTCCACCTCGACGCCCAGCCGCTCCGACATCTCCCGGGCGTAGGTCTCGGCGCTCTCCTTGATGATATCCGTAACCAGCAGCCGGGAAAAATCGCGCACCTGTTTGAGCGCCAGCATTTGGTAGCGGGCTTGCGCGCCGGCGCCGATCACGCCCGCTTGCTTCACCTCGGAGGGCGCCAGGTGTCTGGCGGCTACCGCGCCGGCGGCCCCGGTGCGGACGTTGGTCAGGTAGCCGTTGTCCAGCATCACGGCCAATGGGAACCCCGTCTTAGTGCTCAACAGCACGATCATGCCGCTCAGGCTCGGCAGCCCGAGCTGCTGGTTATTGAAGAAGCCGGACGACATCTTGACCGCCAATCCCTCGAATCCGGGGACATAGGCGGTCTTGGTGTCCACCTCGCCGTTGTTTTCAGGGACATCGACGCGCATGATCGGCGGCATGTCGACTCCGCCTTGCGCCAACCGAGTGAATCCTTCCTCGACGACATCGATCGCCTCGCTGTTCAAGCTGAGGCACTGTTTCAAATCGGCTTCGGTAAGGACGATCGGATTCATTCGCTTCTGAGCCCTTTCTCGCTACAGGCTGTCCCGCTGCTCGCGCCACACTCCGACGAGCTGATCGATCTCGACGTTGCCTCCGCTCAGTACGACGGCCGTGGGGCCTGGATCGACTTCCAGCTTGTCGTGGAGAAGCGCGGCGATGCCGACCGCGCCCCCGCCCTCCAGCACCAGGTGGTGCTCATCGAGCGCGAAGGCCATGGCGGCCGCGATCTCATGTTCGCTGACGAGCACGATTTCGTCGACGTGCGAGTCGACGAGCTCCATGGTCAGCCGATTCTCCATTCCGATGCCGCCCTGCAGACTGTCGGCCAAACTATCCTCTTCCGGCACCTCGACCGGCTCGCCGGCCAGCAGGCTGTGGTACATGGCCGCGCCTTTTTCCATCGAGACTCCGATCACCCGAACGGCCGGGTCGGCGGTCTTCAGCGCCAGTGCGATGCCCCCGATCAGCCCGCCGCCCGACAGCGGCACGACGGCTGACTTGAGCTCCGGCAGGTCCTCCAAGAGCTCCAGGCCGATCGTTCCCTGCCCGGCGACGATGGCGGGGTCGTCAAAGGGCGGAACCAAAGTGAGCCCGCGCGCTTTTTGCAGCTCCGCGGCGCGGTCAAAGGCCTCATCCTGGCTGGCGCTCGTGGCATCGACCTCCGCGCCCAGCTGCTCGATAGCCCGCACCTTGTTGGCCGGCACCTGCTCGGAGAGGCAGACCACGGCCCCTACCTCGAACTGGCGGGCGACGTAAGCCACGGCGCGCCCGTGATTGCCCGTCGATACGGCGATCACACCCCGCGCTCGCTCCACCGGGGTGAGCCCGCCGATCTTATTGGCCGCCCCGCGCACTTTGAACGATCCGGTCACCTGAAGGTTCTCGAGCTTCAAGTGCACTGGGCTCGTAAGCCGGCTGGTTAACAGCGGCGAGGGAAACGTCGGCGTCCGGCGAGCAGTGCGCTCGATCCGCTGGCGGGCGCGGTAGATGTCCTGGAGCGTCGGCGCTGACGGCACCTTTAGGACCCATCCTCCGATGCAGCGAAGGCGATCAGTGTTGAAGTATGGCGCTCAGGAAGGACTTCGTGCGTTCCTTCTGCGGGTTGTCGAAGATCTGGTCCGGCGGACCCTGCTCCACGATCTTGCCGGCGTCGAAGAACATCATGCGATCGGCGACCTCGCGAGCGAAGCCCATCTCGTGGGTCACGATCAGCATGGCCATTTCGGTCTCCTCGGCCAGCGTGCGCATGACGCCCAACACCTCGCCGACCAGCTCGGGATCGAGGGCTGAAGTGACTTCATCGAAGAGCATCACCTTGGGCTTCATGGCCAGCGCACGGGCGATGGCCACCCGCTGTTTCTGCCCGCCGGAGAGCTGGGACGGGTAGGAATCGATCTTGTCCCCCAAGCCGACGAGCTCCAGCAGCTCCTGGGACTCGGCCAGCGCCTGGGCCTTCGGTTGTTTGAGAACGTGGATGGGGGCTTCGCTGACGTTCTCCAGCGCGGTCATATGAGGAAACAGGTTGAAGTGCTGGAAGACCATGCCGATCTTGCCCCGCACCCGGCGCAGGTGCTTCTCGTTGGCCTCGACCAGCTTGCCGTCTTTCTCCATATGCCACAGGGGATCCCCTTCGACGTAGATCACCCCCGAGTTGGGCTTCTCCAGCGTCATCAGCACGCGCAGGATCGTCGTCTTGCCGGATCCGCTGGGGCCGACGATGGCGATCTTTTCCGCGGGGGCGACCTCGAGGTCCAGCTGGTTCAGGACCACCAGATCGCCGAAGGCCTTGGTGACATTGTCGAACAGGACAATCGGGGCACCGTTAGGATCTTTGTCGGGCAAAGCGCACCTCCAATCTTTGGACGA
>CAZFCJ010000226.1:0-3414 GCA_964517315.1 uncultured Anaerolineaceae bacterium | reverse complement strand
TACCGGGTGGGGGATTCGTTCAACCCCACCGCCGGCCACGGTCCCTTCTCCGACGCCATGTCAGGGATCACCGGCGGAACAGCAGCGGGCTACATTGGCAACCCGGAGATCGTCGTGAACTCAACAACGCGGTCGGTCCGGGTTTCGGTCGAGCGGGGGATTACCTTTACGAGCCCCGCCGTCTCGGCGGAATACTCGTTCCGGTCGGGAACATTCACTCGGATGATGCAGTTCTTCGGCGGGCCTCCGAGTCCGTGGGAGTAGTGGGGCTGTGATAAAGCAAAGCCAAAGGATCCGATCTCAAAGGGGCCAGGCGATTCTCGAGCTGGCGATTGTGCTGCCAATTCTCGCGCTGATCCTGGGAGGCGTCATTGCGCTCGGACCGCTGATCTACATGCACATCGCCACCCAGCAGGCCGCCTACGATTGCGCGATAGCAGCAGCCCAATCTCTGGATCCGGTTCAGGGATATACACAAGGGTTGTTCGCAGCGGAGGCCAGTTTCGGGGCGTTCAATCTCAACCCTGGGCGCGCGGGCATCTCGGTCCGGGGAGATTGGGAGCGAAACGGCATGGTTGCCTGCGAAATCATCTACGATGTGCCGACTGAGGCGTTCCCCTTTCACGCCGTCCTGAGTCCGCCGGCCTCCGTGCAGTATTCGGTCGCGGTGCCTCCTCATGCGTTCAAATCCGTCTGGAGATAAGCTCGTCGTGGGCGCTCTAACCTCCCCACGAATGGGGAAGCGGACCCGGGAGAGAGGTCAGGTGCTGCTGCTGTTTGCCGTGATGCTGCCGGTGCTCGCGGCGATGCTGGCGCTGATGACGGATATTGGAGGCGCGTCGATCACCTACCACCGCGCCCAGGTTGCGCTGGACTCAGCCGCATTCGCCGCCGCGCAGGCAATTGACGTGGATGCCCTCGATCACACACAGGAGGTCCGACTGGATCCGTACTGGGCGGGCCAACTTGCCGGTCAGTATGCCTCTCTCAATTCGCGTGGAGAGCTGCAGATCCTGTCGTTCTATGTCGATGGGGACACCGTTTATGTCACCGGCCAGATGGTGTACCGGACGCTTTTCGCCGGCGCAGTGGGCGTCGATGTCGTGCGAGCGCGGGTGTCCTCATCGGCCACGCCTGGATTTGGTATTGCGACCGCCGGCGAGTGAATCAGCAAGATGCTTGATCCATTCTTCGGTGCTGGCGGCTTTGTAGCGGGCTGGTCGTTGATGCAGAGAGGATTGACGAAGCTGGAAACTGGGACAACTCTGGGACAACTAATTGCCTGTCTTGGGGGTAGCCTGTATTTAGGAGCCAATTATGAGAGGGTTTGAGCTCTAAGATGCCGAGAGAATGGAACAAGCTTCGCTTCTTTGTTCGGGAGAACGGGAGGCTTCACCCCACAATTCTTTTCTGGCTCTTCTTCATCCCTGCTTTCACGGCCATCGTCGCCGGATGCTACTTGTTTGTTGATAGACGTGGTGACCAGGCAACGGTTGCTGCGTCTTTGACCCAGACGCCGGCTCCCGCAACCGAGACGCTCGTGCCGACTCCCACGCCAACGGCACCCCCGCCTACTGCTGAACCAACCGCGACCCAATTTGTCTACGATGATCCCAGCGATTGGGAGTTCGTCGAGCGGACGGATCCGACCGGTAAGACGTACCTGGACCTGCAGGATTGGCAGAAGGAGCAGGTCTGGCATGCGTTCGAGCAATATTGGGAGCGGTGGTACAGGTCTGAGGATGGGCTGACGCCTTACGAGGAGGTGGAACCCTTCATTGCCGGCGAGTTCGCGGAAGGCGTCAGATCTGGCTACGAAAGCTCCCTGGAGTTGGGCCAGTATGTTTACGTTGCACAGCCTCTCAGTGAGATCAGCCGAGCAATGATCCTTGACTCGGCCGAGGGACCCAATGTCAAAGTCAAGATAGCTCTAGTTAGTGACTTCGGTTTCCCGGTTGAGAGACGGGACATAAACACAGGGGAAGTCCTTGAAACCGAGCGAAGATTTCCATATGAGTCTTGGAGCTTCATACTCGGATATATGGATGACCATTGGGTAATCGAGGAGACTTCTGTCACCGAGTTGGATTAGGGGTCAGCAATGGTGTCAAGGGACGGCAATCTCGAGCGAGCCTCTATAGTTCTGACGGTCCTGGTTGTGTTCATTGCAATCAGTCTTCCTGTGGCGAAAGGCGCTAGTGCGCAGTCCGGTTGCCCTCCAAACCCCGCGCCAGGCCAAATCTGTGAAGATGATGAGTGTGAGGGATCATGTACGGAAAATGACGGGGGAGAAGAAGAGTCAGAGGACAATCCTGGAGACTATATTGAGGTTGGCGACGCGGGCGATGGTTGTACCGTGACTGAAGCTCCTGACGAGGGAGACGGAGCTACCTGCACCTATTACTGTCGCGATGATCAATTGAACTTCATCTACCTGGCGGACGAGGGGATCTGGGTTCTGGATGAGGGTGGCAGCGAGATCAACGGCGAGAGTGAGTTTACCTCCATAGACGGGGTCCCCATATGCAACTGGGATTTCGCCGAGGAGCCTCCCTGCACATCGATAACCATTTCATCGAGCGGCGAGATTACGTGCGGCGGCGATTTCAGCGTGAGCGCCAGCGCCCGAGTCCCCTGCATGACCATTTTGCGTGATCCTTATCCGAGGGGCCTGGTCTCTACACCGAACGTATTCTGGTTGAATGGACCCTGGTCCGCCATCGGCTCTGAAAGCTCGCGCGCGTGGTGCACACCCACCATCCGAAACTACACGCTCCAGGTGGGCTGGCAATTTTACCCAGCCGTGCCGCCCAACTGGCGCTTTGACGACCGCCCTTGGTCAGATGGGCCGCAGTACGGCGAAGGGATGGTGGTCACACACACATATGAAACATCCTCGTGGGGCCTTCCTGCTAATGGTCCATCCCTCGAGGGAAGGCTTGAATTGCCGGCATACCAGGTGCGAGCTGGAACGGCGTGGCAGGCGATCGTCCGTCGAACATGGGAGGAATTGGAAAGAGGAGACCGAAGGTCCTTCAATTGCGGCGCCGGTGATGATAGCTGTTGGGACCTCTATGCGACATGTGAATCGCCGGGCACTGATCCACAGAACGACGATTGTTATTACTGGCACTGGGTATTTCACGACACCGGCTGGGTGCCACTTGATCTCACCCAATATGGATACCCCGAACCCTATTATCTGAGCTGGGCTGCTGGTGACACAACAATGCCGCCACCGGGTGTCCTTGCAGTGCCTCTCGATCAACGGCTGTGTAATGCCCCTGTTCCGATCATCGAGTCACAGTCGTTGCTCAACTCACCCGCTAACGACCCATAACGGTATTCGAGTGGGAACCCTCCCTGCAGCTGCCCTGATCGTTTGGGCGAGCACCGTCGCTTGGATGGACCTGA
>CAZFCJ010000225.1:1500-3447 GCA_964517315.1 uncultured Anaerolineaceae bacterium | reverse complement strand
TTGAGCGTCTGCAGGACCCCACGTACGTGTGCGGCGAGATCGGAGAAGCCGCAGAAACCCTTATGGCCCGTCGCAACGTGGTCTTAGCGGATCCTGCTCGGAACGTCCGGCGGCCGAGTGTGCTGGCCGTACTGGCTCGTCAGGCGCTGGACGAGGGCGCCCCGGCCGGGGCCCGTGAGCTTAAGCCCGTCTATCTCGGCGATCTGGAGAGCAGCTCATCATGAGCGACGGCTCAGGGACGGGCGCCGTGATTCGTCAAATGAGGCTGGACGACGTGGCGAAGGTCGTTGAGATCGACCGCCTCTCGTTCAGCACGCCGTGGTCCGCGCGCAGCTACCGCTACGAAATTGAGCGCAACCCGGCTGCCCATCTTTTTGTGGTGGATCACGAGGGGACCGTGCTCGGCTACATTGGGCTTTGGGAGCTGGCCGACGTCGGCCACATCAGCACCCTGGCGGTCCACCCCGAACACCGCCGCAAGGGTCTTGCCAAACAGCTGATCGAGGCCGCCCTGCGAGCACTTGCCGAGCGGGAGATCGGAGAGGTGACGTTGGAGGTTCGGGAATCCAACACCGGGGCTCAAGACCTCTACGTGGGGTTCGGCTTCAAGGTCGTCGGCCGCCGCCGCGGATACTACCGGGATAACCGCGAAGACGCGCTCATCATGACTCTCGAAGACGTTCGTTCGGTGCTCGCCCAGGAGGTGTAAGGTGACCGCTGAAGTCACGCTTGCCGAGATCGATGCCGAGGTGCGCACGTGTGAGTTCTGCCGGCTTTCCCAGTCTCGCACCAACGCGGTGCCGGGGGAAGGGCCTGCGGACGCGCAGGTGATGTTCATCGGTGAGGGACCCGGATTTCACGAGGATCAGCAGGGCCGGCCTTTCGTGGGCGCCGCCGGGAATTTCCTCGAGGAGCTGCTGGGGACCGTCGGGCTTCAGCGAGAGGACGTCTATATCACCAACCTGGTCAAATGCCGGCCGCCGGGCAACCGAGATCCCCAGGACGATGAGTTGGAAACCTGCACGAGCACGTACCTCGAGCGTCAGATCGATACCATCGATCCGGAGGTGATCGTCACTCTGGGTCGCTTTTCGATGCAGCGCTACTTCCCGGACGCGAAGATCAGCCGAATTCATGGCAGGCCCAAAGCGATCGGCGGTCGGCTGATCGTTCCGATGTACCACCCGGCGGCGGCGCTGCACCAGCCCAAACTGCGCACGGTGGTGGAGCAGGACTTCGCCGGTTTGCCCGACTGGATTGAGCGGGCTCAGGAATTGGAGCCTCAAGAATCCGCGCCCAGCGACGATCCAGAGCAGCTTTCTTTCTTCTGACGATGGTCCCCATCCGGAAGGAGCGTATGCCCTAGGTGAACGCCTCAGATCCCGACCTGCCGCCCGTCGGGCAGGAGCTTGTGCGGAAATTCAAGTCCGGGGACGCCACCGTAGCTGTGGTGGGCCTTGGATATGTGGGACTGCCCTTGGCCGTGCTGCTCGCTGAAAAAGGGTACAAGGTGCTCGGTGTGGAGGTCAGCCCCGATCGGGCCGCTTCGTTGAACAGCGGACAAAGCTATGTCGAGGACGTCCCCTCCGAGCGCCTGGCCCGGGTCGTGGAGGCGGGACGGTTCGAGGCCACCACAAAATACAGTGAACTGGCCGCCGCCGATGCGGTCAGCATTTGCGTCCCCACTCCACTTCGCAAGACCGGAGATCCGGACCTGACTTTCATTATCTCCGCCGTGCAGGAGCTTGCGCCGCACCTTCACGCCCAACAGGTGGTCGTGCTCGAATCCACGACGTATCCGGGGACCACGCGCGAGATGGTCGAGCCCGAGATCGAGAGCGGCGGTCTCGTGGTCGGCCGGGATATCTTCCTGGCGTTTTCGCCGGAACGGGTGGATCCGGGCCGCTCCGATTGGACGACCGAGAACACCCCCAAGGTGATCGGGGG
>CAZFCJ010000225.1:0-1400 GCA_964517315.1 uncultured Anaerolineaceae bacterium | reverse complement strand
TGGATCCGGGCCGCTCCGATTGGACGACCGAGAACACCCCCAAGGTGATCGGGGGGATCACCGACGCCTGCACAGAAGTAGCAGCTGCCTACTATGGCCGGGCCATGCAGAACGTCATCAAGGTCTCATCCGCCGAGGTGGCCGAGATGACCAAGCTGTTGGAAAATACGTTTCGAGCGGTCAATATCGCCATGGCCAACGAAATGGCGCTGATGTGCGACCGCCTGGGGATCGACGTCTGGGAGGTCATCGACGCCGCGGCCACCAAGCCGTTCGGTTTCATGAAGTTCACTCCGGGTCCGGGATTGGGCGGCCACTGCATCCCGATCGACCCTCTGTACCTGTCTTGGAAGTTGAAGAGCGTCAAGTACAATGCGCGCTTCATCGAACTGGCCAGCGAGATCAACACGAACATGCCCCGCTACGTGGTCTCCCGTCTGCAGGACGCGATGAACGATCACGAACGGGCGATCAAGGGCTCCACGTTGCTCATTCTGGGCGTGGCCTATAAGCCGAACGTGTCGGACACCAGGGAGTCGCCAGCACTGGACGTGATCGGCCTGCTGCGGGAGAAAGGCGCAGACGTTCGCTATTACGATCCGTTCGTTCCCCGTCTTGAGTCCGACGACTGGGTCCTGGAGTCGGAAGCCGATCTGTTAACGGCCGTCGAGGCGGCCGACGGCGTGGTGGTGATTACCGACCACAGCGGTATCGACTACGTTGAGGTGGCTCGGGCGGCACCGTTCATCTTCGACACGCGCAACGCGGTCCATGTTGACAAGGACCTCCGCTCCAAGGTCGTGAAGCTCTGATGCACATTTTGCTGACGGGCGCCGCCGGATTTATTGGCTCCCGGGTTGCGGGCCAGCTGGTGGAGGAGGGCCACTCGGTCGTCGGGCTCGATAACTTGAACGCTGTTTACGATGTCCAACTCAAACGCTGGCGCCTCGGCCAGCTTGAGGGGCTGCAGGACTTCACCTTCTATCGAGCGGATATCCTGGACGTTGACGCCCTCGAGGGAGCTTGGAGCGAGGGGCCGTTCGACGCGGTCGTCAACTTGGCGGCGCGCGCCGGGGTCAGGCCCAGTGTGAGCGAACCGGAGCTCTTCGCCAGGACCAACGTGATGGGCGCGCTGAACCTGCTGCAGCTGTGCCGGCGCGACGGCGTCGGCAAGTTCGTGCAGGCCTCGACGTCGAGCTTGTACGGCGCTCACAACCCGAGGCCGTTCGACGAGGAGGCCGATATCAGCCGACCGCTTTCCCCTTACGCGGCGACGAAGGGCGGCGCGGAGATGTTGGCCCACACTTACCACTACCTGCATGACCTCGACGTCACCGTGCTGCGTTATTTCACCGTCTACGGTCCGGCCGGGCGGCCGGACATGAGCGTGTTCCGCTTCG
>CAZFCJ010000224.1:0-3483 GCA_964517315.1 uncultured Anaerolineaceae bacterium | reverse complement strand
CGCTACTGGGCGGCGCTGATGCCGCATACCCAGCAGCATCCAGAGGGATCATCGTCACCGTGAGGTAACCCCATTTCTTGGTAGGTGGTAGGCGCGGCGCCCCAAGCTCCGATTTATGTTGCACTGCACAAAATTCCTTGTTATTGTGCACTGCAGCAGAACGGGAATCTCCCGTTCCATGACATTCAGAACCCCGGAGGTTCCCATCATGACCAACGTCTTCGCATTCGATGCCAAGCAGTTTGACACCGCCCAGTTCGAGTCCGTGTTCTTCGCCCCGGCACGCGCCTTCGCCGCCCTGTCCATCGACGTCACCGAGAAGCTGGTCAATGCCCAGCTCGACGCCACCAAGGCCTATGCCGACACCGGCTTGACGCAGCTGCGCAGCCTGGTGGAGGTCAAAGACGCCGCAGGCCTGAAGAGCTACCTGGAAGGCCAGCAGGCCGTCGCCAAGGAACTCACCGAGCGTCTGAAGGACGATGCCGGGAAGGCGGTAGCCCTGCAGCAGGAGTTCGTTCAGGAAAGCCAGAAGCTGACCGAGGGCAGCGTGAAGCAGGCCCAGGAAGGCCTCCAGCAGGCCACCGAGACCGCGACCAAGGCGGTCAAGGAAACCGCTCCCAAGGCCAAGTAAGCCTTGGGCCCGCGGGCCGCGCTGACGCAAGACCCCAGGCCGCCGATCCATGATCGGCGGCCTCTTGGTATGTGAGCAATGGAGATGTGCGATTGCCGGAAGGCCTCTCCGAGTTCGACACTTCCAGCCCGATTTTGGCCTAAAATTGGCACATGAGGACTGAAAATTTCAGTGAGTTAGAAACTCTCTGCCAGAATCTCTGTAGTGACACGTTTCGAGCCGTTTCCTTGCGGCCCAGACCCGTTGTGATCCCTCAGGGAAAGACCCCATTTTTATATATGGTAGGAATTCAATTGGCGGATCGGAGAAAGGATGAATAAGGTGAAAAGTATTTCTGATTTGATGGGGCGTGCTGTTTATGGGCTCATCAGCTTGAGCCTGGGTATTATAAGTCTCACAATGATGGGCGTTGCCTTATGGGATATATGGCTCTCGGTACACGAAAGAACCTTGCTTGTTACAGCCCTTCTTAATGCCATCGGCTTGATCGTGATTGGAATGGCTGTCTTTGATGTATCCAAATTCCTGTTGGAGGAAGAGGTTTTTAGCAGCAGCGCTACAAAGTCGCCCGCAAAACAGAGAGAGGCTTTGTTAAAGTTCCTCGTCATAATTGCCATTGCCATAAGCCTTGAATCCCTGGTGTTCGTGTTTGACGCTGGGACAAAAGATATTACTACGTTGATCTATCCCACTTTCTTGTTGATTTCAGCTGTTTTGGTGGTAGTCGGTCTTGGTGTGTATCAGAGGTTGACTCGTGATGATGAAAAATAAGTGAATGCAAAAACCGGGTCTTCGTCGTTTCATGCGGGTTTGACCTGATCCAGCAGGCGGCCCACTGGACGGCCAATCAGATAGATCCACATAAAACGTCGAAGAGCCAAAGATCACTGGCACCCACGAGGTGTTCCGCAGCAAGCCGCCCCGGCTACGCCCCAACGCATGGTCTACCGGTTCGTCCGTCCCCCCCTTTTTGCCGCCTCCCGAGGCGGCACGGGTGGCGCGAACGGCTGTGGCGTCGACCATCCAGGTGTCCAAGTCCATCAGGCCATCCTCGCGAAGCTTGAGCTGGAGGCGCGCCAGCACGGCGTCGAAGGTGCCATCATCACGCCACTGGCGGAATCGGGCATACACCGTACTCCAAGGGCCATAGCGCTCGGGTAAGTCGCGCCATTTGGCCCCTGAGCACAAGACCCAAAAGATGCCGTTCAACACCTGGCGATCATCTCGCCTTGGCCGGCCCATCGACTGGTGTGGCGAGACGATGTCCTTGATCAGCGACCAGCTGTGGTCGGATAGCTCGTAGCGTCCTGCCATATCTCACCTATGCTGCTGTGGCATAGGGGAAATTAGCAAAATCTGCTTATCGTACAAGGTCTAAAGACAGCCCCATGAGAACGCAGTTGCTGTTGTTCGAGAAGATAAAGGCCAGCATCCGCGCCAAGGTCGAGAACTCGTTTCATGTCTTCAAGAACCTCTTAGGCTACCAGAGGGTTCGATACAAGGTACTGGCTAAGAACCAGGCTCAGTTGTTCACTCTCGGAAATCTGGTATTGGCCACACGATGCCAAGGACGAGTAGACGGGGCTCGTGTGTCTTGAATCCGGCTTGACAGCCGGACAACCCGGCTGCCAGGTAAAACAGACCACCTGGCGTGGTCATAAAATAGCTGCTGACGCGGTGAGTGTGCCGCGCTGACCGCGTCAGCCGTTCAGAGACAAATTGATCAGCGGTTCCCTAAGGGGGGATCCTGGACGACTTGACTATAGTTGTAGCTGAGGGCGCCGCGCGTCTCAGCTGCGGCGATATTGCTGGATCATTCACTGCCCTGAGGGGATAGGAGGACTACGATGAAACTGCTGACGTGGGCGGCTGGTGCCGCCTTGATGATCGCATCATCATGGGGAGTGGCTCAAGACCTGACGGAAATCGATAAACCCGCTTCGGAGTTGGAAGAGGTGTTGGCACAAGAAATCGAGCTGCCCCCTGGCGCTCAATCTGTGCGAGTGGTCCGGGTGACGATGGATCCGCACACCGCCGCTGCGTGGCACACCCATCCCAGCCCTGTCTATGTATATGTCGTCGAAGGAGAGGTGACGCTTGAGGTGGAGGGCGAGACCAAGACGATCAAAGCGGGAGAAGCGGTAGCCGAACCACTGGATGCCCGGATGCGGGCGCTGAACACAACCGACCAGCCGGCCCATGCGGTGGTGTTCCAGGTCAGCCCGAAGGAGAAGGCGTTCCTGGAGGAGGACGCGCAAAACTAGAGGTTAGGATATTGCCGATGATAAATGCTTGAAAGCGCCTACGGGCGCTCCTGCATGAGAGGAGGATGCTGCCCGAGGTCCTCACTCGAACGAAGTGATCCCGATGCGATGGATGCTGACATCGCCGGTGTTGAAGCCCACTTCCTGGCTCAGGCGCAGCCCGCTTAGCGCGGCGATGACGCCTAGGTTCTCCCATCCACGCGTCTCCTTCCCCACGCCTTGACCAACGAAGCATTTCGTTGATGCACCTCAAGACCACCATTCGCAAATGGAGAAAAGTTTGATTAGGCGGTGGTGTGAAAGTATGTATCTACCTGATGCCTTCATGTCTCGAAATGGCGAGGCTTCAGGCCTCCGCAAAAGGGAAGGCGCCAGCTCGCGTCGGGATTTACTTGGCGGTAGCGTGCCTGCTCCCATGGACGGAGTGAAAACGATTGGAGCATCTAGGGTCGGTCAAAAACTGATCATAAATGACATTCTCTCGCTTATTCTGAGGCCGTTGCATGGCAAAACCCACCCCAGATTTCGCGCACGAAAGCCATCTTCAGGGCGGCTCGGGAGTTTCACCCAGCTTGGGAAGAAAGCGGC
>CAZFCJ010000223.1:0-3709 GCA_964517315.1 uncultured Anaerolineaceae bacterium | reverse complement strand
GGCGACCGGCGGTCGCCCCGATGCATGAGCGATTCGCCCCAGGCGACAATTCATACGCAGCCGAAATGGCGGATCTGGAATCCCCCGGCAATTGCCCGGAACGCTACGGACACGGCACCCAGCACCTGACGGTCTGGGCAGGTGTGCCGTGCCCCTACGAGATTGCATATGGTCCAGGTGGTCCACCGGCTGACCGATCACGGCCGCAGTATTGCCTCCCCATTTTGGGGAGAGGGATTAGGGTGAGGGACGCTTGGCTCCAGGCGACACCAATCCCCTCCGACACGACTAGACCTAACCTAGCATCTCCTCCAGTCGGTCGACCATCCCCGAGAGCGTCTCAAATGCCGTCACGACGGGAGCGGGTTCCGTCATGTCGACCCCGGCGGCCCGCAGGGCATCGATCGGAAACAGCGAATCACCCGCCCGCAAGAAGTCCAGATAATCCTCGGTTGCACCCTGCTCCCCGCTGAGCACGCGCTCGGCGAGCGCATGGGCGGCGGAAATTCCGGTCGCATATAGAAAAACGTAATAGTCGCGGTAAAGATGGGTAAAATGTGCCCAGCGCATGCCGAGGTTCTCCGCCCCCACGTGCATCGCCTCCCCATACGCCTCGGCGAAGAGGCCGGTGCATAGATCACTCATGTCGTCGGCGCTCACACCGTCACCTTTCTCGACGCGCTCGTGGATCTCGAGTTCGAGGCGGGCCAAGGTGGGCATCTCGAGCAGATAGCGGTGAAAGTTGCTGAACGCCTCCTCGAGCAGCGCGACCTGCAGCGGGAGATCGTTTTCTCGCTCGAGCAGATGAGCCCGCACCAGCGCCTGGTGAAAGTTGGAGGCGACTTCGGCGGCGAACAGGGAGTATTCACAGTACACCATGGGCTGCTCACGCCACGTATAGTAGGAGTGCATCGAGTGACCAAGCTCATGGGCCAGCGTGCTGAGGTTCAGTACGCTGCCGGTGAAGCTCATGACGATGAACGGCGGCGTCCCCTTTGTCCCGTAGGAGAACGCGCCTGCCCGCTTGCCCCTGTTCGGATAGGGATCTACCCAGCGCTCCTCCAGACATCCACGTCGAACGGTCTCAACGTACTCCTCGCCCATGGGCTCCAATCCCCCGCAAATCCATTCGACCGCATCCTCAAAGGTCAAGTCGGGCCGTTCCGCGACCAAGGGCGCCCAAATATCGTAGGGCTGGAACTCCTCCACATCGAGGATCCGACGCCGCAGCTCGAAGTAGCGGTGCCAGGTCGGCAGGTTGCGCTTGAAGATGTCCAGCAGATTGAGGAACACGTCGGTGGGGATGTTGTCCTCGAACAGCGCCCCCTGCAGGGTGGTCTCATGGCGCCGAGACTGCGTCATGAAAACGTTTTGTTTCACCGAGGTGATCAGGTTGTTGGTCAAGGTTCGCCGGTGCGCGGTGTACAGCGCCTCGTAATTCTCCCACGTCATCCGCCGCAGCGTACGGTCTGGGCTGCGTAAGAGCTTAGAATGGGTGCCTTGGGTCACTTCGTGGGGTTGCCCGAAGTCGTCTTCGGCGGGCTCGAAATCGAAGTCCGCGTTCACCAGTACCTGAGCAGTTCCTTCAACTCCCTGGAAGGGAGCTTGCACCAGACCGAGCAGCTCCTCGACGTCATCCGACCGCACATGTGCGGCACGGCGGAACAGATCCATCAGATAATGTCGGTAGACCTCCAGCCCAGGTTCACGGTTGAACCAACCCTCGATTCGATCCTCGCCGATCTCCAGGATTTCCGGCTCAAAGAAGGCGACGGCGCCTCTGGCCTTCGCCTCCAGCGACTGCGCCCGGCTGTGCATGATCGCCGCACGGGAGTCGGAGGTATCGCAGTAGTGGGACATCCCGGCGTACATCGCCACCGTGTCCGCGTTCCGCAACAGGTCATCGCGAGCCCGCAGCGCGTCCAGCAGGGCAGACGGGCTCTCACCCAGTCCGCCCCGTCTGCTTCGCATTGTCGAGATCGCAGGCTCCAGTTGGGAGGCCGCCCGCTTCCAGGCTTCCACGTCGCCGAAGACCCTCTCAGCGTTCCAAGTGCGCGATTCCGGTAGCTCCTCCCGACTCGGGACCTTCACCCCTTCCGTCATGGTTTACCTCCAACCCTGTGCCGATCGAGCCTGGTTGTGGGGGTAGGTCTTCAGTTCAGAGGCTAAATGTAGCCATCCCGCTCCGGATCATAGCGTCGCTGGCGCTTCTTCCTGGATCGCCGCTTCTTCTCACGCAACCGCCTCTCATCTGCGGATTTGGGGGGCTTGGTCCTCTTGCGACGTTTCGGCCGCTTCACCGCTCGACGGATCAATTGAACCAACCGCTCGACAGCCGCCTCCCGATTGCGCGCCTGGCTGCGGTGATCCTTGGCCTCAATAATGAGCTCCCCGTCTTTCGTGACCCTGTTGCGCGCCAGTCGCTGCAGCCGCTGCTTCACCTCGACCGGCAGAGATCGACTGGCCGGGATGTCAAACCGAAGCTGAACGGCCGATGCGGTGTGATCCGCCTTCTGGCCGCCGGGTCCCGAACCGCGGACGAAGTCGAAGTTGAGCTCGTCTTCGCGGAGCTTGATGTCGGAGGTGATCTCAATCATCGCCGAAGCCATGCTGAACAAAGCGGTCAAGTTGGGATCGATCAGGACAACGCGCGCCTCCACACGAGCCCAATGCCCGAGTCAATGTTAACCCGATGATCCCCCTCGTCATCCGATGGGTTCTCGACGACCCCAAATTGATCCATGTCTCGATCGAAATTTCAGACCGACGTCTGCGCGTGCCTTCGTGAGAACTCAGCCCTACCGTCGAGCCCGGTCTTGTGGATGGTCGGGCCGAAGACCGGAATTTTCAAGCGGGAACAAAATCTTTCCAAGGGATTGGACGGCGATCGGCCACGTTTAATCCACCAGATCGGACAGCAGCTCGCGCAGTTCTTGTGCTGTGCCTTCGCGTTCAAAGAGCCCCGCGCGCTCCACCCGGCCAATCAGCTCCAACCAGTGGCGGCGTCGCGGATCATTGAGCAGCATGGGCCTGAGGATGTCGGCGGCGTTGTCGATATCGCCCGGCTCATCGGCCAGCGCCAGTCCCTGCCAATAGGCGAGCTCCTCGAGCTCCGGCGCCAGCGTTCTGGATTCGGCCCAAAGCGTGAGGGCGGTTTGTTTGTCGCCCTCGTCCAGTGCGCGATGGCCATCCTGATCGACCAACTGAGCGCGGCGAAGCCGGACCAGCCGGGACAGCTCACCGATCGGATCCTCATGCTCGTCCACCCGGAGGTCGTAACGCGGCCTCCATTCGGCCGGATCGCTGTAGGTGGGCGGTTCACCGGGGACCACCTTGATTGCCGCCGACTGCATGCCCCGGATGTCGCCCTCCTCCTCCTGTGCGGCCTCCAGGGTCTGCATCATCCGCTGCGCAAGGTCGCCGGTGGCGCCCTCATAAGCTCCGGCCATCGCATCCACTACGGTCTTCCTGGTCATCATATTAGCCTGGACCGCGAACCCCTCGCCGATGTAGTGCGCCGCATGTTCGATACAGCCGTCGCCGGTCCAGGCCGCAACGCGGCCCTCCGAGTCGACCACGGCCAGCTGCCGGTGGATTGACTGCTCATCGGTGGCGACCAGCGCGTCCACAACGCGAACGGCGGGGATGCCCTGGCGCAGCAGGGCCAATCCCATCGGCCCGAAACGGATATTCCCCAGCGCCTGTGTGG
>CAZFCJ010000222.1:950-3811 GCA_964517315.1 uncultured Anaerolineaceae bacterium | reverse complement strand
GGCCACGATGCTGGCGGTCGTCACGACCGACGCGGCGCTTTCGGCCCGGGCGGCGCAAGAGATGCTCCAACGGGCGGCGGACCGCACGTTCAACTGCATCACCGTGGACGGCGACACCTCTACCAACGACACCGTCCTGATCTTGGCCAACGGGGCCGCCGGTGTGTCTCTGTCGGAGCCCGAGTTAGAGTTCTTTGAAGCGGCGCTCACGGACCTCTGTCGCTGGTTGGCCAAGTCAATCGTTCGCGATGGAGAGGGGGCGACGAAGTTCGTCACGCTGACAATCCAAGGTGCGGAGGACAGCGAGCAGGCGCGGCGGGTGGGCCGCACGGTGGCCAGCTCGCCGCTGGTGAAGACGGCGCTGCATGGCGGCGATCCGAATTGGGGCCGGATCCTGGCCGCAGCGGGCCGCGCCGGGGCTCCGATTGTCCCCGACCGACTGGCGCTGTGGGTCGCTTACGGGGAGCGCGAACCGATACAGCTGGTGGCGCACGGCGCCCCGCTGGAGTATTCGGAAGCGGCCGCAGCGGAGGCCTTTTCACAGCCTGAACTCGAGCTGCGTCTGGACCTTGGGCTGGGCGGCGCCGAGTCGTCCGTTTGGACGTGCGATCTGAGCCACGATTATGTCGCCATCAACAGTCATTATCGGACGTGACGGCGGCTCACAGCGGATCGAAAAGAGTTCGTCTTGCAGACGGCGGGGGCTTTCATGAAACTATGGGGCAGCCGGATCGACGTGCCGCTCGACGATCGCGTGCGGCGTTTGAACGCCAGCCTCTCCTTCGACATCCGCCTGTACCGGGAGGACATTCGTGCGAGCCGGGCCTGGGCCAGGGCGCTGGCCGAGGTGGGGATCTTCCAGGAGCAGGAGCTCGAATCGGTTCTGCACGGTCTGGATCGGGTGCGGAAGGAGTTCGAGGCCGGCGATTTCGAGCCGGTCGAGGACGACGAGGATATCCACACCGCGGTGGAGCGGCGGCTGACCGAACTGATCGGTGAGCCGGCGGCCAAGCTCCATACCGGCCGCAGCCGCAACGACCAGGTGGCGACCGATTTTCGCATGTGGACGATGGGCGCCTGCCGCCAACTGGCGGCTGAGGTCCTTCATTTGGCCGAAGCGCTGACCGATAGCGGTGCCTCCCAACTTGACACCGCCATGCCCGGCTACACTCACCTGCAGCCGGCACAAGCCGTTACTTGGGGGCATTGGGCGATGGCCCATGCCTGGGCGCTGTTGCGCGACCTGGGCCGATGGTGGTCGGTCCGGGAAGCGTTGGCGGTCGATCGGGAGGCGCTGGCGGCGGACCTTGGCTTCCAAGTCCCGAGCCCGAACAGCCTGGATGGCGTCTCGGATCGCGATTTCGCCGCCGAGTTCCTCTTCACCGGGGCGCTACTGGGGGTCCACCTGAGCCGACTGGCCCAGCAGCTGATCCTGTTCGCCAGCGATGAGTTCGGCTTCGTCGAGCTCGACCGCGCCTACACAACCGGATCGAGCTTGATGCCTCAGAAGATCAACCCCGACCCGCTGGAACTGGCCCGGGCTAAGTCGGGTCGGTTGACCGGCAATTTGGTATCCTTGCTGACGGCCCTCAAAGGGCTGCCCTCAGCGTACGACAAGGATCTTCAGGAGGACAAAGAGCCGGCCTTCGACACGTTCGACACGTTGCAGACGCTTCTGCCGGTTCTGACGGGCCTGGTGAGTGCGCTTCAGATCCGGCCCGAGCGCATGGCGGCCCGCTTGGAGCCGGCTCTGTTCGCCACCGATCTGGCCGACTACTTGGTCGAAAAGGGCGTCGCCTTCCGTACCGCCCACGATCTCGTGGGTCGGGCGGTGCGCAGGGCTGAGGAGCTGGCGGTGCCGCTGGACGAACTCCCGTTGGCCGAGCTGCACTCGATCGATGATCGCTTTGAAAGTGATGTGTCAGAGGTGTTCGACGTACGCGAAAGCTTGGGGCGCAGAGACGTGATCGGGGGGACGGCACCCGCACGCCTGGAACAGCAGCTCCGCTCCTTGCGGAGCGAGCTCGGGGATTGGGGCGAGCGAGTCGAGGCCGGGACTCCGGTGAACTCGGAGTAGCACCTGTGTAAGCCGAGGCTCACCCTTCGCTGTGATGTTAGTAAGGGTCCGCTTGCAGGAAGGACCTATCCGCCGCCCAGACGCCAACCGACCGATCCATCCGATAGTTAGAGATGGGTAAGCCCTGCTCCACCTGCAGGCACCGACCGTCCTGAGCCCCCGGGCAGCTAAAGGGGCGCCCTACCGCCTCCAACTAAAGGCACCTAACGTCCTGAGCCTGTCAAAGGACGCAAATACAATTCCTCGTCAGGCAATGGTCACCCGGCCAATAAAGGCTCACTTTTCGACATGCTCAGGGTGGCGTCTTTCTCGCGCGGGGTCCGCATCGATACCAAACTCAACCATCAAAATCGGACCCCCCGAATCGGCCCTGGGCCTAACCAAGCATCACTGGCGAGATCTCCCTACACACCTATCGGACCTAACGTCCTGAGCCTGTCGAAGGACGCAAGTGCAACACCTCGTCAGCCGAGGGTCACCCGGCCAACAAACCCACCCATTTCGACATGCTCAGGGTGGCTTCGTATGTTCAAAGGACTCCCTGCACCCGAAGCATCATTCTCCATTGCGCGCTGCCGGCCGGACGTGGGAGCCCGGCCGCGAGCATGGACGTGATCCTACGACCACCGACACCTAGCCACTAGCTAGCGGTCTGAGGCTAATCCCCGTATTTGCTCGATACTCAGTGATTGCTTCCCGCAGCATGAAGCATGCAGCCGGCCTAAAGCGGTTGAATGTAATGATCGATCAGGGCCAGATCGGGGAAGCGTTTTTCGACCCAGGT
>CAZFCJ010000222.1:0-940 GCA_964517315.1 uncultured Anaerolineaceae bacterium | reverse complement strand
CGAATCGTTGCTCACCACCACGCAGGCCACAAGGGCCGAGGTATGGCTGTCGTGGAAGTCGATCTCAGCCGCTGAGACGTTGTACTGTTTCTGGACCCCGGCCAACAGGGGTTTGAGACGCCCGCGCTTCTGTTTCAGCGATCTGCAGCCGGGCAGGTGAAATTCAAGTGTCAGGGCAGCTACATGCATAATGACGGTTCAGAAAATGATGGGAATTCGTGTAATCCAGTAAGTGTAAGTATAATCCGTGATATGCGTAAGGAAGTCTTGGGATTGCTGGTCTTGCTGGTCCTGCTGGTCATCGTGGGCTCGATTTGGGCCGCGGTGCTGGCGGTGAAGCGCACCACTCAGCCGATCGCCAATCTTAGCGGCGACCTCGGCACGCAGGTGGCACAGGTCCTCCAGCCAACCCCGACCATCCGACCCGATCCGGTCACGATCGTCCGCGAGGTCCGCTCTTTGGCCCGGCTGGAGACGATCGAATACAGCGTCGAAAAGGTGATCACCGCCGAGTCCGGTCAGGGGCCGTTCGCGTTTCTCTTCGGAGATCGACTGCTGCTCGTGGCCCATGGGACGGTCATCGCGGGCGTCGACCTGTCCAAGCTGGAGCCTGAGGATGTGCGCCTCGACGCCGAGGGGCGGGTTTTCATGCGCCTGCCCGAGCCCGAGATCTTCGTCGCCACGCTGGACAACGAAACAACCTACGTCTACGACCGCGAAACGGGGCTGCTCACGCAAGGCGAGGTCAACCTCGAGTCGGCGGCGCGCCAGGCTGCGGAAGAAGAAATCCGCCAGGGGGCCCTGGACGACGGCATCCTGGAACAAGCCCAGGTAAACGCGGAGAACTTCCTGTTCCGGTTCCTGCGCTCGCTGGATTTTCGTGACATTGTGTTCGTGGGTGAAGACGCGGTGCCGCTGCCCACGCCCGAACCGGGATTCT
>CAZFCJ010000221.1:0-3831 GCA_964517315.1 uncultured Anaerolineaceae bacterium | reverse complement strand
ATGAGACCGAACGGCTATTTTTCCCCGAGAGGCTGATCACCGAATCCCCGGTCGTGATCCCCGACCTCGGCCGGGCGCCGAGGGACTTATGCTCGCCGGCGCTCCACAAAGCTGGGTTCCAGTCGTTGTTGTTCATCCATGTCCGCTCCGGGGCCTCACTGATTGGAGTCCTGGGATTGCTGACCGACGAGACGTGGACCCCCTCGGTGAAAGAGCTTCGCTATGTGCAATCGGCGGCCAGCTTGCTGGCGTTCGAGCTGCAGCGGCTGACCGACCGTCGGATGCAACGCATCCTGTCGGAGGTCGCCGCCAGGCTGCTGGCTTCGGAAAGCAAGGAGGAGGGAATTCAAGCCACTCTTCAGAAGGTCTGCGTTGAGGGCGCATTCGCGGCGGGGGAGTATTGGGCAACGGGGCAAGACCCGGAACACCTCAAGCGGCTGGACGAGTGGCACGATCTTACATTGTCCCGACCGGTCAGGAGCATGGCATCCCGGAAGGCCCAATTCCGAGAGGGTGAAGGGCTCATCGGGGAGACCTGGTCCACAGGCCAGCTCCGTTGGTCCCAGGGCCTATCCGAGGCCACCGGTTCTGAGGATGCGATACCATCCGTTCGACCGATGCTAGGGATTGGTATCCCCGTCCGGCCGTCACAGGAGGGCCATAAGAGCCTGGGGGTTCTGGTGTTTTACGCGTTGGACTCTCGCCGGGCCTCCTCCTCCCAGACCAAGACGCTCGACCGGGTTGGCTGCCTGCTAGGAGACTTCATAGAGCGCCAAGACCACCTGCTGAACTTGACCGAGCGGCAAGAGCACTACCGTTCAGTGGCGGAGGACGCGCTGGGTCAAACCGAGGTGGCTCTGGCCATCGTCGACAGCCGGCGCAATGTCGCTTGGGTCAGCCCAACCTTTGCCGATGCATTTGGAATCATTCCGGAGGAGGTCGAGGGAGCGCCTGCCCAGATCATGTTCAATGAACGGATCGCGTCGGCCGTGGTCGATGGCGAGGATCTGGCGGAGCGGGTCCTGGCGAGCTACCGGATAGACGAGTACCTGGATGGGGTCGAAGTCCGACTGGTGAACGGACAAGCCGATGGCGACAAGTGGCTGGAGTATTGGAGTCGACCCATTCTGCACGGCATGTATGAAGGCGGCAGGGCCGACTATCTCGTCAATATCACACGACGCAAGCGAATCGAGCAAGATGCGAGGCACCAGTCCGAACAGCAGGCTGCCGTCGCTGAGCTAGCCAGGCAGGCGCTGGCCGAGCTTGACTTAGACCGGCTGCTTGACGTCGCGACGGAGCGTGCCCAGAGAACCTTGGGAATCGAGTCTGTTGAGCTGTTGTTGATCGATGAATCAGATGGAGAACTTGAGATAGCGGCGATCGCCGGCACCGCATCGGTGAATTTGATCGGCAAATCTGTCCCCATCGACAAGTCCAATGAACTGGGCTACGCCCTGTTCTCCTCCGGTCCCGTCGAGGTGGAAAATTACGAGCTCGAGCGCCGATTCAAAGCCGCGCCGTATTTGGATAAACCGCCGCGCAGCGGGGTGGTCTTAATGCTTCAAGGTCGCTCTTCAAATTATGGCGTTCTGGCGGCGCACTCGGCCCGAAACAAAGCGTTTTCCACACACGACGTGGCGTTCTTGGACGCGCTGGCGACGGTGATCGCCCATGCATTCGAGAGAGAAAAGGCCGAGCAGGATTTGCAGAGAGCCCGTGAAGAGCTCGAACATCGGGTGGATGTTCGAACTCAGGAGCTTCGCAGAGCGAACGAGGCACTTGAGTCGGAAATCCGGGAGCGGAGACGAGCGATGACGAGCGCGCGCGCTTCCCTTCGCGTGAGCCAGAAACTCACTCAGACTCTCAATGTAACCGACATCCTGGAGGGACTGCTGCAGCAATCCGCCGACCTCGTCGGCGCGTCAAGCGGCGCTGTGGGGCTTTGGGTCGAAGAAGAGGCCAGAAGCGTCATCCATTTGGAAGGCGACGAATTACGCGCCGCCCCGGACGACCCGGCCCCGATCAGTGAGCTGGCCCGGTGGGTCTTGAAGAAGAAGCGCTCCTACCTGATCGAAGATGCCAAGGATGACCCCTTGCTCAACCAGAGCAATGGCGCTCGGGAATCCATTACTTCCGCTCTTGGCCAACCGATCCTGACGGGACGCGATGAGGTTCTCGGCTTTATCGAACTGCACCGCACACAGGGATCTGAAGAGTTTACCGACTTCGACCGTGAGCAGTTGAACCTCATTTCGCAGGTGGCCTCGGCCGCTCTTCAGAACGCGCTCGCATACGAGAAATTGCAGGTGGCGGAGGCGGAGCTAAGCAGGAGCAAGCAAAAGCTGGAGCACGCCCAGGAATTGGCCAAACTGGGCAGCTGGGAGTGGAATCTCGAGACGGAGCAGCTCGCTTGGTCCGACGAGCTCTACCGGATCTATGGCCTTGATCCGAAGAGCGACGAAATCACCTACGAGATGTTCATGGAGCTCGTCCATCCGGAGGATCGGGAATGGTTGCAGGAGCGGATCAATCAAGCGTACCGGGACCACGAGCCGTTCCAGTTTGAGCACCGGATCATCACCCCTAAAGGAATCGCGAAGATCCTAGATGGCCGGGGTCAGGTGGTCACGGATTCCACCGGAAAACCGGTCAGTATGCATGGAACCGGACAGGATATCACCGGCTCCACCCTCATGAAGCAGGCTCTCGAAAGGCAGAGGCAACTTTACGAAAGCCTGCTCGAGGCGCAGAGCGATCTCGGCCTGGGCGTGATCGTCGGTGAAGATGATGAGATCATTTACATGAATCAGGCCTTCTCGCGGATTTCCGGTTTCGAGCCCGATGAACTCAACTCCATGGATGAGGTCCTGGACCTGGTGCATGCTCCAGATTCAGAAACCGTACGAGCATACGTCCGCTCCGCGCAGGAGGGCCAATCGAAGGTTCCGCACCAAGATGTGACGATCCGCGACAAGGCCGACGCGCTGCACCATGTCGAGTTCTCGATCAAGGCCACGACCTCCGGCGAGCGGATCAGAAATTTCATGATCTTTCGCGACGTGACCCGCAGGCATCAAGATACGGGGCTCATTAACGCATTGCTGTCAATCAGCAAGCGGCTCAACGCGAGTCTCGAACTCCCGGACCTGCTGGAAACGATGGTCCACGAAGCTCTTGAATTGGCGGACGTCGAGTCCGGCCTTGTCGCCGTTCGTCAGGGGGAGGCCTACGTGGCGCAGGGATACATTAAGAACGGCGATACATATGACGTCGAGTTGAGATTGGGCCGCGAGGACGAGTTCGCCGAGCGGCTGCGGCGGGTGAAACGGCCTTTCACGGTCCCGGCAGCAAAGCTCCAGTGGGGGCTCGAGGTCCGGATAAGCGAGCTCGATATCCAGACCGCCACGTATGCGCCGATTCTCGATCGGGATGGTGAGCTGCTGGGATTCTTCGAGCTCCACGACATGAAAACTGAGGAAGAACTTTCGCGGCACGATCGAGAACGGTTGGAAGGTCTCTCCCAGATCGCCTCGATCGCCCTGCAGAATGGGATGGCGTATGAAGAACTGCGGCAGGCGGAGGAACGCCTCCGAAGCTCTGAGACCAGGTTGCGGCAGTTCTCCCAGCACTTGGAAGAAGTTCAGGAGCGGGAACGAGCGCGGATCTCGCGCGAGATTCACGATGAGCTCGGCCAGGCGTTAACCGGGCTCAAGATGGATGCGGTATGGCTGAGAAATCAGCTGCAGCGGATTGCCTCGGATGCCCCGGTAGAGCGCCTGGAGAAGAAGACCTCGGGAATGGCTGAGTTGATCGACTCCACAATCCAGG
>CAZFCJ010000220.1:0-3849 GCA_964517315.1 uncultured Anaerolineaceae bacterium | reverse complement strand
TCATGGATGCCAATGCACGGAGCGATGGTGACACGAGAGATATTATTGAATGTACGATTGTTGTTTTTCCGGAGCCATTGATACCTGTTAAAAAGGTGATGTCCCGATAGAATCGAACATTGGGATTGAGGTACCCATGAATGTCCTTGCCTTTAAAGCGGCGAATTTCCATGGGGACCTCCGAACTGCGTAGCGTGGGAAGGAGTGAGTTGGACAATTCTGGGTGATAAATGGCGGTATCGGATGCCACGGGCTGAAAGCGGGCCCAGGACAGGTATCGCGAGACGGCAATCCATGCCAGCCAGGACTCCTGGGAAACGTCTCTAAGGTGGATGGTGGGCTAAAACGGATCAGTGCGCAACCCACGGTATGTTTTAGGGGGCTTCCGTCAGTCACATCGCTTGTTAGACTTCTTCAGCCTAAGCGCTTTGCCCCGTTCAACAGGTGGTGCGCTACCGATGATGAGGATGTACCGCATCGCGTTTCTCGCTGGTTAGCGCTTGTCAAGGCGAACCACGGTAACGCGGACGATCTTTCCCGCTCCCCAGCAGCTACTCCAGCACTCTCCAACGGCCGCCACAACGTCGCCACCTCGGCACCGAGCAGTGCGGCGACGCCGGCACGTGTCTCCTTGCCAGAATCGATCAGCTCCCGACCACGTGCCACCTGCGGCGGGGTCAGCTTCCACGGCCGGCCGACATTTTTGCCATTGCGCCGCGCCGAGGCCAAGCTCGCCTTTGTCCGATTGCTGATCAACTCGCATCCGAATTCTGCCAGCGGAAGCAGAACGTGCAAATGAAGCCGCCACCGTCATAGGCGGCGTCCGCAGGGCGACCGCGCGGCTCCCCCGCCGGGGCTTGGCGGCGCCGGCGCGGGCCTGCTAGAACCGCCGCGCCCGGGCGCGGTCATTTCCGAGACACCCCCACGGAGGCGCGCACGCGCGCAATGGCGTCCTACCAGTCCATCTACGTCATGAAGGGCCTCGGCAAGGTCGTCTCCGGCCCCCGCGCGGTCCGGAATGACGTGACTGCGATGTCCGGATCGAGGGGTAGAGCAGACCGATTGGCTCGGTTCGCAGAGGGCCGTTCTTAGCCGGAACGCGACATTCCATCATTTTCGGCCCACATGGATTTTTCAGCTCCCAGTAGCTAGTCTTTCTGCCTGGGAGGGCGACGCATGGAGCGCCGCCTCGCTGCAATCTTGGCCGCTGACGTGGTCGGCTACGGCCGCCTCATGGAGGCCGACGAGGCGTGGACGCTTGCTGCGCTCAAGTCCCGCCGTGAAGCTCTTATAGACCCCAAGATCGCCCAATACCACGGGCGCATCGTCAAGCTGATGGGCGATGGTCTTTTGGCCGAGTTCCCGAGCGCGGTCGTAGCGGTCCAATGCGCTATAGAGATCCAGCACATGATGGCCGGACGCAATGCCGACGCGCCCGAAGAGCGGTGTATCACTTACCGGGTCGGCATCAACATCGGTGACATCGTTGTCGAGGACAACGACATCTTCGGTGACGGGGTGAACATTGCAGCACGCCTCGAAGGGCTAGCTGACCCCGGCGGTATCTGCATCTCACGGTCCGTTTACACGCAGATAGCAGACAAGCTGGATTTGGAGTTCGAAAACCTGGGCGAACAGAAGGTCAAGAACATCGTCAAGCCGATTATGGTCTATCGGGTCGCACTCGACACCAAGGCAGCGGCACTAGTCACCCCAGTGGCTCAGGTAATCGTGAGGCCGAAACATCGGCGGTGGTCGGTGATCGCGGTGGCAGTAGCAGTGCTGGCCCTCACTGTTGGCGGTGCGCTCTGGTGGCGGCCCTGGACACCCGGCGTTGAGCCCGCCTCGGTCGAGCGCATGGCCTTCCCGCTGCCCGACAAGCCTTCCATTGCCGTGCTGCCGTTCGACAATCTGGGCGGTGATCCGGAGCAGGAATACTTTGCAGACGGCATGACGGATGATCTGATCACTGACCTGTCCAAGGTCTCCGGCCTCTTCGTCATAGCCCGCAATTCGTCCTTCTCGTACAAGGGTCAACAGGTGAAAGTGCGTCAAGTGGCCGAGGAGCTGGGCGTACGCTATGTGCTCGAGGGCAGTGTGCGTCGCGCGGGCATTGAGGTAAGGATCAACGCCCAGCTGATCGACGCCGCGACGGGAGGTCACCTCTGGGCGGATCGGTACGATGGGCCCCTGGCCGATGTTTTCGCCTTGCAGGACCGGGTCACCCGAAAGATCGTGGCTGTCCTGGCGGTCAAGCTTACCTCGGGCGAGCAACAGCGCATGGATCGCAAGGAGACCGAGGTTCCCGAGGCCTACGACGCCTTTCTGAAGGGTTGGGAGCATTACCTGCGGCAGAGGCCGGATGACTTCGGCAAGGCAGTCGGCTATTTCGAGACGGCGGTTGAACTGGATCCCCGATACGCCCGGGCATACGCGGCGCTGGCCGCGACCTACTGGCAGAGCTGGAAGCGCTTCTGGCAGGAGAGCGTCGGCGCGCCCACCTGGCACGACGCCCGTTTCCGGGCTGAGGAACTGCTCGAGAAGGCCCTAAAATGGCCAACACCGCTCGCTTACCAACTCGCCGCCGACGTCTACCTGCACAAGAGGCAATATGCGGCGGCCATCGACCAAGCGGAGCGCGCCATCGCCTTGGATCCCAACGATGCCGACAGCCATATCACAATGGCCAGCGCCCTCAGCTTGGCCGGCAAGCCGGAAGAGGCACTGCAGTTTATTGAGCGCGCTATGCGGCTCAACCCGCATTATCCGCCGTATTATCTTTACGAGCTCGGCCTGGCCCAATTCGGCAAGGAGCAGTTCGAGGATGCGGCTGTAACGCTCGAAAAGGCGACGATCCTTAATCCGGAGGACCGCTGGTCGCTTCGGTTGCTCTTGGCGACCTACGGGCTACTAGGCCGGGAAAAGGCGGCGGCGAGGGTCTTCCAGGCCATAGAGGACGACCGGCAGCACGGCGGGAAGCGGGTCTTCCTGAGCTTTATGGATCCGCTCACGATAAGCGCCAGCGCCTATTGGCATCCCTTCCAGGATGCAGGGGACGCCCAACGTTTTGTGGAGGGCCTGCGCAACGCCGGCGTGCCGGATTGAAGGCGGCGCCTCAGAACTTCAGGGTCTGTCCGGGCTTCACGTCGAGAACCTCGATTGGCACATCGCCCAGGGCGGCCTTAAATTCCTCGGGCGTGCGGTTGATGAGCGGAAATGTCCCATAGTGGATGGGGATCACTCGCTTCGGCTTGATCAGCTCGCGCGCGGCGTAGGCGGCACCCTCGGGGTCCATGGTGAAGTGCCCGCCAATACAGACCAGGGCGAGGTCAGGTGCATGGAATTCGTGGATCAAGGCCATGTCACCGAACACATTGGTGTCACCGGTATGGTAGATTTTGAACCCGTTTTCCAGCTCGACGACGTACCCGACCGGCGCGCCGGCGTCTATATATCGGGGTTCGGCCTTTTCCGGGTTATCGAGCCCAAGGATAGAGAGGCTGATGCCAGAGCTGTGATCGGCGGGCACCATGTGAATCTTGATGCCCCGGCCGATTGGCGCCACCGTCCCGCCCTTATTCATGGCGATGGCCTTGCTAGCATCGAGCATGTCCAAGTTGACCAACTGAAGCGCCAGCTCAAAGTTGGCGACAACCGTCGCGCCGGTCAGTTGGGCCAGCTCAACTAGGTCGCGGGTATGGTCGGCGTGACCATGGGTGACCAGGATTAGGTCTACCTTACCTAGCGCGTCTAGATTTTTGTATTGCGTGGGAGTTGTTGGGTTTTTTGTGAGGAACGGATCGATAACGATGTAGACCGATAGATTGCCGCCCTCAATAAGTCGATTGC
>CAZFCJ010000219.1:0-3876 GCA_964517315.1 uncultured Anaerolineaceae bacterium | reverse complement strand
TAAGAGGCAGCGCATAAGGAGGCTGGAATGCTGTTCGCATCGGCGGTCTACATCGGGGTAAACCCCGCCTCGAGCTCTCGTCCAGTGCAATATGCGGCGTTGGACGGCGAACTTCGGCTCGTAGCCCGCGCCAGCGCCTCCCTGGAGGACACGCTGGCTTTCGTCGGGGGCCACGAGGCGGCGCTGGTCGCAATCGATTCACCGCAGGGGGGTACACGGGGTTTGCTGGCCGAGGACGAGGTCCGAGAGCGCTACGATCTGTCGTTGGACGGCAACACCTGGCGCAACTGGCGGCTGTGCGATTTCGAGCTGCGGCGGCGCAACATCCGCCTGGTCAACCCGGCGACCTTGGAACGGATCGCCACGAGCTGGGTCCACACCGGTTATCGGCTCTACGACCGGCTGTCCAAAATGGGCTATCGTTTCTTCCGCGAGGGCGGCTCGCCGGCTCGGCAGCTCATGCTCGAAGTGCAGCCGCACGCGGCGTACACCGCGCTCCTCAAGCGTCAACCGTTCCCCAAAGACACGTTAGAGGGGCGGTTGCAGCGGCAGCTTGTGCTGTTCTTAGAAGGGCTCGAGATCCCCAACCCGATGCGCAGCCTGGAGGAGATCACACGGCATCATCTGCTGCGCGGTGACCTGCCCCTGCGCGACCTGTTCTCTCAAGAACACTTGGACGCCCTGATCGCGGCTTATACGGCCTACCTGGTGGGGACCAACACCGAGCGCGTGACCCAGGTCGGAAGCTCGGACGAAGGCTTGATCACGCTCCCCGTCGAAGGGATGCGCGACTTCTACCCGACGTGAGGGACCGATTCTGAGCGAGCCGGTAAGCGATTGGCCTCTGGCCCGGAACCATCGGGTCGTGGGGCCACGCACTCGGGAGACCTAGTAGGGGCGCCCCTGGTGCTCGCCCGACGGAATCGGATCAAACCCTGCCCGTCCTGCGCGGGCGCTGCGGTGAAACCCCGGTGCCCGGGAACCCAGCCTGGCGCTCACTGCGCGATCGGCTGGGCGTCCTCGGCTGACCATTGCAGGCGAACTCGATCCCCGACTTCGAACTCCGAGCTCACCTGACGCCCGGCGTTCTGAATCCGGGCCACCACCATGTCGCCGCTGGGAAGCTCAATGAGGTAGCGGGTGTCCGTGCCCAGATAGACGATCTCTTGGACCCGGCCGATGAGGCCTTCAGCGCCGTCGGGCCGGGTCGGATGGAGCGAGATCCGTTCCGGCCGCACGGCCAAAGTGATCCGATCTCCCTGCACGAGCGCGCGCCCATTGGTCGAGGCGTGCACGGCGCGGTCGCCGAGCCGCACCACAACCTCCTCGGCGCTCGCCCGTTCCACGGTCCCCTCCAGGAAGTTCGATTCGCCGATGAAGTCGGCCACGAAGCGGGTCGAGGGCCGTTCGTAAATCTCCGTCGGTCCTCCCACCTGAAGCACCTGACCGGCCCTCATCACCGCGATGCGATCCGACATCGTCAGCGCCTCTTCCTGATCGTGGGTCACGTAGACGAACGTGACCTCCACCTGCTCCTGAAGGTGCTTGAGCTCGAGCTGCATCGCTTTGCGCAGCTTCAGGTCGAGCGCGCCGAGAGGTTCGTCGAGCAGCAGCACTGCCGGTTGATTGATCAGTGCCCGGGCCAACGCTACCCGCTGCTGCTGCCCGCCGGAAAGCTGGCTCGGGCGCCGGTCTTCGTAGCCGGGCAGCCGCACCAGCTGCAGTGACTCCCGAACCCGGCGCCGACGCTCGTCACGCGGCACTCGATTCACGGCGAGGCCGAACCCGACGTTGTCGGCCACGCTCAGATGGGGGAACAGGGCGTAGTTCTGGAAAACCATGTTGACGGGGCGCCGATTGGGTGGGACGGCGTTCATCCGCTGGCCCTGGATCAGGATCTCGCCCTCAGTGGGATCGTCGAAGCCCGCGATCAGACGCAGAGTGGTGGTCTTGCCGCAACCGCTGGGTCCGAGGAGCGTGAAAAATTCACCCTGCTGGATGTCGAGGCTGACGTCGTCGACGGCGACGACCGACTCGTTCTGGCCCTGCCCGGCGAAGACCTTGCTCACCTGCCGCAGCTCGACGGCGGGGGAAGTCACGGCGACTGCGATCCCTTGTCGCCGCCCAAGCCCGCGGAACGGCGCAGCCATTCGGCTGCGGACAGCATGAGGATGGAGACCGTCATGAGGATCGCGGCGAGCGTGACAACGTGAGGGAGCTTGCGGGGGAAGCGCAGCTGCGAGTAGAGGTAAATCGGCAGCGTGGCGTCGGTGCCCACGACGAACACACTCATCGCGTATTCGTCGAAAGAGGTGGTGAAACAGGTGAGGAAGGCCGCCACAAGCGCGGGAAAGCTCATCGGCAGCGTCACTCGCAGTTGGGTTCCCCAGTAGGAGGCCCCGAGGTCCATAGCGGCTTCCTCCAGATTCTCCTGGAAGCCCGCGAGGCGCGAGGCGACGATCAGCATGGCGATCGGAATGCTGATCACCACGTGGCTGAGGCCCACGGTCCACAGCGAGAGTTCGACATCCACAACCTGGCGGAACAGGATCAACAACGCGACGCCCAGCACGATGGCGGGGATCACGAGCGGCACGCTGGCCAGAGCGAGGAATGCTTGTCGTCCGGGGAAGCGGAAGCGGACCACGCCCATCGCGGCGAGGGTGCCCAGAATGGTGGCCGTGAGCGACGATAGGACGGCCACCACCAGACTGTTGCGGACCGAACCGATCAACCCCTCGGCTTCGACCAGCTCTTGGTACCAGCGCAGAGTGAAGCCCCGCAATGGCAGCGTCAGGGTCACCGAGTCGTTGAAGGAGAAAACCACCAACAGCAGGATGGGGAGATAGAGAAAGGCGACCAGAAGGGCGAAATAGAGACGCCCTACACCGAGGCGCTTGAGCACGGGTTAGAGGCCTGCCACTTCGTCCAGGCGCACGAGGCGGCTGAACAGGAAGATCGGAACAAGGACTGCGAGCAGCATCGCCAGGCTCATCAGGGAACCCATCGGCCAATCCAGCGCGCTGAGGAACTGGTCCTGAATGATGTTGCCGTACATGATGCCGCGGGGTCCGCCCACCAGCGAGGGGGTGACATACTCGCCGACGGTCGGGATAAACACGAACAGGAACCCGGCGATCACGCCCGGAAGGCTCAAGGGCAGCGTCACCCGCAGGAAGACCTCCCAGGTTTCGGCGCCGAGATCGCGCGCCGATTCGAGCAAGTTGGTGTCGATCCGTTCCAGCGCGGCGTAAATCGGAAGTGCGACGAACGGAATCCAGGTGTAGACGAGGGTGATTACCACTGCCGTGCGGTTGTACAGCAAGAACGGCAGTGACTGGTCCGCCAATCCCAAATTTTGGGCCAGGGTGTTGAGGACCCCGCCCGAGCCCAGGATGATCTTCCAGGCTAAGACGCGCAGCAGATAGCTCGTCCAGGCGGGGATGATGATCATCGTCAGGAGCGTCAGCCGCATTTCGCCGGCCTCGAAGGCCAGGTAGTAGGCGACCGGGTAGGCGAGCACTACGGAGAGCGCGCCGACCAGACCGGCGGTGAGCATCGAGCGCCAGAGTAGATGGTGGAATGGCCGATTGGCGAAGAACTCGGCGTAATTTAGCAGTGTGAACTGCCGGCTCGCTTCGCCGAAGCTCCCGGCGCGGAAGGAGAAGAGGATCATCGTCACGATCGGGAACACGAGCAAAGCCACCAACCAGACGGTGGGTGGCGACATCAAAGCGGCTATACGGCGTCTGGTTTGCACGGTCGAGCGCGTCTCAGCGGCGATGGGCCGGGTGGGGAGGGCGGGCGCAGGGCCCCCCCCCCCCCCCCCCCACCCGCCCCCCCCGACCGGGGGGGGCGGGCACATGTTGCCCAATG
>CAZFCJ010000218.1:0-3905 GCA_964517315.1 uncultured Anaerolineaceae bacterium | reverse complement strand
GCAGGCGCCCCTGCTGCGCGAGATACGCGGCGCCCGCGAAGCCGCCGCTCTCCTCGTCGACGGTGCCACTGATCTCCACCGAGCCCGCCAGCTCCACGCCGGCGCGCCGGATCGCTTCCGCCGCGAATACCGCCGCGGCAATCCCCGCCTTCATGTCGCACGATCCGCGTCCGTAGATGCGCCCGTCCTTCACCTCGCCGCCAAACGGGTCCATCGTCCATCCCGAACCGGCGGGGACGACGTCGAAATGGCCATTGCCAAGGACGGCCGGATATTGGGGGTCAAGGACAAGTTCCTGCATGACTCGGGCGCTTACGATCCTTACGGACTCACGGTGCCGATCAACAGCCAGTGCACGCTGCTCGGGCCGTACGTCATCGAAAACTACCTGTCTGAGTTCAAAGCGGTGTTCACCAATAAGACCGTCGTCACTCCCTACCGCGGCGCGGGTCGCCAGCACGGTGTGTTCGTGATGGAGCGTATGCTCGACCTGGCGGCGAAGGAACTTGGGATCGACAAGACCGAAATCCGCCGACGGAACTTCATCCCACCGGACGCGTTTCCTTACGACAACCAGATCATCTATCAGGATTTCGGACCGCTCGTGTACGACAGCGGGGATTACGAGCCGGTGCTCGACAAGGCCATGGACATGATCGGCTACCATCAGTTCTACGACGAGGAGCAGCCTGAGGCTCGCGCCGAGGGCCGCTATCTCGGCTTGGGGTTGGTTTGCTACGTGGAGGGTACGGGGATCGGGCCCTACGAGGGGGCGCGGGTTCGGGTCCAGCCCAGCGGCCAGGTCAGTGTCGTCACGGGCGTGGGAACCCAAGGCCAGGGCCATTTCACGAGCTTCGCCCAGATCGTGGCCGACGAGCTCGGGGTGGACGTCGAGGACATCAACGTCGTCACCGGTGACACCGACCAGTTCCACTGGGGCACCGGGACGTTCGCCAGCCGGGGCGCGGTGGTGGCCGGAAACGCGGTCAGCGCCGCGGCGCAGAGCGTGCGCGAGAAGATCCTCGACCTGGCCAGCGAGAAGCTGGAGGCCGCGGCCGAGGACCTGGAGCTCGTCCAAGGGGAGGTGAGGGTGAGAGGCGTGCCGAAATCGGCCATTCCGCTGGGCCAACTGGCGCAGGAAGCCAACCCGCTGCGCGGCGCCGTGAAACCCGGCACCAAGCCCGGGCTGGAGGCCACCGACTACTTCGGCCCGGAGCGGGGAGCGACCGCGAGCGGCGCCCACGCCATGATCGTGGAGGTCGATCCGGAGACCATGGACGTCGAGATCTTGAAGTACGTGGTGGTCCACGATTGCGGCAAGGTGATCAACCCGTTGATCCTGGACGGGCAGGTACACGGCGGAGTGGCCCAGGGTATTGGCAACGCCTTCTATGAGGAGCTGGTGTACGACGAAAACGGTCAGCTGCTCAACGCCTCATTCATGGACTACCTGCTGCCGACGGCGCAGGAGATGCCACCGATCGCGGTCGGGCACGAGGAAACCCCTTCGCCGCTCAATCCGCTGGGGACGAAGGGGGCTGGCGAGGCAGGGGCCATCCCGGTCGCGCCGGCCTTCGCCCAGGCCGTCGAGGACGCCCTTGCGGATCTGGACCTCGAACTCCTGGAGATCCCGCTCAGTCCGAACAAGCTCTGGCAGAAAGCGCGGGCAGCGAGGGAAGCGCAAAAGGCGGCCTGAGGCGCGCGGTGCATCTGCCCGGGCGAAAGATCACCCCCGACGGGCGAGTGTGGCTCGAGTCGACCCGAACCGCCCACCCACTGCACCTCTTCTCCCAGGTGGTGAATCTGAGGAACCCTGAGGGCGAGCTCATCTCCGTATCGACGGAGGAGGTCGGCCTGGGTCCATTCGCGCTCTCCGTCTCCGCGGGTGATGGTTTCGGAGCCGATGAACCGGGGTTCACCCGCTACCTCAAAGCGGACAGCGAGGTCGAAGTGACCGACGACGAGCTGGTGATGGGTGCGCTGTCGATCGCTTGGAGGCAGGCCGAACCCTGGAACCCGCGACCGGACTGGGCTGCACTGCGGGCTGGGCAGGATCGCTGGCGCTCGCGGGCGGACGAGCTCCATCGGCTGCTGCTGGCCGGCGCGCCTCCCGGCGGCCTGACCGCTCTGCTGGTTTCAGGGCCGACGTCCAACGCTGGCGATCGGATGACGAGTGAGATTCTGGCCGTCGCCCGTGAGGCGGTTGCGCAGCTGGAGGAGGGATTGGCCCGGCGGGATGAGTTCCGGATGGCCGAGGCCGCCGCCGGCTTGGCCGGATTGGGCGGCGGGCTGACCCCCTCCGGGGATGACTACTTAATTGGGACGATGCACGCCTTGTGGGCGATTTTGCCCGAGGCGGAGGCGCGCACTCTGTCCCGCCCTTTGGCCCACGCCGCGCTGCCCCGCACCACCGATCTATCGGGGGCCTGGATCTACGCGGCTGCAGCCGGCGAAGCTGGCGAATACTGGCACGACCTTTTCGAGGCCCTGCTGAGAGAGGGCAGCTCCGGCTTGGAGATCCCGGTCCGCCGCCTGCTGCGGGTGGGCCACACCTCAGGCGCCGACGCGTTGGCCGGCTTCTTGGTCGCGCTCGACCTCGTCTAAGGCGGCGCGCTTTTCGTCCACGGTACGAGGATGGGCCCGTGCCACGGAAGCAGCAAGATCGGGTATCAGGTACGAGGTATCAGGTATCAGGTACCGGGTATCAGCCGTCAGTCTCCAGATTGGCCCCTAGCCTCTGGCTTCTAGCTGCTAGCTCGGTTCCGCGAACCCATAGGTTTTGAGCAGCCGAACTCGGGCGGACCAATCACGGGTAACGGATCGCGACTAACCAGTTTCCAGTCTCCGAACCCTGGATTCACCACAGAGAACGCAGAGAACGCAGAGTTTTCTTTCACAATTCCTGGAAGGCAAACGGGTCGGTGGCGATACGGCTGAGGTAGCTTATCTGAGCGGTCCCAACTCCCAGTCACGAATCTTCAGTCTACAGTCTCTAGTTCCCAGTTACCAAACAGGAGTAACACCGGGACATAAAGTGTCGCTTTGTGTTCTTATACATTCCCCTCGTGCCCTTCGTGCCTCCATGGTTAGCCTCTCGGTTCACGGGTGCCCAGTCTCCAGTCAACCATTCGCCGAATTCCCATTCCCGGCCAAATGGTTCAAGGCTGTCATGCCGCGGACGACTTGCAATCATAGCTTGGCGCGAGTATCTTCATAGCCGTGCACCATGCACCGCGACAGTCGATCGACTGTCCAAGATGTGCGGCTGGAACACGCCAGCGGCAAGTGGAACAAGACTTCTATATAATTCGAGTAATCTGGATCAGATCGGGTCGGAAAAGGAGGAGCGCGTCGGACTGAGCCGCTGAATGGGCCGAACAACGGCAGCCTGAATCGTTGGTTAATGACGGCAGCGCCAAGAAACAGCCGAACCACGAAAGGAGAAGAGGGAAATGCAGAATCGACGTCCTTGGTTTCGAGGGGCGGTGGCCGGGAAGGCCGCCCCACTGTTCACCCTCCTGATCGTTCTCGCGCTTGTCACCGCCAGTTGCGGCGGGGCTGGGGCCACGCCGGTGGAGGAGGCGCCGGCGGAAGAGGCAGGCCCGGAGGCGACCCTGGCCATCATGCACTTCTCGATCATCGAGGGGACGACCTGGTCCGGCGCGCACCATCGGGCGGGCCAGCGGATCGCCGAGAAGTACCCCAACGTCGAGTACGTGTTCCGTGAAGAGGTAGGTCCGGACGCCTCAGTGTCGTTCGCCGAGGAGCTCGTCGCCGATGGCGCTGACATCGTGATCGGCAACGCCGAGTTCATGGGCTTGCCGCTGGCGGACATCGCGGGCGATTACTCGGATGTGTATTTCGGCACCGTCGTCACGGCGGATATGACCACCGGGAGCAATTTC
>CAZFCJ010000217.1:0-3974 GCA_964517315.1 uncultured Anaerolineaceae bacterium | reverse complement strand
ACGGACCGGTACCGACGGCCATGCCCTCGGCCGTTCCGTACGTGTCACCCTGCTCCTGGACGGCGGTCGGGCTGGCGAAGCGGAAGTTCTCCATCGCCAGGGTGTTCAGAAGGCTGGCATTGGGCCGGCTGAGCGTAAGCCGGACGGTCATATCATCGACCGCCTCGACCGACTCGAGCACACTGTCCTCGCCCTTCACCCCCTGGAACATGTAGTTCCAGTAGATGAACTGGCCTTCTTGATGCAAGGGGTGTTCAGGGTCAAACCAGCGCTGGAAGTTGTAGACCACCGCATCGGCGTTGAAGGGAGTTCCGTCATGGAACGTCACGCCTTCTCGCAACGTGAAGGTCCACACGGTAGCGTCCTCGGACGCTTCCCACTCGGTGGCAAGGCCTGGAATAGGCGTCGTGCCGCCCTCTTCGAATCCGGTCAGGCCCTCGTAGATGTGGTGGGCCGGCAGCAGACTGTTGGCGCTCGTCTCAAGGGCCGGATCCAGCGTGCCGGCGTCGGCCGACATGGCGAAGATGAACTCCGTGTCGCCTTCCACCTCGAGGTAGGTCAGGACCTCGCGGATGGGGCTGGGTACGTACCCGGAGACGGACGAGCGCAAGAGCGTCGGCGGCGTTCGATGGACCACAGGCACGCTCAGGACCTCATCGTGGATCATCTGGTTGGCCTGCTCGTACATCCCGCGCCGGGTTTCGAGGTCCGTCTCCGCAACCGCGTCTCTCAGCAGTTGGGCGATTTCCTCGTTGGGAGGCGCGCCGCGCGTCCGGACTTCAGTCTCCGGCGCCTCGGTCGGCTCCTCCGGCGGGGCTTCGGTGGGTTCCTCCATTGGGGCTTCGGTGGGTTCCTCGGCCGGTGCTTCGGTCGCCGGCGCCGCTGGGGCGCACGCCGCGAGCACTAGGCCCACCACCATAAGCACGCTGAGGAGCCCGTAAAGTGTTCGGCGTTTCACAGTTTTCTCCTCCTACGGTTACTTTTCAGGTTCTGTCAACAGGATTGACGTCTCGACTTGTTCGCTTCCCCCCAGACTCACCTCCTTTCCATCCCCTACTTGTGCACCACAAGGCGCCGCCATGGCTTCCACGGCACCCCATCGGGGCCAACACACCTTGACAGGGGTCAACCTTGATACTTTAACTTAGACTCTACAACCCCGTCAACCTTTGTCCTCCGCCCGGCCTCACCTTCTAATACGCCCGCACGCGGCCGCTGGGTTTGAAACTGCGACGACCTCAGCGCCAAATCAGCAGACTCAGACCCAAAAGCCCGCCAACCAGGGTGGCCATCAGATTGACAGTGTCGTTATCGAGCCAGCGCAGCCCGCCCACCCATTGCGTCTCATGACCACACCTGTGATGCTTCGGATGCTGTTCTGTTCCACGATCACAGGCCGGGCAATAATAACGGCTCTGCAGCCCGGCGCCCAAAACGCTGTCGACGACGGCGCCCGCAAAACCGCCCAACGTCGCCGCTGTGAGCAGTTCACCCTGGGAAGAGAGCAGCGCGGCCAGCGCAGCGATAAACACGGCGCCTGCAAGTGAGGCCAGGGTGCCCCCGAATGTGATCGCACCGGACGTTCCCGGCTCGACCCGCCTACCGGAGGTGACCATGCGCGGCCTGCCCCCCGAAAGCACCCCGAGTTCGGTGCCCCACGTATCCGCCGTGGCCGCCGCCAGCGCCCCCGCCACCCCTGCGAGCCAGAATGAGCGGCCGCTGAGGCCGAGCCCTGCCGCGCACCCCGCGGCAACCCCTCCGTTGGCCATCACCTGGAGCCAGTCCCGGCGCGAACCTTTCTGATATCGGTCGGCGAGACCTGCCTTCTTCGAACGCCCGACCATGGAGAGCCCACTTGAACTCAGGAAGAAGGCCAGCAGCAGAACCGCCGGAACGATGCCGCCCAGGCCAAAGGTAACCGCCCCGACCGCGGCTGCGGCCAGCGCACCATCGATGGTGAGCGCCCGTAGCCGCCAGGCCAGAATGGCGATAAGGCCCGCCGCCAGCAGCCCTACCAGAAGCCGGCTCACCGGCCCAATTCTCCCCAAACCCTGTGGATAACATGCGTAAGACCTGTGGATAACCGATCCGAATCTGTGGAAATCATGACGCCGAATGGCCGGCTGCGACCAGAAAGAGTCCCGCGGCCCACAACAAGACGGCCACCACCGCAGCCAGCGCCCACAGGGCGTAGGCCAGCGGGCGGTCGTCCCCGCGACGGTAGAACCAGGCCCCTAGCAGAAAGTCGGCCAGCCACACCACGCCTCCCACAAGGGGCAGCAGGAGCAAACGACCGGTCGGCGCCGCCGCTCCGGGTTCGCCGGACGGCCGGAATCCGAATGGGACGCTTTCCGGCAGCGCCGGCGCCTGCACAGCCAGAAACAGCAGCAGCGACAGCGGAAGGAACAAGCCGATCAACAGCATGGTCCGGGCGGGCCGATCCGACCAGATCTGGGCCGGCAGCAGGTCAGGGCGTTCTGACCGTCTCTCCACGCGCTCCAGCGAACCCATGCGGGACAGCGCGACAAAGGCCTCAAGGAACTCATCCGGGGCAGCGGGCGTTATCGCCAGCAGACCCCCCTCATGGTGAACCAGGAGAGTGCGGTCGCGGTCGGTGGCAAAGAAGTCCACCGGTTCGCCCTCCAGCCTCCCGACACCCAACCGGACTCCGGGGAGTCGCAGGCCGCCTGGTGGCTGAAGCTCGCGGTCCTCCGCAGCTCGCTCAATTTTGGAGACCTGAGGAAGGGGGATCTGTTCGTAAATCAGGCCCCAGCGGACGCGCAGTCGCTCCCGGTCCAGGCTGTATTCAGCGGTGAGGATTCCGTGCAACTGATAGATGGACCATAATGCCAGCGGCGCCCCGACCAACGGCAACCCTATCCAGGCCACAAGCGCCGGGTTTATCTGGGCTTGCGCCAGCTGCGCCGCGCCCAGAGCACACAGCCCGATGCCGGTCGCGACGAGCACGAGCCCGGCCGCCAATGGGCCCTGACGGGGCGGTGAGCTGTCCATCACAGAGGTGAACAAGCGAAGCGCGCCCTTTCGGCGCGCCCCAGTGACCTCTTACGCTCTCCGCCGGTTCAACCCACCAGCTCGGGTTTTTCTTCGTACACCGGCTCCGTCCACTCAGCGTACTCCTCCAGCCGCCCGCGAACCAGATCCGCGTACAGCTCGCGCAGCCGCGCCGTGTACCGGCCCATCACACCAGAACCGATTTCCCGGTGATCGACCCTGGTGATCGCCGTCACCTGCGCGGCCGTCCCGGTCATGAACAGCTCATCCGCCAGGACCACCTCGCTGCGATCGATCGGCCGCTCCACCACCGGTAGCCCGAGCTCTCGCTGAGCCAAAGTCATGACCGTGCGGCGCGTGATTCCTTCCAGGATATTGTCCGTGACCGGGGGCGTCACGAGTTCGCCGTCGCGCAGCATGAAGATGTTCTCCGCGCTGCCCTCCGAGACATGCCCCTCTTGGGTCAGGACCAGCGCCTCGTCGAATCCGGCGCGCACCGCATCGGTCTTGATCAGCGCCGAATTCACGTAAGCGCCGGTGATTTTGCCTCGGGCGGGGATCATGTTGTCGTCGAGACGACGCCAGGAGGAAAAGGTCACGTGAGCCCCTTCATCGTGCTCCACGTAGCGGGTGAACGGGACCGAGAACATCGCCAGTTCGTCGGTCAGATCGTGCAGCTTGACGCCGATGATCTCGTCCGCTTTGTAGACAAGCGGACGCAGATAACAATCCTCCCGAAAGCCCTCCTTGCGCAGCAGCTCCAGGGCCAAATCGCGCAGCTCCTCGACGGTGTAGTGGACTTCTGAGCACATGATGCGGGCGGAGTTCTTCAAGCGCCGAAAATGGTCGAGCGGGCGGAAGAGGTACAGCTGCTCGCGCTCGTCGTTCCAATACGCGCGCACACCGCCGAAGATGCCCGTACCGTAGTTCAGCGTGTGGTTCATGATGCCGATTTTGGCCTG
>CAZFCJ010000216.1:0-3991 GCA_964517315.1 uncultured Anaerolineaceae bacterium | reverse complement strand
GCGCGTAGTACACCGCGGCGTGCACCGTGGCCAGAGGGCAGTTGATGTTTCCCTTGACTTGACTGGAGGTGCCCTTGAAGTCGATCTTGACCCCATCGTCCAGCTTATGCAGGTTCACCTGGAGCTTGATCGGTTCGTCGCTCTGGCCATCGTCGTCGATCCAATCGACGCCCGAGTAAGTGCCGTCCGGAATTTCCTTCAGCCCATCTCGAATGCGCGCCTCGGAGACGTTGAGCAGCATGTCCAGGCAGGTGTGAACCAGATCGGCACCGTACTTCTCGAAGATACCTTTGACTTTGCGCACGCCCACGAAATTCGCCGAGGCTTGGGCCCGAACATCGCCCAGCGTCTTGTCCGGCACCCGGATGTTGTTGGCGAGAAGCTCGAACAATTCCCGGTCCTCTTCGCCGCGCTTATAGAGCTTGACGAACGGCAGCCGCAGCCCTTCCATGTATATCTCCGTCAGGCCGCCCGCCGTGCCGCCCGGCGCGGCGCCGCCCATGTCGGAGTGGTGGGCGATGCTGCCGACGAACCCGAGCAGCTGATCCGCGACCTTCACCGGCGCGAAGGTCACGAGATCCATCACGTGCTGGCCGCCTGCATATGGATCGTTGAAGACAATGACGTCCCCATCATGCAGGTCCTCGTCGCTGTAGTGTTCCCGCAGCGAACGCATTCCAAGCTCGAAGCCGGTCAGCAGCATCGGCGCGTGATGCGCCTGGGCTACGGTGTTGCCGCGCGCGTCGAAGGCCGCACAGGATATATCTTTAATCTCCTTGATGATCGTGGAGCGGGCCGTCCGCACCAGGGTGTACCCCATCTCGTCCGCGACCTGCTCCATCGCATAGCGGATCACCTGCATGGTGATCGGGTCCGCCTTAAGCGCCATCAGCCGCCCTCCTCGAGGTCGATCACGAGGTTACCGTGCGGGTCGACCCGGGCGGAACACCCCGGCGGAATGATCGTGGTCGACGTGCGCTCCTCCACCAGTGCCGGGCCCGCCAGCGCGTGGCCTGTCTCCAACTTCGGCCGCCGGTAGACCTTTGTCCTCCGCATTCCCTGGCCGGGGAAGTAGACCTCGCGCTCGGAGTGCGCTTGGGGTTCGCCCCGCGCGCGTTCTCGCGCTTCCAGGTTCAGATCCGGGACCTTATCAATCACGGCGACGCGCAGGTTCATGATTTCAATCGGTTCCTCTGGATCCCCATACTCGTAGATACGCTGGTGAAGCGCGTGGAATCGCCTCATCATGTCGGCGATCGTCTGCTCGCTCAATAGGGCCTCGGCCGAGGCCGCCACCGGCACGGTGAGCTCGTACGACTGGCCTTCGTAGCGCAGGTCGGCGGCCCAGTGGATCCGACGCCCGTCCGCACGATCGGGCGGCCGTCCCAGTTTTTCGAGCGAAACGTTCTCCAGCTGCTCGAACAGCTCCCGGAGCCGTTCGGCGGTCACCTGCCGCTGGGCCAGCGCGACGGTCTTCACCTCATCGTAGCGAACATCGGAGGCGACGGCCCCGAAAGCCGAGAACACCGAGCAGTAGGGAGGGATGATCACACGCCTGACGTTCATCTCCCGCCCCAGATCCACCGCGTGCAGCGGACCCGCTCCACCAAATGCCAGCAGCGAGAACTCACGTACGTCAAATCCTATCTGCGTGGTGTTCACGCTGATGCCGCGCACCATGTTGGCGTTGACCACACGCAGGATCCCCGCCGCCGCTTCGTCGAGTCCGATGTCCAACCGGTCGGCGATGTGCTCCTGGATGGAGCGCCGGGCGGCCTCCACGTCCAGCTCCATTTCACCGCCAAGAAAATACTCGGGGTTGAGGCGGCCAAGCACCAGGTTGGCATCGGTGACGGTCGGGAGTTCGCCGCCCTGTCCATAGCAGGCCGGCCCCGGATCGGCTCCGGCCGACTGCGGTCCAACATTGAGCGCCCCACCGGCGTCAACCCAAGCGATCGAACCCCCACCTGCTCCGATGCCTTCGACGTCCATGAGCGGGATCTTGACCGGATAGCCCTCGAACTCACCCTCCGATTTCAGCCGGGGCTCGCCATCCACAATCAGGCCGATGTCGAAGCTCGTGCCGCCCATGTCGACGCTGACGATCTTGCCTTCGTCGGCCAGGCGGCCGAACAGCGAGGCCGCCAGGGCGCCGCCCGCGGGGCCCGAATTAACCATCTGCACCGGCCGCGCTCTGGCGATCTCGACCGTCATCGCCCCGCCGGAGGCCTGCATGATGCGCAGGTCGACCTGTTGGTGGCGCGCCTCCAGCTCAGACTCCAACCGGTCCAAGTAGCGCTCCGTGACCGGCGCCAGGTAGGCGTTGATCACGGTGGTCGAAGTTCGCTCGTACTCCCTGAACTCGGGCGCGATCTCCGAGGACAAGGACACCGGAATCCCGGGGAGGACCTCCTCGCAGATCTCCCGGACCTCCAGCTCATGGGCCGGATTGCGGAACGAAAACAGCAGGCAGACGGCGATCGCCTCCACCTGCTCGCCCTTCAGAATCTCCAACGCGTCCATCACGGATTGGCGGTCCAAAGGCCGCACGACCCCACCATCCGCCCCCACGCGCTCGTCGACCTCGAGTCGAAGGTAGCGCGGAACGAGGGGTTCCGGAAGATCGACGCTCATGTCGTACAGGCCGGCATCAGGGCGCTCGATGCGCGCGATCTCCAACACATCCCTGAACCCGCGCGTGGTGATGAGCCCGACCCGGGCTCCCTTGCGCTCGATCAGGGCGTTGGTCCCGATCGTCGTTCCATGGACCAAATAGGACACATCGTCCATGGTCGCGTCGGCCGACTTCAGGATTTTCTCCAACCCCAGTAACGGGCCCTGCGCTAAGTCGGCGGGCGTCGTCGCCGTTTTGGTGTAGCGAATATGGCCGTTATCGTCGTCGATGAGTACGAGGTCGGTGAACGTGCCGCCAACATCCACACCGAGCCGCAACGATGTCACCCGCCTGACCCCGTCCGGGTCCGGACCACCTTCGGTCCATCTCGCGACCCTCGCATCCTGGTGATGCCCCGCCTCACGCCGAGTCAACCCGAAGGAGCAGCGCCGCCGCGGTGTCGCCCGCCGCGCAGCCGGTGAACAGACCAAAGCCGCCCCCCAGCAGCACGAGCTCCTCGATGAGCTCAATCACCGCCCTCATCCCGGTCGGCCCTTGCGGATGTCCCCAGATCAGCGATGAGCCGTAGTTATTCATCGCCGTCAGTTCGACGCCCATTTCCCGGGCGAAGTAGATGTCATTGACGGCAAACGGATTGTGCGTTTTGATCGCGGCGAGGTCTTCGATGGAGAGCCCGGCCGAAGCCAAAGCCTGGCGTGCGGCCGGGACGGGTGCCGTGGGCATAAACCCCTTCGGCGCCCGCCCTTCGCCGTAAGAGATGAGCTCGATGCGAATCTCGGAATCCGGTTTTAAATCCCCGGAAGGCGGCCCCTGGGTGAGAATCATGCCGGCGTTTCCGTCGGCGGGATGGGTCTGTGAGCCAAAGGTGACCGTGCCCTTGGGGACAACCGGTGAAAGGTTCGCCAGAGCTTCGGCGGTCGTCGGATAGATGCCCTCGTCGCCCTCCACGGTGGCCACGACCTTGCGGCCGGTCGGCTTCACCTCAAGCGGCGCCACCATGAAGCGGCGGTGAAACGCAGCCCCCTCGGCGCGGGCCTGCTCGTACTGCTCATAGCGAAGCAGTGTGACCTCGTGCTGCTCCTCGGTGCTGATCTCCTCCTTGCGGGCCACGTTCTCGGCGGTCTCGATCATAGCGTTGTCAGCGAACGGGTCGCAGTTGAAGTTGTCCCAAACCCAATCCTCGGCCTGGCCCTTTCCGCCGGGCCCTTTCGGATCCGGGTAGTAGATATGCGGTCCATTGGAGGTGCGATCGGCCGTGATGCACAGCGCCATCTCGCCCCTCTCGGAGGCCTGCAGTCCGAACGCCGCGCGTGCCAGGACGCTGGCGGAGGTGGCGCAGGCCTGATTGATCGTCGG
>CAZFCJ010000215.1:0-4028 GCA_964517315.1 uncultured Anaerolineaceae bacterium | reverse complement strand
ACCAACGACCTCTACGATGTCAACGTAGCGCTCTGACCAACTGAGCTAACCGCCCCTTGCTCAAATTATACCGATCCGGCCCTCATTGCGCAACGCCCGAATGGCCGACGCCGCGCCGGCGGGCGGACAGGTCGATGAAGCCGTGCAGCCTGCGCTGGAGACTGAGCCATCGGTCGGCTCCCTGTCGGGGGCGGCTCTCCTGTAAGAACTCCTCGCCGGCCTTCCGTCCCGCCTCGATGAGGCGCTCGGCCTGATCATAGTCCCAGAAGACGATGTCATCCGGTGGATGCAGTTCCAGGACCCTGAGGTCCACCCCACCACGCCGGGCCCAATCGATCTCCGCCGCGCTCACCGACTGGGTCATCATGCTGAAAGCGGACCTGATCATCTCCAGGATTCCTTCACCTTTGCCCAAGATCTGCCGCGGCGGCCGGATCCAGAGGGCCAAAACGCGCGTGGCTCCGCGCTCCACCGCGACCCGCAGCGCCAGGTTGCTGTAGATTCCGCCGTCGACGAACCGCAGTTCACCCACTTTCCACGGCGCGAAGTACGGAGGCAGCGCCGTGCTGGCCATCGCCCCGTCCAGCAGTCGATCGTCGGGCTGATCACCGAAAATTCGGGGCCCATCCCCGTGGAGGCTGGTCGCCACTGCGAAAACCTTCACGCCACCGGCGGCCCGCAGCTCGCCGAACGTCTCGATTCCAGGCGGGAACCGCTGCTGGACAAAGTCGGCCAGCGGCTGACTCGGAAACATACTCCGCTTGTGCAGCACCAGCCGTTTCAGCCCGCGCAGCAGGGTGAACGAACCCACCTGCTCGTCGCCGACTTCCTTCCAGGTCTGCTGCAGTTGCGCCACCCCTTCCAGCGAAGGAGACGCGCCAAGTTGAATTCCGTTCAAGGCCCCGGCCGAGGTTCCGACCACAACCTCCGGCCGAAATCCGGTTCGCAGCAGCACCTCCAACGCCCCGGCCTGCATCGCCCCGTAGTTACCGCCGCCGCTCAAGACCAGCGCCTTCACCGGATTCCCACCTCCGCTACCGTTGGGACGGTTTCCGCTCCTGCCTCTCATTTTAATAGTCCGCCGGTATTCCACGAAATCGAACCCGACCCCATGATAGAATTCGCTCATGCACGAGAAACGATCGGGCCTCCATTTCCCTCCCCAGGCCCCTCCACCAACCGATCAAGAAAATGAAGCCCTCGAGGGGTACTTGGTCCTCCGCCGCAGCCACGTCTACATGGCGCTGCTGCCGCTGGCACTGGTCGCGGGGTTCGCCATCGGCTACCTCGTCTGGGGTGGCAATCCGGCCCAGCCAGCCCAGACTACCGCCCCCGCCAGCGATCCCGGCGATCCCCGTCGAGTGCAGGTCAGCGAGGACGACGATCCGTCCCTGGGTCCGCCCGACGCGCCGGTCGTGATCGTGGAATTCAGCGACTACAACTGCCCTTACTGCCAGCGCTTTCACCAGGAGACCTTCCGGCCGCTGATGGAGGCATATTCCGGGCAAATCCGATTCGTATACCGGGACTTTCCGATCACCAGCCAAGAATCCTTCAACGCCGCGCAGGCAGCGGAGTGCGCCGGGGACCAGGGCGGGTTTTGGGAGTACCATGATGCCCTGTTTTCCGGACGCCACGGGCTGGGACTTGAAGCCTATGGTGCCTACGCCGACGAGCTCGGCCTGGACGTCGAGGAATTAATACGCTGCGTCCGGGAAGGACGGTACGCGCAGGAGGTTCAGGCCGACGCGCGCTACGCGTCCCAGCTGGGCGTCTCGGGCACCCCCACCTTCTTCGTAAACGGCATCCCGCTGGTCGGCGCTCAGCCCCTCGAGCGCTTCACCCAGATCATCGACTCCGAACTCGACTGAGTCCCTTCCGGCCCTTGTGACAAGTCAACCTGCGGCCGTCGCAGGCGGCCTGATGAACACCCACCGCAGAGATCGCGGAGAGCGCAAAGATTATTAATCAACTGGCATTAAGCAGGCTTGAGGCTTGTCAGATTCCTTTGGTCTCCATTCCAGCGGGCCGGAGACGAACCCAACTGAATAAATCTAACTCTCTGCGTACTCTGCGTTCTCGGCGGTTAGAAATCGGAGGGTAATGCGCTGCCTTCGGCTCGTTCTAGGAAGCTCAGCAGGATTCGATGGAACCGCGGCGCCGCATCGAGCGGCGTGGCGTGTCCCGATCCGGCCACCGGAACCACCTCCGCACCTGGGATCCGCTCGGCGAGCTCCCGCTTGGCCCCGAGCGGCACGATCCGGTCCGCGCTCCCGGCGACGACCAGGGTCGGGATCCGCACCTCGGCAAGCCTCTCCCTGAGATCGAAGCCCCGTAGCGCCCACAGCGCGCGCAGATCGTCACCGCGATCGTTCTCCGCCAGACGCTCTGCGGCCGTCCGCCGCAGTTCGGCCTGCTCCGGCCGGGGAAACACCGAACGCGCCACCCAGCTTCCCGACCAGTCCATGCACCCAAGGAGCAGGAACACGAGCCGCGCCATCGCCCGAGCCCGGCGGCGCCAGCCGAGCTCGAGAGCTGCGAAGCCGTTCACCAGCGTCAGACTCACCACGCTCCCCGCCTGGTCCAACGCCAGCTGAAGCGCCACCGCTGCCCCGAGCGAGAGATCGACGACGTGCACCCGATCTACGGCCTCATCTCCGAGCACCTCGATCACGTCCCTGGTCAGATCGGCCATCGTGGGCCAGCCGGGTCCACTCGGCGAGCTGCCGTGGCCGCGTAGATCCACCGCCAGCAGCGGAAAGGCCGGCGCCAACGCGGCCGTCTGCAGGGCCCAATCCTCGCCGCGCGAGCCCAAGCCGTGCAGCAGCAGCACGGGGGCCCGATCCTTTTCACGTGCGTGCCAACTGCGGCTCAGACTCACCACGCCCTACGACCTCATCCAAGTCCATTTAACAAATTGAGGGGCATCTCGGTTATATATGGAAACGGAGGCGAGGCAACGGCTGGGAGGGCGGGATTTGAATTCACCTCGCTTTGAAACCTTGATCGACGAGCACCACGCGGAGATCCACCGCTACCTGTGGCGCGGGTTGTGGAGCGGCGGCCATCCGCAACCGAAGCACGACGCCGAGGACCTTACTCAAGAGGTATTTCTGCGCGCCTACCGCGCCTATGAATCGCTGCGGCCGAACTCCAACCCCCGGGCGTGGCTGTACCGCATCGCCACCAACTGCCTGCGCACCCATTGGAAGAAGAATTCCCGCGCGCCCGTGCCGCTTGATCCGACCCACCCGCCCGAGGAAGACATCGCGCCCGGACCGCTCGAGCGGATCCTGAACGGGGAGCGGACCCGAGCGCTACAACGTTCGCTGAGCTCACTCCCGCTCAAGCAGCGCCAGGCCGTTATCCTGCGTTATCTCGACGAGCTCGAGTATGCCGATATCGCCGACGTGCTCGACTGCAGCCAGGAGAGCGCACGCGCCAACGTATCCTACGGCCTGCGCCGTTTGCGGGAGGCGTTGATCCCCTCGCCCGAGTCAGAATTGGAGGACCGATGAGCAAAGACAAGATGACCGCCGACCTACTGCGGCATGAAATCCCCGAGCCCACCGAACCGGCCGTGACCCACTCCGCCGACCGCCTGCGATCATGGTACCGGGACCGGGCCACCCCTATCGATTGGGCCAACCTCGACACGCCCTTTGGTCGTTTGTACCTCGCCGCCGGCCCTCACGGCTTGATCCGGGTCGCCCTCCGCGGGGACGAGTCCACATTTCTGGCCGATCTGGACGGCCGGGCCCGCCTTCAATATCGAGGCGAACGAATTCGCGAACCGTTAAGGGCGCTGAGGGCCTACTTCAACCAGCGGAGGCTTACCTTCAACTTGCCGCTCGATCTTCATGCGACTTCGCGCTTCCAGCGCCTCGTTCTGGAGACCATCCAGGCGATTCCACCCGGCCAGGTTTGGTCCTACGGTGAAGTGGCACAGCGAATTGGCAAGCCGAGCGGCGCGCGGGCCGTCGGCCAGGCGCTGGGCGCGAACCCGATCCCGATCGTCATCCCCTGCC
>CAZFCJ010000214.1:0-4043 GCA_964517315.1 uncultured Anaerolineaceae bacterium | reverse complement strand
GAACAGGCGGCGGCGTGTATCCCGCCTTGGCCGTCGTCGGCGCGCTCGGCGAGAGGGCTGACGTGCTTTGGGTCGGCGGTCAGGGCGGCATGGAAGAGCGCCTTGTCCGGCGCGCGGGGTTGCCGTTCAAAGCGATCCCGGCGGCGGGCCTGCACGGGGTGGGCTTGACGGCCCTGCCCGGCAACCTGCTGAAGCTTGTACGCGGCACAGTGGCGGCGCGCGGCGTGCTGAGCGAATTCCGGCCGGCGGCGCTGTTTTTCACCGGCGGCTATGTGGGGGGACCGGTGGCCGCGGCCGGGTGGGGAGTGCCCAAGGTGACGTTTGTTCCTGACGTCGAGCCCGCGCTGGCGCTGCGCTGGATCAGCCGGGTCGCGGATCGAGTGTGCGTCACCACGGACGAGTCGCGCCGCTACTACCGAAACGCCGCCAAGGTCAAAGTCACAGGCTATCCGTCGCGCTTCGAAATCGACCGGCCGGCTCTTGAGACCGGTCGCCTTGTACTGGGGCTCGAAGCGGATCGACCGGTCGTGCTGGTGCTCGGCGGCAGTCGCGGCGCGCGTTCGATCAATCGTGCGCTGTGGGGCGGGCTTGAGTCGCTGCTTGTGCGGGCTCAGGTCCTGCACTTGACCGGGGAGCGGGATTGGCCGACGGTCGACTCTGTCCGCGATCGACTTTCCGCGGACCTGGCCGAGCGCTATCGGCCGCACGCGTATTTGCACGAGGAAATGGGCCACGCGCTGGCCGCGGCGGACCTGGTCGTGTCAAGGGCGGGCGCCTCTGTCCTGGGCGAATATCCGCTGTTTGGCCTGCCCTCGATCCTCGTCCCGTATCCTCACGCCTGGCGCTACCAGCGCACCAACGCGGCCCACCTGGCCGAACGCGGGGCGGCGGTTGTACTGGACGACGAGTCGTTGGGCCGAGAGCTGATCCGCGCGATCGCTTCGCTGCTGGATAACGAGATCCGGCGCAGTCAAATGGCCCGCGCCGCAGCGAGTCTGGCGCACCATGGCGCAGCGGAAGCGATCGCCGAAGAACTGCTGCGAGTCGGACGGAAGGCATCCTCGTGATCAGTTTGGTCGTGTTGTTTGGCATCTTCATTGTGCTGTTCACGGTGATCGGGGCGATGCGTGGCTGGGCCAAGGAGCTGCTAGTGACCAGCGCGGTGGTGCTGGGACTCTTTCTCAACGCCATCCTGGAAACCTACATCACTGCCTATCGCACCGCGCTTTTCCTGCAACCGGGAGAGAACCAGTTTGTGATCCGCGGCGTGCTCATGATCCTGCTGGCGTTCTTCGGCTACCAGACCCCTCATCTGAGGGCGCTCGAGCCCAAACTGGCGCGCGAACGGCTTGAGGAGGTGCTCTTGGGGGGCTTGTTGGGTGCGTTGAACGGTTATCTGCTGATCGGGTCGATCTGGTACTACCTGCACCAGGCCGGCTACCCGACGGATTTCGTGGTCTGGCCGCCGCCGGTGCCGGAAATGGAACAGCAGATTGTGGAGCTGGTGCAGTACCTGCCGCCGGCCGCGCTGCCCATCCCACACATATATTTCGCCGTCGGCGTCGTGTTTGTGTTCATCATCGTCGTGTTCGTATGAGCCGCAGAGTTCACGTTGTGGGTATCGGAGGCGCGGGAATGTCGGCGATCGCAAAGGTGCTCCATGAGCGGGGTGACGCGCTGACGGGGTCGGACCAGTCGCGCTCGGAATTCGCCGCCGCCCTCGAGCGGTCCGGCGTGGGGATTTCATACGAGCACCGGGCCGAAAACGTGCAGGGGGCCGATCTTGTGCTGGTCTCGGCCGCTGTGCCGGCGGACAACGTCGAGCTTGTCGCCGCCCGCCAGGCCGGGCTTCCGGTGCTGCGCCGGAACGAGTTTTGGTCGGAGCTGACCCGTGACCAGCGCACCTTGGCGGTGGCCGGTGTGCACGGCAAGACGACCACCACGGGGCTTCTCACCTGGATCTTGGAGCAGGGCGGAGCCTCACCGAGCTTCATCGTCGGCGCCGGGCTCATGGATTTGGGAACGAACGCCCGCGCTGGAGAAGGGAACGTCTTTGTGATCGAGGCCGACGAGTACCACCTCGCGTTTCTAGGTCTTCGCCCGCAGCTGGCCGTGGTGACCAATATCGAGCTCGACCACCCGGATCAGTTTCAAACATTGGCCGAGATCCAGGACGCGTTTCAGAGCTTCGTCGACCAAGTCGAGCAGGCTGTGATCCTGTGTGGGGACAACGAAGGGGCCGCGCGCCTGCGCACGTCCGGTCGACAGCGCATCACTTACGGCCTGTCCGGGGATTTGGATTGGCGGGCGGAAGAAGTGCGCCCCAACGGCGCGGGTGGCTCTGATTTTCTAGCGCTCAAGCGGGGTGAGGTTTTGGGCCTGGTCCGAAGCCGGCTGCCCGGGCAGCACAATGTGCTCAACACGCTGGGAGCCCTGGCGGCGGCGGATTGGACCGGGGTTCCGTTCGCCACGGCTCGCGAGGCGGTTACGGAGTACCACGGGACCAGCCGCCGCTTCGAAGTGCTGGGTGAGGTGAACGGGGTGGTTGTGATCGACGATTACGCCCATCACCCCACCGAGATCCGAGCGACGCTGAGCGCGGCCAGGCAGCGCTATCCGGAGGCGAGAATTCACGCCGTCTATCAGCCGCATACCTATTCGCGCGCCAAGCGCCTTCTGGGGGCGATGTCGGGGGTGATGGATGAGGCCGACCATGTGATCGTGACCGATATCTACGCGGCCCGCGAGGAGCCCGACCCCACCCTCACCGGAGCCCACGTGGCGGCGGCCCTGGACCACGTGAACGCCGAACACATCGGCGACTTGAAGGCGGCTGCGGCGGCGCTTGAAACGCAGATCGAGCCCGGCGACGTGGTGATCACGCTCAGCGCTGGGGATGGAAACGAAGTTGGCCGGCTCCTGCTGGAGGGTCAATGGGCAAGAGAAGGAAGGAGCAACGATGGCGAAGAAGAAGGCTAAACGGGTGTTCGAGATCGACCGCAAGATGGAGCTGCGGCTGAGGCTGGCTCTCAGTCAGGTGGACGATCCCGGTGAGCGCAAACCGCTCAAGCTGGAGCGGCCGGCGGAGGAGCAGGAGCTCGTTGCCCGGTTGATCGATCGGGTTCGCAGCTTGTGAGCTTGAGTGGCCTCGACAAGGCACAGCGGCGAGCCGTGGAAGCGGCATTTGGTGACCGATTGAGGCGGGATGAGCCATTGGCCCGCTACACCTCGGCTCGCATTGGAGGACCGGCGGATTATCTGCTGCCGGTGCGTTCCGCCGAGCAGTTGGCGGAGTCCGCAGAGCGCCTGTGGAGGTTGGAGGTGTATTTCATCGTGATCGGAGGAGGATCGAACGTGCTGGTTTCCGATCTCGGGGTGCGCGGGGTGGTGGTCCTGAACCAGGCCCGTGAAGTCCGCATCAAGGAGGGGAGTGACCCGCCCTCGGCACGGGCCGAGTCGGGAGCCTCCTTCGGCGGGCTTGGCCGTCGCTGCGCGGAGCGCGGGCTTGCCGGCCTCGAATGGGCGGCGACCGTTCCGGGCACGGTCGGAGGGGCGGTCGTCAACAATTCCGGCGCCCACGGTTCGGACACCGCGGGGTGCCTTAAGGTGGCCGAGATCTTGCAACACAGTGGGCGGCGCGAGTCGTGGCCGCCGAAAGAGCTGGATTACGACTATCGCGACAGCTGGCTCAAACGCAACCCCGGCGAGGCGGTGGTGTTGAGCGCGAGCTTCCGTTTGAAGAGATCGACCCGGGAGGCGGCGCAGCGCACCATGCGGAGATTTGGCGACCACCGTCGGCTCACGCAGCCGACCGGAGCCAGCTGGGGGTCGATGTTCAAGAACCCGGAGGATGATTTCGCTGGGCGCTTGATCGAAGCCGCCGGATTGAAGGGGCTGCGGGTAGGTGGCGCCGAGATCAGCCAACAGCACGCGAACTTCTTCGTCAATCGCGGCGGCGCGACCGCCGAGGATGCGTGGGAGCTGCTGGAGACCGTGCGCCGGCGTGTCGCCGAAAACAGCGGCGTCGAATTGCAGCTCGAAAT
>CAZFCJ010000213.1:0-4048 GCA_964517315.1 uncultured Anaerolineaceae bacterium | reverse complement strand
TTATGGATAAACCTTCGTGTCCTTGGCGTCTTTGTGGTTAGCCTTCCGAATCCCGGCTCACGAGACCGCGATAATGCCCCTCTAAAGCCGAACCTCATCCAACCCCATCGCGGCCATCTGCTCGCTCAGACGCGCTTGGGTGCGGCTGAACCTCTCCCGATCGAAGTAGCGGAAATCGGCAAGGTCGCGACGCTTCTCAACCCTGTGCTCCAGCGCCACCGCCTCCAACTTCTGGTCGCTGACCGGAGTCTCCGCGCCGGCGAACTGCAGGACCCGTCGCAATGTGGCGGGCGTGTCACCTATGAACTCACGGTAGGTCAGCAACCATACGTTTGGCCGTCCGACTCGACCCGACCACTTCTCGGCAAACCGCTCCCAATAGTCCACCTTCTGACCGAAGAAAAACCTCCAGTGCCAACGGGTGTCCCGCAGCACCCAGCGATCGAGCAGCTTCTTCCACTCGCTCTCGCCGCTGCGCGTATAGGGGTCGTTGAATTTGTACTCGTACCAGGACGAAATCGCCTCGATGGGGTTGCGGATCTGCACCACGTACTTCAAGCCGTCGTCGATCCCCAGCTCCAGGTCGAAATCGTGGGTCTTTTGGTAGTTTGTCGCTGGATCGGTGCACGGAACTCGCCGGCAGTGGCGATAATAGTCACAGTAGTTCAGTTCGTCCGGCAGCAAATCCATGATGCACCGGACCAATGCATGGTGTCCGCTGCGGGGAAAGGAGACGTGAACGATGTAGTCCATGGTTATGGATTGACAAGGGTTCTTGGGAAGCAAGCAGTAAGCACTGAGCACTGAGCGCAGATCCAGTGGGTTTAGTTAGCCTTCAGGCATCAGGTATCAGGTGTCAGCATTCGGTCTTCAAATTGGCTTCTGGCTGCTGGCCTTTGGCTCCTGGCTTGAGGATTCAAGCATCAGGTGTCAGGTGTCAGGCCTGGTCTCCAGTCTCTAATCTCCAATCTACCAGTTACCCGTTACTAAAGGAAATCACACCAATACACAAAGACTCGAAGAAACGCTTTATGGTTTCCCTCGGAGCCCCGGGTCACGCCACCTGGGACAACCGGCCCCGCATTTCCTCTGACCGCTCGAGCCATGCCGCCTCGATCCGATCCGCGGAGACCGCAACGCCCAGCAGGAACCACAGCCACACCATCAGTGAGATGCTCTGCATCAGCGGCAGGAAAACGAAGGCCACGAAAGCGCCGAGCCAGCCGGCGAACGCGGCCCCGGTGAAGATCCGCAGGACCGGATCTTCAAGGCGCCGGAAATCCCGAGCCGTCCTGGCCAGAGCCACCGCCCAGAAGACCAGCCAGACGGCCAACCCGAGCACGCTCATCTCCATGGCGATCTGCAGCAATGAGCCTTCGACGTGGTAGGTGCCGCCCGTCTGGATGAGCGCCAGCGCGCCCTTCGGCTCGACCATGCCCATGCCCACGCCAAACGGATTTGCGGCCAGGAATTGGATGGCCTCTACGGTGTCAACGTAGTGATAGGTCTGCGGCAGCCTGCTTACCGTGCGCGTCAAGTAATCATAGAAACCGGTCAATACGAGACCGCTCGCGATCACCACGAGCAACCCCGCAAAGAGGAGACCCAGCACAAGCACTTGCCTCGTTGGTGCCTGACCCACGGTACGGCGCAGCCAACCGCGCTGCAGCCAGATGATCCCCAGCCAGGCAGCGATGTAGCCCAGCAGGCTGCTGCGTGAGTATGTGGCAAGCAATCCGGCCGTGAATAAGAGCGCCAACGCCAGACCCACCCAACGGACGGGGCCTGACCGTTGTACGGCCATCAACAGCCCAACGGCGAAGAGGATCACCATGTCCAGACCAAATTCGTTGGGACCGCTCACGGTGGAGGCCGGGCGAATGTATATCTGGCCCAAGATCCGAGTTGGCGGCGTAACCAGGGTCCCATCCTGGCGCACATAGCCGTTGGCGCGAAAGTCGGCCTCCTCCCACATCACGCCCTGCCACAGGCCAAACGCCGCCATCGCCACACCCACCAACAGCAGCCCGATCAACAACAGCTTGGCTTCCCCTCGGGAGGGCAAAAACACACGCGCCAGCACGTAGACCGCCATCGGCTGCAGGTAGCCACGCAACGACAGGAATGCGGCCGACTTGTTCGGCGCGAGCGCGGTTGACAGGACCGCAACCGCCACGGCGGCGATGAAGAGCCAGTCCGGCCACCCCAGGTCAAGGCGGTCCAAAAACGACCGCCGACCGCGCAGGAATCGGATGACCAAGACCAGGCCCAGCGCAAGGACCAGGGCAAACCACCAGCGGCCCAACGCGTTCACGGTCCGGATGCTCAGTTCGGTGTTGACGTTGAGCCAACGAGTGATGAAGTCGCGGAATGGCACACCGAGCACCAGGACCGCCAGCATCAAAAACGGCCGCCATAAGCCCACGAGAAGCGTGATCCCGGCGGTGACGGCGAGGACGATCAGGGTCGTGCTACCGAGCAACGGCATATCAAATTGGCCCTATGGATGCCGACGGATAGACGGAAAGAAGGAGAAGAGAATAACACCAAGACACCAAGACTCTAAGCCTGTATTTCTCTATCTTCTAGTGCCTTTGTGTCCTTGTGTCTTAGTGTGAATAATTTTCTCTGCGTTCTCCGCGTTCTCTGCGGTGAGATTCTAGAAGGCTCCCTGCCCGCGCAGCACCGCCAGCGGGGTGCGCAGCAGGATGTAGATGTCCAGCCAGAGCGAGTAATTGTATACGTAGTAGAGGTCGTCCTCGGTGTGCAGGTGCATGGGCCGGTCGCTGCGGCCGTTGATCTGCCACCAGCCGGTGATGCCCTGCGGCACGGCGAAGCGCTTGCGCTGCCACGACTCATAGCGGTCGACCAGCCAGGGCATTTCGGGCCGCGGCCCGACCAGGCTCATCTCGCCCTTGAGCACGTTGAACAGCTGGGGCAGCTCGTCCAGGCTGAAGCGGCGCAGGAAGCGGCCGATGCGCGTCACCCGCGGATCGTCGGGAGTTTTGTGGATCACGGCGCCGCCCTCGGTCGATCGGGCCACCGCCTCGTTTCGCGCTTCGGCCCCTTCGCTCATCGTCCGAAGTTTGAGCATTTGAAACGGGCGGCCGTTCTCCCCCAGCCGTTCTTGCCGGATGAGCGCCGGCCCTTCGCTGTCCAGCCGAATGACCAGCGCCAACAACCCTAGAAGGGGCAAGCTGGGGATCAAGAGGATCAGCGCAACCGCCAGATCGAAGGCCCGCTTGATCAACCTAGGGACCCCCTCGATCAGCGGGTCGCGCAGACCGATCACCGGCAGGTCGCCGAGCACCTCCGGCTTGGTGCGGATGAGAGCGAACGAGAAATAGTCCGGCACGACCTTGACCCGCACGGGGAGCGTTTCCACCTGGGCGAGGACCTCACCCAGGCGATCCACCGAACCGGCCGGCAGGGCAATCCACAGCTCGTCGATAGCGCGCTCCTCCACTTTTTCGCGGAGGCTGCCGAGCTTCCCCACGACGGACAGTCCCTGGACCTGCTGCCCGACCAAGGCAGGGTCGTCGTCGAGAAATCCCACCGGATGGTAGCCCCAACGGGAGTGGTCGAGCAGCACCCGAGCGACCCGCTCACCCAACTCCCCCGCCCCGAGGACCAAAATGCGGTTCCTGGATCCCGGCCGAGTGCGCCCGATCAGCCGGTAGTAGACGCGCAGGCCACCGCGCACCGCCAGCATGAGTGAGGTGGCGATGACAAAGAAGTAAATGAACTGCAGACGCGAGCTCTGCCGGTAGGTCATGTAGAGCGCGCCGGCCAGCACCACGGTCGCCACGCCGGACCCCCACACCACCCGCCAGGCTTCGTTGAACCAGCGCAACGCGAGCTGGGGATTGTAGGCCCCCGAGGAGGCCAGGCTGAAGACCCAGACGACGACGGCCAGGGCGTAGAACGGCCATGGAACCTGGGTGGCCTCGGGCGGCAGCGCGCCGGTCCTCCCGACGGGGATTGTGGACCGCATCCAGGAGGCCAGCGCCAGGCTGACTGGCACGACGACCAGGTCGACCAGGATGAG